>DATDOO010000255.1:0-4072 GCA_035293245.1 Methylococcaceae bacterium
GTCCGGGTCGCGGAGGATTTGCGCCAGATGGGAAAGAATCGTGGCATGGAACCTGCTAAGTGGCTTTCATGGGATTGTCCTGTTGTTTCAAAATGTTACGGGCAAATTATACCATGAGTTGGCTTAACTTAACGGCATTGCCGTGGGGGGAGGGACCCAATAGCAAACGATTCCGTTAATTCAACAGCATTGACCTTCTCCCGACAGGGGAAGGAGCTATTGGCCCGGCCCTGAATATTCGGCTAACGCTGGGCGATCAAGGATACGTAGGAGTCGTCCGTCGGTGCCGCGTCCCGGGTCTCGCCCAGCACTTCGCGGCGAATTTCCTCGTCGTCGGGCAGGCTCCAGGCCTGCCAGCGCAGCAGGCGGATGTGGGCGGCAGCCAGGGCCTTGTGCTTTTCCGCATCCAAGGTTTTGCGCGCCGCCGCATTCGGGCCGGCGTCGCCCAGTTCGACGACAGCGATGACCGCGCCTTCCCGGTCGCAGATCACGAAATCCGCCCCCAGCCGGCTGAGTCGATCCTGCCAGAAGTGGAAGTCGTTGCCTTTCTTGACGCCGAGCAACTGGGACAGGCGCACCTGAGCCAGGATGATGTGGTCCGGAAGCGCCTTGGCGAGCCGCCGGTACACCTCCTGCTCCTCCGGACCGAGGGGCTTTTTGGCATACAAGGGCCAGGTTTCGCTATCCCGCAGCTGGCCGCCGCGCCATTTGCGCAGCACCAGAGCGAGGAAGGTGAGAGAAACGGCCAGTGCCGCCACGATGGAAATCAGCGTCATATCCATTCCGCTCAAACCGCAGCCGCGCCCTGGTAGGCGGGAATGCGGTCGAAGTTCAGATAGCGGTAGGTGTCTTCCGCCTGGGCGCCCAGTTCGCGGGCGTATTCCATGTATTCCGCCAGCGTGGGGATGCGGTGCAGGATGGCGCAGACCGCCGCCAGTTCCGCCGAGGCCAGGTACACGTTGGCCCCCGCCCCCAGGCGGTTGGGGAAGTTGCGGGTGGAGGTGGATACCACGGTGGCGTTGTCGGCCACCCGCGCCTGGTTGCCCATGCACAGGGAACAGCCGGGCATCTCGGTGCGCGCTCCCGCGCGGCCGAACACGCCGTAAACGCCTTCTTCCACGAGCTGGGTCTGGTCCATTTTGGTGGGCGGCGCGACCCACAGGCGGGTCGGCAACTGGCTGTGGACGTGACCGAGCAGCTTGCCGGCGGCACGGAAATGGCCGATGTTGGTCATGCACGAACCGATGAACACCTCGTCCACGACGGTGCCGGCCACCTGCGACAGGGGGCGGACGTCGTCCGGGTCGTTGGGGCAGGCCAGCAGGGGCTCGGTGATCTGCGTCATGTCGATTTCGATGACTTCCGCGTATTCCGCATCCGCGTCCGATTCCAGCAGGTCGGGCTTGGCCAGCCACTGTTCCATGGCGGCGATGCGCCGCTCCAGGGTGTGGCGGTCTTCATAGCCTTCCGCAATCATCCAGCGCAACAGGGCAATGTTGGAGCGCAGGTATTCGACGATCGGCTCCTTGTTCAAGCGGATGGTGCAGCCGCCCGCCGAGCGCTCGGCGGAGGCGTCGGACAACTCGAAAGCCTGTTCCACTTTCAGATCCGGCAGCCCTTCGATTTCCAGGATGCGGCCGGAGAAGACGTTTTTCTTGCCCTTCTTCTCCACCGTGAGCAGGCCGCGCTGGATCGCGGCGTAAGGAATGGCGTGCACCAGATCGCGCAAGGTAATGCCGGGCTGCAGGGTGCCCGTGAAGCGCACCAGCACCGACTCGGGCATGTCCAGGGGCATGACGCCGGTGGCGGCGGCGAAGGCCACCAGCCCCGAGCCGCCGGGGAAGGAAATGCCGAGGGGGAAACGGGTGTGCGAATCGCCGCCGGTGCCCACCGCGTCGGGCAGCAGCATGCGGTTCAGCCAGGAATGGATGATGCCGTCGCCCGGCCGCAAGGACACGCCGCCACGCTGGGCAATGAAGCGCGGCAGGGTACGCTGGGTCTGGATGTCCACGGGGCGCGGGTAGGCCGCGGTGTGGCAGAAGGACTGCAGCACCAGGTCGGCGGAAAAGCCCAGGCAGGCCAGGTCTTTCAGCTCGTCGCGGGTCATGGGGCCGGTGGTGTCCTGGGAACCCACCGTGCTCATGCGCGGCTCGCAGTAAGCGCCAGGGCGCACGCCCCGCCCTGCCGGCAGGCCGGCGGCACGGCCGACGATTTTTTGCGCCAGGGTAAAGCCGCGCCCCGTGTCGGCAGGCGGCTTGGGCAGGCGGAACAAGGGCGACGGCCCTTGCCCCAGCGCCTCGCGCGCCCGGCCGGTCAGGGCGCGGCCGATGATGAGGGCGATGCGCCCGCCGGCCTGCACTTCGTCGAGAATGATGTCGGTCTTGAGCTGGAAACAGCACAACTCTTCGCCGGAATCGTGGCGGCGGATCACGCCTTCGTATGGATGGATGTCGATCACATCGCCGGTTTCCAGCCGGGCCACGTCGCACTCGATGGGCAGGGCGCCGGAATCCTCCAGGGTGTTGAAGAAGATGGGCGCGATCTTGCCGCCCAGGCACACGCCGCCGGCGCGCTTGTTGGGCACGTGGGGAATGTCCTGCCCCGTGTACCAGAGCAGCGAATTGGTGGCGGACTTGCGCGAGGAGCCGGTGCCCACCACGTCGCCCACGTAGGCCACGGGAAAGCCCTTCTTTTTCAGTTCGGCGATCTGCGCCGGCGCGTCGTGGACGCCGTCGCGGGGATTTTTCAGCATGGACAGGGCGTGCAGCGGGATGTCGGGGCGCGACCAGGCGTCCTGCGCCGGGGAAAGATCGTCGGTGTTGGTCTCGCCCGGCACCTTGAACACGGTGACGGTGAGCTTTTCCGCCACCTTGGGCCGGCTGGAGAACCACTCGCCCGCCGCCCAGGATTCCAGCACCCGCCGGGCGTGGGGGTTGCCCTTTTCGCTCTTCATCTGCACATCGCGGAAGGCGTCGAACACCAGCAGCGTGTGGCAAAGCGCCTTGGCCGCCGCAGTCGCGAGCCGCGCGTCGTCCAGCAGGTCGATAAGCGGTGTGACGTTGAAGCCGCCCAGCATGGTGCCGAGCAGTTCGGTGGCACGCTCCGGGCTGATCAGGGGCGACTTGATGGCGCCTTTCGCCACGCGGGCGAGAAACTCCGCCTTGACCTGCGCCGCCTCGTCCACTCCGGGCGGGACGCGGTTTTCCAGCAGGTCGAGCAGGAAGGCTTCCTCGCCGGCCGGTGGACTCTTGAGCAGTTCGACCAGAGCAATGGCCTGCGCGGCATCGAGCGGCTTGGGGGGTATGCCTTGCGCCGCACGCTCGGCGGCGTGTCTACGGTATTCTTCGAGCATGGTCGGGGGAAGGGAGGATGAATCAGAATTAGCTGAATTTTACCAGAGCTTGCCCCCTCCCAGCCGCCCTTAATATGGGGACAGATTTATTTATCGAAAAAACCGTTCCCATATAGGCAACCGCTTCACCGTTTGCTGTTCAGGCGCATCCTCAATCTGTCCAGTCCGCAACCAGTCTCCCCAGCACCTGCCGGGCGCGGCGCATGCCTTCCACCAGATTGGCCTCGATGTCGGCCAGGGTGATGACTTCCGCCGTCTTGCCCGCCGCCCAGTTGGCCACCACCGCCAGCGTGGCGTATTCCAGCTCCAGTTCCCGCGCCAACGCCGCTTCCGGCATGCCGGTCATGCCCACCACGGCGCAGCCATCGCGCGCCATGCGGTCGATTTCTGCGGCCGTTTCCAGGCGCGGCCCCTGGGTGCAGCCGTACACGCCGCCGTCGACCAATTCGAGGCCCGCTTTGCCACTGGCGAGGAGCAGTTTGTCCCGTAGCGCCTGGCTGTAAGGCCAACTGAAGTCGATGTGGGTGACGTGTTCCAGTTCGCCTTCAAAGAAGGTGCTCGAACGCCCCCAGCTGTAATCGACAATCTGGTCGGGCAGAACCAGTGCCTTGGGCTTCATGTCGGCGCGGATGCCGCCCACCGCCGCCACGGCCACCACGCTCCTGGCGCCGGTTTCCTTCAGCGCCCACAGGTTGGCGCGGTAGTTGACCTGGTGCGGCG
>DATDOO010000256.1:0-11731 GCA_035293245.1 Methylococcaceae bacterium
CAGATGACGGAGGAGATGATCAAGGAGTATTTGGAGCACCATTTTGAGCCGAGTCCGGCTGACAATTTTCGAATGGAGCCGGATTAGGACGCGTCGTTGAGTCGACGCGTATCCGGACTTTCAGTCCGTAACCCAAAACCCACCGGCTTTAGCCGGTGGTTGTTTAGTTCATTTCATACTCCTGAGAGCGATGAGGACCCCCCGCTTCGCTCCGATCATTCCGCGTACAATTAAGCCCTTGCGAAGAAGTTTTCAGGCGCGATAGAAAGCGACTTAACCGGGTTGACGTCGGACCAGATATTTCGGCTTGGTAATTTCCCCTCGTCCACCGCTACGTTCCGACGACGCAGGAATTGCAGGGACAAAGATATGCACATGAAAATCAAAGAGGTCTGGTTTCGAGGATACAAGGCTTTCAACGGCGACGGCGACGGCGCCGATGCGCGATCCCAACACCTGAATCTCGCGCCTCTCACGCTCGTGTTCGGCAAAAACAATAGCGGAAAGAGTGCGGTAGTTCGGCTACCGCGATTGCTCCTCGGTGGCCTGGAATGTGACGACGGCCGCGTGTTGCCTATTGAAGTCCGGGGTTTGAGTTACGGGAGCGGCTTTCTGGATGTCATCCATGGTGGCGATTTCTTCGGGCGTCCTTCATTTCAGATTGTTGCTGAACATCAGGGCAACACTCTCGATTTCACGGTGACCCTTTTCAGTCGCAGTGCTCTGGCTGCGGACGAGCCACCGCGTGTCTGGTCTTACGAAATGCGCGCTCCAGAGATAATTTCGATCCCTAGTCCAGCCACAAGCAGCGGTGTAGACGCAAATTTTGCGGGGCTTCTTCCGCCAGAGACACGGTGGGACACTTGGCGAAAGGCAGCCGGCGCTGCGCTCGATGCGATGGTGTACTTGGGACCAACTCGAGAACCCGTGCTTTCGGCCTACGCGAATGAACAATTCGCTGGCCTTGATTTTCGCGGTGCGGCGGCCCCCCAGCTACTGCGAGTGGACGGGGCGCTCGCAGATGAGGTGGGCGCTTGGTACGCCAAACATATGGACGGTTGGCGATTGTCTGTGAAACGGGAAACTGAGAGTTTCGGTCTTCGTCTGGGCCGTAGCAGTACACTTTCAACTAACCTTGCCCAAGGTGGGGAAGGGCTCCAGCAGGTATTGCCGGTTGTCGTTCATCAGTTCTGGCGGCAGCAAAACGATTCTGGCTCATTTCTGGACGTAGTCGAGCAGCCGGAACTGCACCTGCACGCAGCCGCTCAGGCACCGCTCGCGGACCTGTTCATCGACACGGCATTGCAGGGGAGAGGGCAAGTGCTTGTAGAGACGAACTCGGAGCCCATGCTCCTGCGCACACAACGGCGAGTAGCCGAAGGAAAGTTGCGTCCCGACCAAGTTGCGCTCTACTTCGTCGAGATGACCGAAAACGGCAGCCAGCTTAGGCCGGTTGGCCTCGATGCGAACGGCGAAGTCGACTGGTGGCCGCAAGGAGTATTCGAGGAGGACTTCAGCGAAGTCGCCGCAATCCGGCGAGCGCAACGCGAACGCGTCACTGCCGAAAGTCAATCATGAGATTCGTCCTACACGCACTAGCCCTAAATGGCGGCGACGAGTTATTCCGTTTCATTGACCGTTTGGTTGATCGCGCCGCTGATGAGGTACACCGCATCGAGGTACCTGATGCTGACTTGTTGCAGTCCTCAGGCTGGTACGAAGGAGCGCGCCCAACTCGGCGCAAGATCTTGACCTCGGCAGTGGCAGTTCCGCCCAGGAGACATACAACGGACCCTGGTCCGCACGCGAAGCAACTCGAGGTCTGCGATATCGATAGCGCACGACTTGCCGATAAGTTGGCCCACACGCCGCTCACCATCTTGGTCGAAGACCGTGAGGCTGACGGTATTTTGCTCGAAATCCTAGTCGAGGAACTCGGTTCGCCCGAACTGCGCAGCTTGTGGGCGTGTGGACAGGCGGTCACACCACGTGCGATTGAATTCGAAAACTCCACTGGCATCGGTGCTATGCCCGAGCGAGTCAACCGCGCTGTCTCCGATGCAAAAATAGAAGGGCGCCCACCCCGCTACTTTGTTCTCTGCGATTCTGACGCACGCTGGCCGGGCGATAGCGGCCCTAGTAATCGAGCCATCGCCAAGTTGCGTCAAACGTGCGTTGACGCGTCGATTCCGCTTCATGTCCTTCAGAAGCGTAATGCGGAAAACTACATCCCCGACACTGTTATCGAAGCAGTGCGCGACGACCCAAACAACATTACCAATATCCATCGCTTCAATGCGCTTCTTCGACGGACGCCGGTGCAACGAGACCATTTTCCCGTGAAAGATGGCCTCTCTGATGTCGAGCGTACTGATGCAGTGACTACGGGGTTATACAAGCCACATGAAGAGGCAGACCTCCTCCTGCTTAAGGAACGTTTGTTTCCAAAAAGGCCTCGTCTCCTTATGCGGCTTCACGGTGAACGTCGCACCGATTTTACCGGTCCAGGGTTTCTGGCACGAGACGGCAGCGGTGAAATCGGTAGTCTCCTGGATGCCATTGCCAAAGAGCTATAGAACCCGATGAGTGATCAAAAAGACGAAACTCCCGAGATTACACCGCAGGTTGTCCACCTGATCGACTTGCTAAAGCGGGCAAAGGAGGGGCGGTTGCGTGTTCCTCGTTTTCAGCGCGACTTCGTTTGGCAACGCCAGAAGATTGTGGAATTGTTCGACTCAATCGCGCGTCAATACCCTATCGGCACACTATTTTTCTGGGGAGCGCAACCTGTTCCGAGTAGCCGCTCAAACATCGGGCCGCTCCGACTTCCCGACTACAAAGGGGAAACATGGCTTGTGCTCGACGGGCAACAGCGGCTGACTACCCTCGTTGGGGTTCTCCTCGCCGACGAGCCGCAATGGTCCACAGAAAATGACGATGATCCGGGGCAATGGCGCCTGTTTTACGACGCGCAGTCCAATGTTTTCAGCCATGTGAAGTCTAAGGAGACTATCCCGTCCTATTACGTGCCTGTTACTTCCTTGCTCGATACGGTGAAGCTCTTCAAGCATCTCCAAAACATGTTGCCATCCCCTCATCCGGGACAACAACCGGAAGGTGTCAGCCACGAAAATGTCTTTCGGTGGGTTGGGCGGGCCCAAGAGGTGGCGCGCGCCATTCAGGGTTATCGAATCCCACTGGTCGAGATCAAGACAAATAATCTCAGCATTGCGGTGGAAAGCTTCTCCCGGCTGAACCGGATGGGGCAAAGGATCGGCCAGGATGAAATGTTCTCCGCACTCACTTACGAGGAGAGGGGAACCGGTGCCTTCCACCTCGCCGCAGAGATCGACAAGCTGCAGCAAGATATGATTCATTCCGGCTTTGGCGAAGTGGACCGGACTATTCTCCTCCGTGCGGTTCTTACTGCGGCCGGTCTGGATATGTACCGCACCGACTGGACCCGCCTCGGGGATCAGGTGAAGCAAGATGTCAGAAGTCAACTCCCCCAGGCTGTGAACGAAGCAGCGAGGGGGTTGCGATGTGCGCGTCGTTTTCTCCGTGAGCTTGGTGTTTTGAATGCGCGTATGCTCCCGTACAGCATGCAACTTGTGGCGCTATCGGCATTCTACGGGCGTTGCGAAAGTCCCACTTCAGAGCAGACGACTCTGTTAAAGCGGTGGTTCTGGTCCTCCTCTTTTGCAGGATGGTTTGGGTCAGGGAATCCCGCTCGTGTACGCCGATTGGTGGACGAGTTTCGCGACCGAGTTTCGAAAGAACCCGCGCCCACAGCGCTTGAACATATGGAGATCGATCAACCCGCTCTTCCGACGCCACTCCGGTTTGACCTTCGGAGCGCGCGGGTTCGCTCCCTCTTATGCGTAATGCTTGCTCTTAAGCCTCGGCGCCCGGACGGTACCGAACTTGAATTAGAGGAGGCGGCGCGGCTTCTGTTTGAGCGTGGCCCCGAGTCTACGAGTACGCTTTGTGCCACAGTGACTGACCGGGATGTCAAAAAGAGCCCCGCGAATCGAGTTCTGGATGTCGCCCCAGATGTCACTGGGCAGGCGAAAAATTGGATTCTCACGCTGGAGCCAGCAGTGCGTGACCAAGTCCTAAGTAGCCACGCTATCGAACCGGATTCGTTTGCCCTTCTAATGGATGGAGATAACGACGCCTTTCTGAAGAGACGTCTTGAACATCTGTCACGCATTGAGCGCGATTTCATGCAACGGGCAGGAGTTGTGCTCCCGGATTCCAACGAGCCAGCTCCTTCACCCATCGATACTGATGATATTTGAGCCGTCGGCTTGTCCCGCGAGGGTGATGTGACAGCCGCGCGGTTAGCCCCGCCATCCTACTCCAAACCCATCGCAGGGAGCTTCCCATCATGATCACCTTACACGGCTTCGCCATCAGCAACTACCACAACAAGGTCAAACTGGCGCTGCTCGAAAAGGGCATCGAGTTCCGCGAGGAGATGGTGATGATGTCCCAGGACGAATCCCTGTTGCGCAAATCGCCGCTGGGGAAAATCCCCTTCATCGAAACGGAACGCGGCACCTTGTCCGAATCCCAGGTCGTTCTGGAATACCTGGAGGAGGCCTATCCGGAAAAGCCGCTTTATCCCGCCGATCCCTTTGTCCGCGCCAAGTGCCGGGAATTGATCCAGCATCTGGAAGTGAATGTGGAGCTCATCGCTCGCCGGCTTTACCCCGGGGCGTTTTTCGGCGGGAAGGTGTCCGACGAAACCCTGAAGGAGGTGAAGGGCAAGCTGCGCCTGGGGTTGAAAGGGGTGGCGCGGCTGGCCGCTTTCGGGCCGTATGTGTTTTCCGACATCCTGACCGCGGCGGATTGTGCGGCCTGGCCCCATTTCCGGCTGGTCGGCAAGGCCACCGGCCTGATTTACGGGGAGGATTTGGTCGCCACTCATCTGCCCGAGGTGGCCGACTATCTGGCCCTGATGGAATCCCGTCCGGCCGTGCAGAGGGTGGCGGCGGATCGGGACCAAGCGCTGGAGATTTTCTACGCCAGTCGCAAGCCCTGAGTCCTATACTTTGAACATGCATCCAAATTCGGCACATGCAGGCAACGTGGTATTGATCCGGGGGGCGGTCCTGTGGCTCCTGGTGGCGTTGCTCGTCGCGTGGTGCATGGTGAGCCTGAACCTCGGCCTGCCCGGCTTCCATGCCGTTTTCCAGGGCAAGGTCTCCCGCTTGCTGCAGGCGCATCTGGATTTCCTGCTCATGAGCGCGCTGCTGTTCGGATTCTATGCCGCCGGGGTGCCGCTGCGCTGGCATGTGCGCTGGACCATGGTGGTGGGCGCGTTCACCAATCCGAGCGTGTTTCTCTTGCAGGCGATGTTCCCGGTGCTGGATATGCCCATGCCTTCGGAAGACGCATTCCCGGCGCTTTTCCGCCTGTACGCCATGGTGAGCGTCGTGATCACCACTTACGGATTCGGCGGCGGAGCCCTGTGCGTGCTGCGGTCGACCTTCAGGAGTGAGTGAGGTTCGGCTGGCCAGCGTCCGAACGCCGCGCCGACAGGTGTCCGCGAAAGGCGTCGGGCTTTCTCAACTGCCGATCAGTTCCCGCACCAGGGTGGTGGCGTAATCCCCGGCGGGCAGGAAGAACGCCAATTGCAACGCCTCGGCATCCAGGCTCCAGTTGAATTCGGCGGGCAACAGCCGCAGCGGGCGGCGTGCCATTTCCAGGCCGTGTTCTTCCAGTCCCCGGCATAGCGCCGGGTATTCGGCCAGCACTTCGGTTTCTAGCGCCAGCGCCTCGCCGCTGGGCGGATTTTCTCCCCGGCCCCATAAAGGTCCGGAGGGGTGGATTCCGCCTTGGCTGACGCGCTCGGCGATTTCCGGGGTGAGGAGTTCGCTGCGGAAGAAACTATTGGAACTGGAAAACATGAACGCATCGCCGGCGAGCGGGCGGTTCCAGTTGCCGTCGCGCACGCGCCGCGCCAGCACCTGGTTGAACAGGAACGAGCGGGCGGCGGAGTAAAGCAGGCCGCGTTGGTGGCGGTCGCGGACGGTGAGGGCGCCGGAGAAAAGTTCATGGGCGCGGCTCAGATTGCCGCCTTCATGGCCGAAGCGCTGTTCGCCGAAGTAGTTGGGCACGCCTTCGTTCTTCACGGCATCGAGATTGGCGCACAAGCGTTCCGGGTCGTGATCCAGCAGGGCGATGCGCAGGCGGAACCGGTTGCCGCGTAGCGCGCCGCGCCGCAGTTTGCGGTTGTGGCGGCGGGCTTCCAGCACGGTCACGCTGGGGGAGTCGAAGGCGCTCCAGTCCGGATCCGCTTTCCCCGGCACTTGCACGCTGAACCATTGGAGGGTGCGGGCGTGGCGATCTTTCAGTCCGGCGTAGCTGACTTGCGATGGCGGCACGCCAGCGAAGCGGGCCAGTTGGCGCGCCAGCCAGTCGGTGTTTTCGCCGCGCTTTTCGATGTGGAGGAAGACGTGTTCGCCTTGGCCGGAGGGCTCGAAGCCCAGGTCTTCCTCGACCGTGAAATCCTCCGGCGTCTGCCGCAGAATCCCTTGGCCCGCCGGGCCGCCGTGGGCGTAAGGTAGGGGCGACAGCCCGCGGTACAGGGATGTACCATCGCAAAGGGCTGAGGAATTCATTCGCCTGACGCGGGCGCACCACGCAGGATCAGCGCCGCCGCCAGGGCGGAAATGCCCTCGCCGCGTCCCTCGAAGCCCATGCCCTCGGTGGTGGTGGCCTTGACGTTGACCGCATCCACTGCGATCTGCAAATCGGCGGCGATGCGCTCGCGCATGAGGGGAATATGCGGGGCCATTTTCGGGGCCTGGGCGACGATGGTCACGTCCACGTTGCCTACGGTGTAGCCCAGTTCCCGGAGTTTCCCATAGGTGTCGCGCAGCAGGATACGGCTGTCCACGCCCTTGTAGGCCGCGTCGCTGTCGGGAAAGTGCTTGCCGATGTCGCCCAGCGCCGCCGCGCCCAGCAGCGCGTCGCACAGGGCGTGCAGGGCCACGTCGCCGTCCGAGTGCGCGGCCAGGGATTTGGAATAGGGGATGGTCACGCCGCCGATGACGATGGATTCGCCTGTGGTGAAACGGTGCGCGTCGTAACCTTGCCCGATGCGGAAAGCGGTCATCGTTGTTCCTCCAGGTAGAAGGCCGCTAGGGCCAAGTCTTCGGGGCGGGTGATCTTGATGTTGTCCGGCCGCCCTTCCACGATGCGCGGCCGCTGCCCTTGCAGTTCCAGGGCGGAGGCTTCGTCGGTCACCACCAAACCGCGCGCCGCGGCGTCTTCCAAGGCCTGGTGCAGGGTACCGACGCGGAACATCTGCGGGGTGAGGGCGCGCCAGATCTGCTGCCGGTCCACGGTTTCCGAAATGGTGCCGCCTTCCACGCGCTTGAGGGTGTCGTGCACCGGCTGGGCCAGGATGCCGCCGACCGGGTCGTCACGCAGGGTCTCCGCCAGTTTGCGAATGTCGTCGGCATGGATGCACGGGCGGGCGGCGTCGTGCACCAGTACCCAATCGTCGTGCCGGGCCAGGCCGGCGAGGAACTCCAGGCCGTTCTTCACCGATTCTGCGCGTTCCCTGCCACCTCGGGCGGTGTGCACCCGCGGATGGCGGGCGATGGGCAGTTCCGGCCAATAGGGGTCTTCCGGACTGACCGCGACGGCGATGCCGGCAAACAGTTCCGCGGCCAGCAGCCGTTCCAGGGTGTGCTCGATGACCGTCTTGCCGCGCAATTCGAGATACTGTTTGGGCCGGTCCGCGCCCATGCGGGCGCCGACTCCGGCAGCGGGAACCACGCCCCAGAATTGGCTGTTCAATCGTCTTCCAGTGGAGTTGGGGGGGCGGATTGCGGTTTTGGGGGCGCGGGAGGTTTTTGCAATTTGCCTTTTTCCCGGTTTTTCCCCGGTGCCCTTGGCTCGGCGGGTTTCGGCTTGGGTTTTTCGTTTTCCACGACCTGGATGAACACCTCGTCGGGCTTGATCATGCCCAGGTCCTGGCGGGCGCGCTCCTCGACCGCTTCCAGCCCTTCCTTCAAATCGACGACCTCCGCCTCCAGCGCCCGGTTGCGCTCATGCAGCTTCTGCGCTTCCTGGGTGGTGCTTTCCAGGCGCTGCTGCAGGTGACGCACCTCGCGCAGGCTGCCGCCGCCGAACCACAGGCGGTATTGGAGCAGCAGCAGCATGGCGACCAGCGCCCAGAACAGCGCTCTCACATCATGAACGTCTTAACCGGCCAGACGGCGGAAAGCACTACGGCCGGCGTAGCGCGCCTTGCCGCCCAGTTCCCGCTCGATGGCGAGCAGGCGGTTGTACTTGGCGATGCGGTCGGAACGGCTTAAGGAACCGGTCTTGATCTGCCCGGTACTGCAGGCCACGGCCAGGTCGGCGATGGTGGTGTCCTCGGTCTCGCCGGAACGGTGCGACATGACCGAGGTGTAGCCGGCTTGGTGCGCCATCTGCACCGCCGCCAGGGTTTCCGTCAGGCTGCCGATCTGGTTGACCTTGACCAGGATGGAGTTGGCGATGCCCTTATCGATGCCTTCCTTGAGGATGGCCGGGTTGGTGACGAACAGGTCGTCGCCCACCAACTGGATTTTGCCGCCCAGCTTGTCGGTGAGGGTCTTCCAGCCGGCCCAGTCGTTTTCCGCCATGCCGTCCTCGATGGTGATGATGGGGTATTTGTTCACCCAGGACACCCACAGCTCGGTCAGTTCCTCGGAAGAGAAGGAGCGGTTTTCCGATTCCAGTTCGTAGCGGCCGTCCTTATAGAACTCGGAACTGGCCACGTCCAGGCCGATGTAAATGTCCTTGCCCGCCTGGTAGCCGGCGTTGCCGATGGCCTGCAGGATCACGGAGATCGCTTCCTCGTTGGAGGACAGGTTGGGAGCGAAGCCGCCTTCGTCGCCCACCGTGGTGGCCAGCCCCTTGTCGTGCAGGACTTTCTTCAGGGCGTGGAACACTTCGGCGCCGTAGCGCAGGGCTTCGCGGAAGTTGGGTGCGCCGACGGGCAGGATCATGAATTCCTGCATGTCCACGCTGTTGTCGGCGTGGGCGCCGCCGTTGATGATGTTCATCATGGGCACCGGCAGGATGAAATCGCCGCCCTGGTGCAGGTGCGCGTACAGCGGCTTGCCGGCGGAAGTGGCGGCGGCGTGGGCGGCGGCCAGGGACACGGCCAGGATGGCGTTGGCGCCCAGCTTGGCCTTGTTGTCGGTGCCGTCCAGCTCCAGCATCTTGTTGTCGAGTGCGGCCTGGTCCATGCCGTCCATGCCCAGTAGGGCGGGACGGATGGCGTCGTTGACGTTGGCGACCGCCTTCAAAACGCCTTTGCCCAGGTAGCGATTCTTGTCGCCGTCGCGCAACTCCAGCGCCTCGCGCGAGCCGGTGGAAGCGCCGGAAGGCACCATGGCGCTGCCCCTGACGCCGTTGGAAAGGGTCACGTCGCAGGCCACCGTCGGGTTGCCGCGGGAGTCGAGAACTTCGCTTGCGAGGATGTTGGTTATTTTGGTCATTTTTACTTCCAGGTGGTTAATGCTACGTGGTCAATCTTCCTGCCCCGCTCCGGTCAGCGATTAAGCGCCGAAGGTACCGTCCTGCGACTTATACGCTGCCGAGCATCGCAGGAGAAAAGCGCAAAGGCCCGCAGGGGCGCGGCAGGGATGCCGCGCGTCGGCAGAGGGGCAGGAGCGCCTTCTGCCGACCCCGCTTTTCTCCGAGAAGCGCAGGGCACCCGAAGGGCAGCGTATCGGAGCAAGTGGTTTTGGGTACTTTTGCCGAAACAAAAGTACCTCGTCGCGCGGGGGCGAAACCCCGCATTCAAAGAAATACGCCGAAGGCACTTTGTATTACCAACGTAAACCTCAGCCGACGCTTGGGGCGATTTGTTAGCACAAAGCCTTGCTATTTGCATGCCTCAAGGCCGACGTAATATGCAATCGAACCCTGAACGATAGGACCCATATTTGGATCAGGCTTGGATTTGCTCATGGCATCTAGGCTATCTCCAGTACCGAGATATTTCACAGTGCTTTCTGAGCAGTTATAGAGCCGCTTGGAATAGCTGGTACCACTGGAGCCGACTCGCTTTGTGACAATGGTGCGCTCTGACCCACTACCACCTTTCTCCAGTACTAAGAACTGTGCTTTTGGATCGGATGGAACACTCAATGGCGTCTCAGCAGCAAATGCTGATCCAGAGACGACAATAGCAAGTGATGCAAGCTTGAATTTCATGGTTTCCTCCTTATGAATACTAACTACTTTTGTCCTCCCTCCAGAGGAAGGATAAGGTTTTGAGCGCCTGCGGCGAGCTTGTTTTGAATGTGGGTTCCCGGACCCACGGCCGGGTTTCTTTCTTTTGCGCGGCCAAAAGAAAGAAACCAAAGAAAAGGCCGCCCGAATGCCGCGCCGCTATCGCGGTTCCCTGTGCTCCTCGCTTGGTCCGGGAGTTGGCCGACAGGCCATCCCTGGCCAGACGGCCAACCCGCCGCATCCATGCGGCGGCCCTGCGGGTCTTTTCCGGCCCAAGCTGCGGTGCTCGGCTCGGCAAACGGGGTTGGGAGGTGCACGAATCTGGCAGCGTGGATTTAAGTGAGGTTTTGTTCAGGGAAACCGCCCCGCTTTACCACGCGGTCGATTTCCACCAGGGTTTCCAGCAAGGGGCGCATCCGGGCTAAAGGCCAGTTGTTGGGCCCGTCGCTCAAAGCCTGATCCGGGTTGGGATGGGTCTCCATGAACAGGCCGGAAATACCCACCGCGACTGCCGCGCGGGCCAAAACCGGCACGAATTCGCGTTGGCCGCCCGAGGCGTGTCCCTGTCCACCGGGCAACTGCACCGAGTGGGTGGCGTCGTAAACCACGGGACAGCCCGTCTCGCGCATGATGGCCAGGGAGCGCATGTCGGAAACCAGGTTGTTGTAGCCGAAGGACACGCCGCGCTCGCAGGCCAGAATTTGCTGGTTGCCGGTGGCGCGGGCCTTGTCGACCACGTTCTTCATGTCCCAGGGGGCCAGGAACTGGCCTTTCTTGATGTTCACCGGCTTGCCCAGGGCCGCGACCTTCTGGATGAAGTTGGTCTGGCGGCACAGGAAGGCCGGGGTTTGCAGCACGTCCACCACCTCCGCCACTTCGTTCAAAGGGGTGTCTTCGTGGACATCGGTCAGCACCGGGACGCCGACGGTATCGCGTACCTTGGCCAGGATGCGCAAGCCTTCCTCCACGCCCAGGCCGCGGAAACTGCCGAGGGAGGAGCGGTTGGCCTTGTCGAAGGACGCCTTGAAGATGTAAGAAATGCCGAGTGCGGAGGTCATTTCCTGCATTTGACCCGCCACGTCCAGGCAAAGCTGTTCGCTTTCCACCACGCAGGGCCCGGCGATGAGGAACAGGGGCCGGTCGAGGCCGGCTTCAAAACCGCACAACTGCATTATTTCTGCTCCTTGGTTTTCCGGTAGTCCAGCGCAGCGCGCACGAAGCCGGCGAACAGCGGATGGCCGTTGCGCGGCGTGGAGGTGAATTCGGGATGGAACTGGCAGCCCAGGAACCACGGATGCGCCGGCAGTTCGATGATTTCCACCAGGCGGCCGTCGATGGATTTGCCGGAAATGCGCAGGCCGTGTTCCTCCAGCGTTTTCTGGTAATGGTTGTTGAATTCGTAGCGGTGGCGGTGGCGTTCGGTGATGACGTCCTTGCCGTAGGTCTTGTGCGCCAGGCTGTCTTCGACCAGGCGGCACTTCTG
>DATDOO010000257.1:0-27014 GCA_035293245.1 Methylococcaceae bacterium
CGCCAGCCGCGACGAAGGCGTCAGCCGCATTGCCGATACCCTGCGCGCCCGGTTGCCGGACAAGACGATCCAACTGTTCGCCGGCCCGTACGGCCTGCTGGCGCCGCAAGACTGCGGGGCGGAGGAGCGGGCGCTGATCGCCTCCGCCAACTGGCTGGCCAGCGCCCAGTACGCTGCCCGTCGCCTGCCGCAAGGCGTGCTCGTCGATATCGGCAGCACCACGACCGACCTGGTTCCTTTCCGCGATGGCGCGGTGCGCTACCGGGGCTACACCGATCACGAACGCCTGCGTTGCGGGGAGCTGGTATACACCGGCGTGGCGCGAACGCCGCTCATGGCCGTGGCGGAACGGGTCGATTTCGGCGGTGCTATGATTCCGCTCATGGCTGAACTGTTTGCGACCACGGCGGACGTCTATCGCCTGACGGGCGAACTGCCGGAGCACGCCGATCCCTGGCCGGCGGCGGACGGCGGGCCCAAAACCGTGGCGGGCAGCGCCCGCCGGCTGGCGCGGATGATCGGTCTGGACTTCCTCGATCCCGCCGATCTGCCGGTGTGGCGGCGCGTGGCGGAAGCATTGCGCGAGCGGCAAGTGGGGCGTCTGCATGAGGCGGCCGCACGACTCATCGCCCGCGAGAATCTGGACGACAACGCGCCGCTGGCCGGCGCGGGCGTGGGCCGTTTCCTGGCGCGCCGTCTGGCCGAGCGATTGAAGCGTCCCTACCTGGAACTGGCCGATTTGTTCCCCACCTGCCGGGCGCCGGGCGAACTGTCCCCTGCCGACATCGCGCCGGCTGTGGCCGTGGCGCTGCTGGCCCGGGAGGCGGGCGGGGCATGAAGCCGCGCATCGAGGAGCTGACGTACAGCGAGGACAGCGCGGCGTTGTTCTCGCCCTGGGCGGAAAGGCCGTGGGCCGTGTTCCTCGACAGCGGCTTTCCGCATACCGGCCAGGGGCGGTATGACATTCTCGCCGCCGAGCCTTACGCCACCGTCGTCACGCGCGGCGCGACGACGGAAATCCGCACGGGCGACGCGATCCGCGTCTCGCCCGACGATCCATTCGCCCAACTTAAATCCCTCCTCGGCCCCGTCGAAGCCAGCGAAACCGGTCTGCCGTTCTCCGGCGGCGCCATCGGCTACTTCGCCTACGATCTGGCGCGGCGGCTGGAGAAACTGCCGGAAATTGCCGAAGACGGCGAGCACATTCCCGACCTGGTGGTCGGCCTGTATGACTGGGCGGTGGTGGTCGATCACCACGCGCGCCGCACCTGGCTGGTCGGCGCCATGCGCGACGCGCGCACCGCGCAGCGCTGGGCGGAACTGGCCAGGGATTTCAGCCGGGTGCAGCCGCTGGCCTGGCAGCCGCGCAGTTTCCGGGTGCTGGGCGAGGTCGGTTCCAACCTGGATCGGCCACGCTACGCCGCCGCCTTCGAGCGCATCCGGCACTACATCCGCGAGGGCGACTGCTACCAGGTCAATTTGGCGCAACGCTTCGCCGTGCAGTGCGAGGGCAGCCCGTGGTTCGCCTACCGTTACCTCCGGCGCATGAACGCCGCGCCTTTCAGTGCGTACCTCAACTTTCCCGAGGTGCAGGTGCTCAGTTCCTCGCCTGAGCGCTTTCTCAAGGTGGAAGACGGCCGGGTGGAAACCAAGCCCATCAAGGGCACCCGGCCGCGCGGCGCCACGCCGCTGGAAGACGCGGTGCGCGCCCAGGAGTTGCAGGACAGCGAGAAGGACCGCGCGGAAAACCTGATGATCGTCGACCTGTTGCGCAACGACCTGGGCAAGAGCTGCGCGCCGGGGACGGTGCAGGTGCCCAAGCTGTTCGAAATCGAAAGCTACGCCACCGTGCATCACCTGGTCAGCACCGTCACCGGCCGGTTGGCGGAGGGCGCGCACGCCCTCGACCTCCTGCGCGGCTGCTTCCCCGGCGGTTCGATCACCGGCGCGCCCAAGGTGCGCGCCATGGAGATCATCGAGGAACTCGAACCGCAGCGGCGCGGCGTCTACTGCGGCGCCATCGGCTACGTGGGCTTCGACGGACGCATGGACACCAACATCGCCATCCGCACCCTGGTGCATTCGGAAAACACCATCCGCTTTTGGGCCGGCGGCGGCATCGTCGCCGATTCCGTGATGGAGGACGAATACCAGGAATGTTACGCCAAAGGCGCTGCACTATTGGCCTTGCTGCAACAACTCTCCGTCCAGATTCCCCAGCGTTACGCCTGATTCAGGCCCGCGCGGGACACAGCCAACTCGTTCCACCCGATCTATTCGAGATCGAGAAATTCGATCAGCGCTTTCTGTCGTCGCGTCGGCATACCGCCAAACAATTTCAACAGATGCCTTTCCCACGGCGTCAAGGGGCGATAATCGCCGCCCGACTCGCCGATTCCGTACCTGAGAGCGCTCCAAGTCATCTCGCCGCGACCCGTGGCCAGCCATTCGAAACTAACACCGGTAATCGCTGCGATTTTCGCCAGATTGGCGGTAGAGGGGTCCTTGCGGATATTGTCCGATTCCCATTGGCTGGCCGAGGAACGCTGAACCCCGACCAGCTTGGCCAGCGCCGCCTGGGAAAGCCCCGCGGATACCCTGGCCTGCTTGATCCGAAGGTGGATGTTTCCCGCTTGCATGAAAGAAGTTTACTGTCGGCTGACATACCCGCCTACGCCGTTATAGGTATACATATAGCGTATCCATATAGTAATCTTCGCTTGCGACGATTCGGTGCAAGTGCGGTACGTCCTGATGGACAGGCTTGAATCAAGACTCAACAGATTGTTGAAAAAATAAAATCTCGGCAATTCTGCCAGCGGCTTTACGGTGCCGCGAGACGGTGAGCGCGTAGCCATACGGATTTCGAGAACGACGATCAATGGGAGGATTATCGTGAGTCGGATACTTGTTTATGGCCGGTCCGACTTACCCCGTCTGGTTGGGTTTGCACTGGCGTATGCGCTGCTTGCCAAATTCGTAGCGACCGTTTTTACGGCCGATGGCGACGTCGTCATTGTCTGGTTCCCTGTAGGACTGGCGTTGGTCGCACTGCTGATGTGGGGCATGAAATTCTGGCCCGGCGTATTCCTGGGAGGATTGGCAGCGGGCCTGATGATGGACGATCCGCCGGGGACTTCCGTTTTTTTCGCTCTTGGCACTACGCTGGAATCCCTGTTCGGGGCTTGGCTGCTGCGCAGGATTCGAGGTTTCGTCACTTCCCGCAAACAGGCGGAAGAATCGCTGCGGCTGGCGGCCCTGGTCTACGAGAACAGCAGCGAGGCCATGGTCGTGACCGATGCGGACGGGACGATACTTGCCGTCAACCCGGCGTTCACCCGGACTACCGGTTACGCGGAGGCGGAAGCGATCGGACGGAATCCGAGAATCCTCAGCTCCGGCCGGCACGACGCGGCCTTCTACCAGGCCATGTGGGCCGCCATCGACACCGATGGCCACTGGCAGGGCGAAATCTGGAACCGGCGCAAGGACGGCGAGATTTACGTCGAGGAACTGACCATCAATACCATTTTCGACGACGCCGGCACGCCCCGGCGCCGGGTTGCGCTGTTTTCCGACATCACCCAGAGAAAAGCCGCCGAGGAGCAACTCAGCAGACAGGCCAATTTCGATCCGCTCACCGGCCTACCCAACCGCCACATGCTCTATGACCGCCTGGAGCAGGAGATCAAGAAAAGCCATCGCACCCATTTGCCGCTGGGGCTGATGCTTCTCGACCTCGACCACTTCAAGGAAGTCAACGACACCCTGGGGCACAGCATGGGCGATGCCCTGCTTCAGGAAGTGGCGCAACGCCTGAGTGGTTGCGTGCGCGAGACCGACACCGTGGCGCGGCTGGGCGGAGATGAATTCGCCGTCATTTTGGGGGAAATGGACAACCCCGGTAACATCGAGCGGATTGCCCAGGACATCTTGCAAAAACTGGCCTCCCCCTACGCGTTGGGGAATGAGGTCGCTTATGTGTCGAGCAGCATCGGCATCACGCTCTATCCGGCCGATGCCTCCGACCTGGAACACCTGCTGAAGAATGCCGACCAGGCCATGTATGCCGCCAAGCATGCGGGACGCAACCGCTTCAGTTATTTCACGCTCTCCATGCAGGAGGCCGCCCAGACCCGGCTGCGCCTGACCAACGACCTGCGAACCGCCTTGGCCGAGCAGCAGTTCCGCCTGCATTACCAGCCCATCGTCGAACTGGAGAGCGGCGCCGTCCACAAGGCCGAAGCCCTGATCCGCTGGAACCATCCCGCCAGGGGCTTGGTCAGCCCGGCGGAATTCATCCCGCTCGCGGAAGACACGGGCCTGATCGTCGACATCGGCGACTGGGTGTTCCGCACCGCGGTGCAACAGGTCGGACAGTGGCGCGCCACGCATCATCCGGCGTTCCAGGTCGGCATCAACAAATCGCCGGTGCAGTTCAAAACCCCGAACGGCGCCTGCCCCGCCTGGGGTGCCCACCTGCAAACCGTCGGCTTGCCCGGTGAAAGCCTCGTGGTGGAAATCACCGAAGGCTTGCTGATGGATGCCACTGTTACAACCTCCGACAACTTGCTCGATCTGCGCGATGCGGGCATCCAGGTGGCGATCGACGACTTCGGCACCGGCTACTCGTCCCTGGCCTATCTCAAAAAATTCCACATCGACTACCTCAAGATCGATCAGTCCTTTACCCGCAATCTGGCGCCGGATTCCAACGACCTGGCCCTGTGCGAGGCCATCATCGTCATGGCGCACAAACTGGGGCTGAAGGCGATCGCCGAAGGGGTGGAAACCGAAGATCAACGCGACCTGCTCGTTGCCATCGGCTGCGATTATGCGCAAGGGTATCTGTTCGCCAAGCCTATGCCGCCGGAAAATTTCGATGCGTGGATGAAAGGCCAAAAGGCCTGAAAGAGCAGCCGCGGCGGTGTCCGACACAGCGACCCGAGCGTAGGTTGGGTAGGCGGTTCTCCGCGTAACCCGACGTTTGCGGGTGATAGGCAGCCAAGTGTTGGGTTACGGCGAGGACGCCTAACCCAACCTATGCGTTTTGGGCTTGGCCTGGCTCGGCTGGTCCTTGCCCCGCGCCGGTTCTCCCCCTAAAATCCACGCCTTCGCCATGGGTGCCCCGGCCTATCCACCGGTCGGGGTTAAACGGGAAGCCGGTGCGGAATTCCATTCCAAACCCGGCGCTGCCCCCGCAACGGTGAATCAGTCAAGAAGCGTCACGATGCCACTGCGCCTTAGCCGGTGTGGGAAGGCGGCGCTTCGGCCCCGACAAGAAAGTCGCAGCAACCTTGCTCACCCTCTCCCTCGGGAGAGGGCCGGGGTGAGGGAGCGTCAGGCCGCTGATGAGCCCGGATACCGGCCCGCGTGCGTTAAGCCACGGTCGCGGCGGGCGGCGGAATGGCGCGATTTTCCCGGCGTCCCCCGGAAACGGGGCAGGGGCGCCACCGTCTTTCGCGCTTCGTTTTTCGCAAAATTTCCTCCGCGATCTCGATTCAACCGCCGCGCGGGTGTGCGCGGCTACTCGCGGAGGTTTCATGTCAGCTCGTTGGTTCGTTTGTTCCCTGGTTCTATGTGCCGGCGCGGCGGGGGCGGAAGACGCCACCCCGCTCGATCCGGTCATCGTCAGCGCCACCCTGGGCGCGACGCCGCAGAGCGAAATCGGCAGTTCCGTCACCGTGGTCCGCGGCGAGGAAATCGTCCGGCGCGGGGTCGTGAGCGTGGCCGACGCGCTGCGCCTCGTTCCCGGCCTGGATGTGGTGAGCAGCGGCGGCCTGGGCAAAACCACGTCGGTGTTCCTGCGCGGCGCCAAGTCCGAGCATACCCTGGTGCTCATCGACGGCATCGAGGTCAACGATCCCGCCAGCGCCGGCAACGTGTTCGATTTCGCCCACCTGACCGTGGACGCCATCGAGCGTATCGAGGTCCTGCGCGGCCCGCAAAGCTCCCTGTACGGGGCGGACGCCATCGGCGGCGTCATCCAGATTTTCACCAAAAAGGGCTCCGGCAAGCCGGCGTTTGCTCTCCATGGCGAGGGCGGCAGCTACGGGACGTGGAAAAGTGCGGGCGGGGTGTCGGGCGGAAGCGGACCGCTGTCGTACAGCCTGAACGCCTCCCGCCTGGAGAGCGAGGGGTTTTCCACCGCCAGCGAGGAATTCGGCAACCGGGAACCAGACGGCTACCGCAACACCACGGCGGACGCCCGCGTGGGCTACGCGCTCCTGGATAACCTGAATTTCGATTTCACCGCCCGCTATTCAACGGCTAGGAGCGAGGAAGACGGCTGGGACTTTTTCTTCGACAACCGCCCCACGGACGATCCCAACGCCTTTTCCGAGACCGAGCAACTGTTCACCCGCGGCCAGGCCAAGCTGGACCTGTGGGACGGGCGCTGGGAACAGACGATGGGGATTGCCTACAGCAGCACGGAGCGCGACTCCCGCAACGGCTTCGACACCGCCCACGTGGCCAATGCCTTCGACTCCCATTACCTGTTCAACGGCTACAAGCTCAAGGGCGACTGGCGGCACCGCCTGAAGCTGCACGAAACCAACACCCTGACCTTTGGCGCGGAGACCGAGGAGGAATGGATGGACAACGGCGGTTTCTATGTCGACGCGTTCGGCTTTTCCCCGGCCGTCGTTCCGCGCCACACCGCCAACGCCACTTCCCTGTATCTTCAGGACCAGATCAACCCCTGGGATTTCTGGCACACCACCGCCAGCGTGCGCTACGACCACCATAACCGCTTCGGCGAGCCCATCACCTGGCGCGTGGCCCAGGTGTGGGAGGTGGGCGATACGGGCGCCCGGCTCAAGGGCAGCTACGGTACCGGCTTCAAGGCGCCGTCCCTGTATCAACTCTTCGCGCCGGGCGTCGACGTGTTCGGCACGCACTTTCCCATCGGCAACTCCAGCCTGAAGCCCGAACAAAGCATCGGCTGGGACGCGGGAGCGGAGCAGTCCCTGTGGGGCGGCAAGGCGCTGGTGGGGGCGACCTGGTTCAACAACCGTTTCACCAACCTGATCGATTTCGATTTTTTCGAGGGTTACCTCAATCGCGGCAGGGCCCACAGCGAAGGCGTGGAAACCTTTGCCGAGCTGCACCCCTGGGAAAATCTCTCCCTGCGCGGCGGCTACACTTACACGCGAACCGACGGCGGCAACGGCGAAAACGGTGCGCTGCTCAACCGCCCGCAGCACAAAGGCAATTTCGATGTGAACTATCGGCCCATCGACCCCCTCGACCTGACGCTGAATATCCTGCTGGTGGGACGCAAGGACAGCATCGGCGGGGTGGCCGGCGGCTACGCGACGGTCAATCTGGCCGCGTCCTACCGCGTGATACCGGAGGTCAGGCTGTTCGCCCGCGTGGACAACCTGTTCGACAAGGCGTACCAGGAGGCCTTCGGTTTCGGCACCAGCCGGCTGGCCGGCTACGGCGGCGCGGAGATCGGGTTCTGACGCCGTTCGGATCCTGCGTGCGTGTCGCGTGCGGATTCGCCAACAGGCGCTATACTTGATGCCATATGGCAGAAAGTGGGTGATCCATGAACACGGTAATGCTGGCGCAGGATTTCCTCAGCGCCGAGGACTTGCTCGGCGCTCCGTCCCCGTTGCCCTGGCCGCCGCGTCCGGCGCTGGAGTGGGTGAGCGTCATCCGCCGCGGGCTGTCGGCGGCGGCGGTGGACGCCCTGGCGAAAAGCCTGAAAATTTCCCGGGCCGAGCTGTCCCAGGCCTTGAACATTCCGGAAAGAACCTTGGCCCGCCGCAAGCGGGAAGGCAGCATGTCCAGCGAAGAGTCGGCAAAGCTGGTGCGCCTGGCCCGCGTGGTGCATCGCGCCGAAGAGGTCTTCGAGGGACTGGACGTCGCGCTGGACTGGCTGAAGTCCCCCAACGCCGCCCTGTCCGGCCAGACGCCGCTGAATCTGGTGGACACGGAAATGGGGGCTGAACTGGTTCTGGACACCCTGGGGCGGATCGAGCACGGCGTCTTCGCCTGATGCCGGTCTGCTGGCGCATCGTCACCCCCCGCTTCGCCGCGACGGCGTTTTCCGGCGAGGGCGCCCGCCTGTACGGGGGACGCTGGAACCCCAAGGGCGTGCCGATGATCTACACGGCGGAAAGCCGGGCGCTGGCGGTGCTGGAAATCCTGGTGCAGGACGAGCCGTTGCGCGCCCGCTACATGCTGATTCCCGCCCGGATTCCGGACGAGCTGGTTCTGGAGCGCATCGCGGCGGAGGAACTGCCGGCGCATTGGCAAAGCACCGGGCCAAAAGAGGAGTTGCAACGGCGGGGGGCGGCCTGGGCGCGGGGTGGCGCAAGCGCGGTGCTGGCCGTCCCCAGTGCAGTCATACCGGACGAAACCAACTACCTGCTCAACCCGGCGCACCCGGATTTTTCCCGCATCGCCATCGGCGACGCGCGGGAACTGGTGACCGACTTGCGGTTGTTGGGCAGGAAGCCGGAGCAATGACTCCACCTGCCGGCGTCATGCCATCAGCCTAATCCTTTCCATTCATGCGGAGACCGGACGTGACCGATACGAATTCCAAAATTTTCTGGTGGGCCCTGTTGGCGCTGGCCGTGCTCATGGCCGCCACCCGCAGCCACCACTTCGCCGGCATCAGCCATCTGCCCGACGCCTCCTGGGCGATGTTTTTCCTTGCCGGGTTTTATCTGCGTCCCGCCTGGGTCTTCGCCGCACTGCTGGGGCTGGCGGGCCTGAGCGATTACCTGGCCATCGGCGCATTCGGCGTCGATGGTTTTTGCGTCAGCGCCGCTTACGCTTTCCTGCTGCCGGCTTACGGAGCGCTGTGGTATGCCGGGCGCCGCTATGCCGGCCTCTACCGCTTGCAGTGGGCCACCTTGCCGCGACTGGCCGGTTGCGCCCTGGCGGGGGCGGCGCTGGCGGAACTCCTGTCCGGCGGCGGTTTCTATTTCTTCTCCGGCCGCTTCGCCGAAACCAGCCTGGCCGAATTCGCTGCGCGATTGGCGCTGTACTTTCCCCAGAACCTGGAAGGCCTGGCCTGGTATCTGGGCGCGGCGGCCGTCGTCCACGGATTGCTGAGCCTGGCCGGCGCCGCGGCCGGCCGTACCTCGGCGGCCCACTGAGCGTTCGGACATGGCCGAGGAACTCACGCCCGAGGAGCGTTACCGCCGCACCCAGCAGCACAAGAAGGCGGTGATCGACGCCCACATCGCCCAGGCCGACCGGGAAAAAGGTCTGTTGCTGGTGTTGACCGGCCCCGGCAAGGGCAAGTCTTCATCGGCCTTCGGCATGGCGGCGCGAGCCTTGGGGCATGGTATGAAAGTGGGGGTGTGCCAGTTCATCAAGGGCCGCAGCGACACCGGCGAGGAAGCTTTCTTCCGCCGCCAGCCCGGCGTTGTCTGGCGCGTGCTGGGCGAGGGCTTCACCTGGGACACCCAGGACAAGGCGCGCGACGCGGCCAAGGCGCGCGAAGGCTGGGCCGTGGCGCGGCAAATGCTGCGCGATCCGGGCATGGGCCTGGTCATTCTCGACGAACTCACTTACTGCCTGTCGTACGGTTTCCTCGACAAGCAAGCGGTGCTGGCCGATATCGCCGCCCGCCCGCCCATGCAGCACGTGGTGGTCACCGGCCGCGCCGCGCCCCAATCCCTGATCGACGCCGCCGACACGGTGACGGAAATGCGCGACGTCAGGCACGCCTACCAGGCGGGGATCAAGGCGCAGGCCGGCATCGACCTGTGATGGATTGCCTTGCTGCCGCCAGGGCAGGGGACCTCCCGTGAGGCCAAGCGACTTCAGCCCGGAGGAAACCGCCGCCGTCTACCGCGTGATCCGCGAGCGGCGCGACATGCGCCACTTCCGCCCCGATCCCGTGGATCCCACGCTGTTGCGGCGCCTGTTGGAGGCCGCGCTGTGTGCGCCGAGCGTGGGTTTCATGCAGCCCTGGCGTTTCATCCGCGTCACCGACCGGAGCTTGCGGGAACGCATTCACGCGCTGGTCGAGGCGGAGCGCCGCCGCACCGCGGAAGTGTTGGGGGAGCGGCAGGAGGAATTCGAGCGCCTCAAGGTGGAGGGCATTCTGGAATGCGGCGAACTGCTGGTCGCCGCCCTGGCCGACCGGCGCGAAGAACACGTTTTCGGCCGCCGCACCCTGCCGGAAATGGACCTGGCCTCCGTGGCCTGCGCCATCCAGAACCTTTGGCTGGCGGCGCGCGCCGAGGGGCTGGGCCTGGGTTGGGTGTCGTTCTTCGATGCCGTGGAACTGGCCGAGCTTTTGGGAATTCCCCCTGGCGGCAAACCGGTGGCCATTCTTTGCCTGGGCCACGTGGACGCGTTTTATCCGCGTCCCATGCTGGAGATGGCGGGGTGGGATAAGCCCCGTGCCCTGGAGGATGTGCTGTTCGAAAACGTTTGGGGTCGGTCGGTTGCCCTGTAATGGCGGGGTCAGGACGATAAGACGCCCGCCACCAATATGACAGCCTCGGTGATTTCGACCGCAGCGCCCAAGGTGTCGCCGGTGCAGCCGCCGAGGCGCTGCCGCATCAGCCGGCGCAATCCCAGCGCGCTTAGTCCCGCCGCCAGCAGCGGCCAGGGGCCGAGGAAGGGCAGGGCGACGAGCAGGGCAAGACCTGCGGACAGCCAGGCCGCGCGCCGGGGCAGGTTTTCCACCAGCGGACTGCCCAGCCCTTGTTGGCGTACGTAAGGCGTGGTCAGGAGCAGCACGGGAATTGTCGCCCGCCCGACGAGGGGCGCGACCAGCAGCGGCCAGGGCGTGTTGCCGGCCAGTTCCACCAGAGCGCCATATTTCATGAGCAGCAGCAACACCACGCTGGCGACGGCGGCGGGGCCGGAACAAGGGTCTTTCATGATCCTGAGGCTGCGCTCCGCATCGCCGTGGCCGCCGGCCCAGGCATCGGCGGAATCGGCCAGGCCGTCCAGGTGCAGGCCGCCGCTCAGCAGCACCCAGGTGGTCAACAGGAGGGCGGCGATCAGCGAAGCGCCGCTGTTTTCCAGTAACCATTGCAGCACCGCCAGCAAGCAGCCGAGCATCAACCCCACCCAGGGATAAAAAATCACCGCGCGGCCGGCGCTCTCCGCCGTGTAGGCCACGCGACACGGCACCGGCAGGCGGGTCAAAAATTGCACGGCCAGCCAGAAGGCGTTCATGGCTGACGATGGAAAACCAGCCGCGCCGTCCCGTCCGCCTCGCAAACCAGGCGGGTCAGGCCGCCGTGGGGCACATCGATGCGGAACAGGGAAGTCAGAGGCATTTCCAGCACCTGGCGCAGGATGGCGCGGATGATCCCGGCGTGGCAGACCACCAGTACCTGGCGGTTTTCCCCCTGGTGGCCGAGTTCTGCCCAGGCCATCCGAACACGGCCTTCGAAATCCGCGAAGTGCTCGCCTCCGGGGGCGGGATTGTCGCCCGGGGTGCGCTGGAATCGCAGCAGGGCTTCGGCGTGGCTGGCGTACAACTCGGTCCAGGGCCGTCCTTCCCAGGCGCCGAAACCCAGTTCGGCCAGGCGGGCGTCAATGCGCAAGGGCAAATCGAGGCGCGCGGCCAATTCCTCGGCGAAGGCACGGCAGCGTTGCAGGGGAGAGCTGACCACCGCCTGCCAGCCGGCATCGATGCTCGTGGCGTCGCGCATCTGGCTCCAGCCCCTGGCATTGAGCGGCGGATCACTGGCGTTGCCCAGGCAGAGGCCGCCGTCCACCTCCCCGTGGCGCAGCAGGTCGATGATGCAGCTCATGCGCCGGGAACCCCCGCCTCGGCGAACGTTGCCATGCCGTTGTGCAAGGTGCAGGCGGCGCGCAGCAGGGGCACGGCGAGGGCTGCGCCGCTGCCTTCGCCGAGGCGCAGGTTCAGGTCCAACAGCGGTTCGGCGTTCAGCGCTTCCAGCACCAAGGCGTGGCCCGGCTCGGCGGAACGGTGGGAGAAGATCAACCAGTCGGCGCAAGCCGGGTTCAGGCGTACTGCCAGCAGGGCGGCGACGCCGGCGATGAAGCCGTCCACCAGCACCGGCAGGCGTGCTGCCGCGGCGTGCAGAAAGGCGCCGGCCAAGGCGGCGATTTCGAAGCCGCCGAGCCGGCGGAGAATTTCCAGCGGATCATTCAGGTGTTCGTCATGCCGTGCCAGGGCTGCGGCGATGACGGCGCACTTACGCCGCACGCCCGCCGCATCCAGGCCGGTGCCGGGACCGGCGAGGCGCTCCGGTTTCTCTCCCAGCAGGGCGCAGGCCAGGGCGCTGGCGGAGGTGCTGTTGCCGATGCCCATTTCCCCGCCGATGAGCAGCTGATTTTCGGTCGCGGCCGCCCGCATGGCCGCCGCGCCGCCCGCCTGCAGCGCCTTATGGAGTTGTTCCCGGCTCATGGCGGCGCCCTGGGTGAAGTTGGCTGTGCCGTTTCCGGCCCGGTCCAGGACGATTCCGGAGCAGGCGACGGAAGTTTTCGCCCCCACATCCACCACTTCCAGATTCGCGCCGAGATGGCCTGCCAGAACGCTGATGGCCGCGCCGCCAGCGGCGAAATTGCCCAGCATGGCCTGGGTTACTTCCTGGGGATAGGCCGACACGCGCTCTTCGGCGACGCCGTGATCGGCGGCGAACACCACGATCCGGACGCGCTCCAGTGTGGGAAATTCCGTGCCTTGCAGGGCGGCGAGACGCACCGCCAGTTCCTCGATCCGTCCCAGCGAGCTGGGCGGCTTGGTGAGCTGCGCCTGTCTTGCCTCGGCCAGACGGCGATGGATTTCGCTGGGCGCGGCGATGGCGGGACATTTCCAGGTCATGGGGTCTCTTTCAACACCTGCGGCAGTCCTGCGACGATCCAGGTCACCCGTTCGCAGCGGGCCGCCAGTTCCTGGTGCAGCCGGCCCGCTTCGTCCACGAAGCGGCGCGCCAGAGGATTGACGGGCACCACGCCCTGGCCCACTTCGTTGCTTACCAGGCAGATGTCGCCGGGCAAGGCGGGCAGGATCTCCAGCAGGGCGGCGCGTTCGTTCCGGAACCGCTCTTCGCCTTGTTCGAGGAGGTTGCCGAGCCACAGGGTCAGGCAGTCCACCAGCACGAAACGCTCGGTTGCGGCGTGGGTGCACAGGGCTTCGGCCAGGCGCAGGGGTTCCTCCACGGTGAGCCAGTCTTCCGGACGGCGAGCGCGGTGATGGGCGATGCGCACCGCCATTTCCGCGTCCCCCGCCTCACCGGTGGCGATGTAAACGACCTTCCGCCCCGATTGCCGGGCGCGCTGCTCGGCATGGCGGCTTTTGCCCGACCGCGCGCCGCCCAATACCAGTTCCCGCACGTCTTTATTTGCTCCGGGGTGGGTTGATCGATGGAAGCGCGCTGCCTGCCGGCGCTTCCCGGCCCGGCATTTTACTCCGCCGGCTCAGCCGATTGCCCACGTCGTTCCGGCCTGACGATGCCGCGAGGTTTCCGCAAGCCGTAAAACATGGCGCAACCGCGCGGCGCGCAGGGGCGGCGTCAACATCGCCTTCCAAAACCGCGGAGCCGCTATACTCGACCAATTTCGATTTCTAAGGAACGGTTGGCGGTCATGAGTGGAAAACATCGGCTGTTGCCGGCCATTTTCCTCCTGGCAGGGGGGCAGTTGGCTCGGGCAGGGGAACAAGGCGCGCCGGACTTCGGTTTGGAAACGGAACAGCGCCTGGCTCGGCAAACCCCGGCGCTGTTCGGTTTCGCCAAGCCGCTGGAGACTTCCGCGCCGGTGAGTCACGACGCCCTGCGCTTATCCGATCAGGCGGCGGGCGAGCAAATTCGTCTCGCCTCCGGCCTGAGCGCCGCCTACGTCACCCGCCAGGCCGGCGACCCGGCCGACCAGATGGTGCTCTGGCCCTCGGAAGCCGACGCCACCCACCTGCTCATTTGCGTGGAGAGCAATCGCCAGACGCTGGCGGACGGGCGCCTCAATCCTTCCGTGCAGCGCATCGAACTGAAAACCGGACGGGTCGACACCCTGCTGCGGGGGCTGGACGGCTGCGACGCCATCCGCCGCACGGCCTGGGGCACGCTGCTGGTCGGGGAGGAAAAACCGGATGGCGGGCTGTACGAGATTCTCGACCCGCTGCAACTGACCGAAGCCGCGGTGCGCGAGCGCGCCGCGGGCCGGGTCGGCGACCCGGCGCGGGTGGTCAAGCGCACCGCCTTGCCGGTGCTGGAATGGGAGGGGGTGGTGGTGCTGGAGGACGGCATCCTTTACGCCGGCGACGAGCAACGTCCCGGCACCACGCGCACCGACGGCCACGGCGGGGCCATCTATAAATTCATTCCCGCCCGTCTCTGGCGCGGCGGCACCGTCGGCCGCCTGGAGGATTCGCCCCTGACGGCCGGCACGGTGCAGGCGCTCAGGGTTTCCTGCAAGGTGGATCGGGAACTGCACGGCCAGGGCTGCGAGGTCGGCAACGCCAACTGGATTCCGGTGCGCGCGGAGCACGCCCGCGAGGACGCCGACCGCTTCGGCGCGACCGGCTACTACCGTCCCGAGGACATGGCGCGCGACCCCCGCTTTTCCGGCCCCGGGGTGCGGGTGTGCTGGAGCAATACCGGCGACCCGGAGGCGGGGCACCACGGCGAAATCCTCTGCGCCGAGGACAGCCATCCCGAACTGGGCGTGGGCGACGCCGCCAGCGCCTTTCCGCCCACCGTGATGGTGCGGCGCTTCATCGTGGGCGATCCCGAGTTCGACGCTTTCGACAACCTGGATTTCCAGCCCGGCAGCGGCAATCTCTACGTGCTGGAAGACCGGCCCAACGGCGATGTTTACGCCTGTCTGCCCGACGGGCGGGACCGCGACCTGAAAAGCGACGGCTGCGTGCGTCTTGCCTCCCTGACCGACAGCAGCGCCGAACCCAGCGGGCTGATCTTTACCGCCGACGGTCGGACGGCCTACCTGGCCGTTTCCCACTCGCGAGACGGCTACATGGCCTTTACGGACGGTTTTCCCAGCGACGACATCCTGAAAATCACCGGCTTCAAGCCCTTGCGCCGCTGAGCGGGACGCCTTGCTTTCCATCTCGGCGGACGCATAAATTATGGAAACGGCCGTCTCCGGCAGCACCCAGGCATGATAGATTTCAGTTTGAATTCAGCATGCTTCCTTATCCTTCTGCTGGGGATTTTTTCTCCACCCATCCCAACTTAGCCAATTTCGTGCGCTTTCGAATTCAAACCGTCCCCGTGCTGGCCGCGGTCTTCCTGATGCTGCTCGTACGCAGCGCATTCGCCATGGAAGCGGAGCCCCTCGTGGCCCATGTGGACGAACTCAGCGCCGATCCCGCGCTCAGTTTGCAGCAACTGGTCGAGGAAACCGCCGAGCGCTACCCCAAGCAGGGCGTGGCCGGGGCGATGGCCGAGGAAGCGCGCGCCCTGCAGCGGCGGGGCGAGAGCCTGTTCCCCGGCTACCCGTCCCTGTATCTCCAATGGATCGACGATTCGGTGGGCCAGAGCCGTGGCGTGCGCCAGGTGCAGACCGGCATCCAGTTGCCCTTGTGGATGTGGGGCCAGCGCGCCGCGGGCAAGGATCTGGCCGGGCAGGCCGCCGCCAACGCCGCCGAATTCGGCCGCGCCCTGCGCCACGAAGTGGCCGGGCTGGTGCGGGAAGCCCTGTGGGACATCGCCCTGGCGGAAAACCGCCTGGAACTGGCGCGCCGGGTGCACGAAGTCTCGCAGCGCCTGGTCGACACCATCCGCCTGCGCGTCGAGGTGGGCGACCTGGCCCGCGCCGATCTGCTGCTCGCCGAGAGCGATCATCTGGAAAAACGCGCATCGCTCACCGACGCCGAGGCGGAATTGATGCATGCGCGGCAGGCGTTCATCAACCTGACCCGCGCTTCCCGCGCGCCGGCCCGTTTCGAGGAACCAAGGAGCCGCCGTGCGGAAATCTCCGCCGACCATCCGACGCTGGCCGCTGCCGGCGCAGCCGTGGAACGCCTGCGCGCCGAGGTGGGCTGGGTGAAGGAATCCAAGCAGGGAGCGCAGCCGACCGTGACCGTGGGTACCCAGCACGACTGGTTCGAGCGCGGCCAGGCGCGCGACGACGAGACCAACCTGATCGTGCAGGTGCCTTTCGGCGGAGGGGATTACAACGCGCCGGTGGAGGCCGAGGCCAATCTGCGCCTCAACCAGGCCATGGCCGAGCGCGAGCAACTGGCGCGCGACCTGGAAAAGGCCTTGCACGAAGCGGAACACCACTTGCAGGTGGACGAGGCGCAACTGGCCAATGCCACCGAGCGGCGCCAACTGGCGGAGCGGCACCTGGAAATCAGCCACGCCAGCTTCGACGCCGGGGAAATGGAGCTGCTGGACCTTCTGAAAATCGAAAGCGCCGCGCAGAAAGCCATCCGCGACGCCGAGCAGACCGCGCTTCAGTTCAAGCGCGACGTCGCCCGTTACAACCAGGTCGTGGGAGAAATGCCGTGAAGCGCCTTGCCTTCTGTTTTTGGGCCTGCCTGGCGACGGCGGCGTCCGCCGGGGAAACCGTCGCCGTCAGCGACGAACAGGCCCAATTGCTGGGCATCGTCACCGCCGCGCCGCAAAGCGCCGACAAGGTGCCGCAGCTCAGGGCTCCGGCGCGGGTGGTGTTGCCGCCGCAGCAGGAATACGTGGTCAGTGCAACCCAGGCGGGGCTGGTGAGCCGCGTCGCCGCCTCCGCCGGGGAAAAGGTGGCGGCGGGGCAGACCCTGGCCCTGCTCGCCAGCCCCGCCTTTCTTGCCTTGCAGCGCGACTACCTGCACGCCGTGCGCGAGCACCATCTCGCCGACAGCCAGGTGGCGCGCGACCGCCGCCTGCTGGACGCGGGCGCTATCCCCCAGCGCCGTTACCAGGAAACCGGCGTCCTGCACGACAAGCACTCCGCCAGCGACGACGAAGCCCGCCAGGTGCTGCGTCTGGCCGGCATGAACGAAGACGAAATCGACGCGCTGCGCAAAACGGCCAAGTTGAGCGACACCCTGTCCATCCGCGCGCCGTTCGCCGGCGTGGTGCTGGAGAACATGGCCGCCGCCGGCCGGCAGGTCGATCAGTTGGCGCCCCTGTTCCGTATCGCCAATCTCGACCGGCTGTGGCTGGAAATCCACCTGCCCCAGGAACAGGCCGCCGCCATACTGGACGGCGACTTGGTGGAAGCCGGTGCGGCGCGGGGGAAGATCACGGCGGTGAACCGCCAGGTGGACCCGGCGACCCAAAGCGTGCCGGCCCGCGCGGAAGTGGAAAACGCCCATGACGACCTGCGTCCCGGCCAGATGCTGGAAGCGGAAATTCTGCGTCCCGCCGGCGAGCCGGTGTTCTCCCTGCCTGCCGCCGCCCTGACCCATCACGGCGCCGGGGCGTTCGTCTTCGTGCGCGTCGCTACCGGCTTCGAAGCGCGGAGCGTGGAGATGCTCGGCCGCCGCGAGGCGACGGTCTTCGTGCGCGGTGCCTTAAGCGCGGCGGACCGGATCGCCGTGCAGGGGGTGGCGGCGCTCAAGGCCCGCTGGACCGAGGCGGACGAGGGCGAGTGAGTCAATGTCCCGTCTGATCGAACTGGCGCTGACCCAGCGCCTTCTCATGCTGGTCGCCGTCGTCCTGCTGGCCGGGGCCGGGGTATTCGCGGCGCGCGATCTGCCCATCGACGCCTTTCCCGACGTCTCGCCCACCCAGGTCAAGGTCATCGTCAAGGCCCCCGGCATGACGCCGGAGGAAGTGGAAGCGCGCATCACCACGCCCATCGAACTGGAACTGCTGGGCATCCCCAGGCAGACCATGCTGCGCTCCATCGCCAAGTACGCCCTCACCGACATCACGGTGGACTTCGCGGAAGGCACGGACATCTACTGGGCGCGCCAGCAGATCGCCGAGCGCCTCACCGCGGTGTGGGGCGATTTGCCCGAAGGCGTGGACGGCGGCGTTGCGCCCATGACCACCCCGCTGGGGGAGATGTTCATGTTCACCATCGAGGGCGACATCTCCCTCATGGACAAGCGCAACCTGCTGGACTGGACGATTCGCCCGGTCCTGCGCACCGTGCCGGGCGTGGCCGACGTGAACGCCCTCGGGGGACTGGCGAAGAGCTTCGAGGTGATTCCCGACCACCTGCGCCTCGCTTCACGCGGCATCCGCCTCCAGCAACTCAAGGAGGCGCTCCTGGCCAACAACCGCAACGACGGCGCCGGTCGCATGGCCGAAGGCGAGGAGGCGCTGCTGGTGCGCGCCGAAGGGCGCATCCGCGACCTGGACGACTTGCGTTCCGTGGTGGTCGCCACTCGCGAGGGTGTACCCATCCGGGTGGGCGACGTGGCGGACGTGCGCATCGGCGCCCTGACCCGCTACGGCGCGGTCACCCAGAACGGCAAAGGCGAGGCGGCGGAAGGGCTGATCCTCAGCCTGCGCGGCGCCAACGCCCGCCAGGTGGTGGAGGGGTTGAAGGAAAAAATCGCCGGTTTGACGCCGGTCCTGCCCCAAGGGGTCAGCATCGACGTGTTCTACAACCGCGGCGATCTGGTCGGCCGCGCCGTCCATACGGTAGTCAAAGCGCTGGTGGAGGCCATCGTGCTGGTGCTGGTGCTGTTGCTCCTGTTCCTCGGCGACCCGCGCGCCTCCATTACCGTGGCCCTGTCCTTGCCGCTGTCGGCGCTGTGGACGTTTATTTTGATGAGGCAGTTCGGCCTGTCCGCCAATCTCATGAGCTTGGGCGGCTTGGCCATCGCCATCGGCATGCTGGTGGACGCCGCCGTGGTGGTGGTGGAAAACATCGCCGCCCACCTGGCGGAAGCCGGGGAAGACAGCCGCCAGCCCCGTCTGCACCTCATCTATCGCGCCGTCGGGGAGGTCGCCACTCCGGTGGCTTCGGGCATTCTCATCATCATCATTGTCTTCCTGCCGCTGCTGACCCTGGAAGGGCTGGAAGGCAAGCTGTTCACCCCGGTGGCGCTGACCATCGTCTTCGCCCTGTCCGGCTCGCTGTTACTGTCGCTGACCGTCATCCCGGTGCTGGCTTCCTTCCTGCTCAAGCACGTCTCCCACGACGAACCCTGGCTGCCGCGCCGCCTGCACCAGTTGTACCGGCCGATTCTGCTCTGGAGCCTGGATAATTCGCGCAGCGTGCTGTGGACGGCGGCCGGGCTGCTGGTCGTGACGATTCTGGTGTTCTCCCAGATCGGCAAGAGCTTCATGCCGACCCTGGACGAGGGCGACATCATCGTCCAGGTGGAAAAACTGCCGTCCATCACCCTGGACCAGTCGGCGCGCCTGGATTTGAAAATCCAGCAGGCCATCCTGGCGAAAGTGCCGGAAGTGACGCGCATCATCGCCCGCCTCGGCTCGGACGAACTGGGGCTGGACCCCATGGGTCTCAACGAGACCGACACCTTCATGGTGCTCAAGCCCAAAGACCAATGGCGCATGGGCAATAAGGAGGCCCTGATCGAGGAAATCCGCCAGGTCATGGACGAGTTTCCCGGCATCGCCTACGGCTTCACCCAGCCGATCCAGATGCGCGTGACGGAAATGCTCACCGGCGTGCGCGGCGACGTGGCCGTGAAGCTGTTCGGACCCGATCTCGCGGTGCTCAACGCCAAGGCGGAGGAAATCGCGACCGCCCTGCGCGCCGTGCCGGGCGCGTCGGACGTGTTCACCACCCGCAACGAGGGCGTGCAGTACCTGAGCATCCGCCCGGACCGCCTGGCGGCGGGGCGGCTGGGCTTGAGCGGCGACGAACTGCAGGACGTGCTGCGCGCCGGGATCGAGGGGCTAAGGCTCGGCATCGTCCAGGAAGGCGTCCAGCGCACCCCTCTCTTGTTGCGCGGTCCCGGCGACTTCGACACCCTGAATACCTTGCAAATCGCCCTGCCGGACGGCCGCCGCGTGCCCTTGTCCAGCATTGCCAGCCTGGAACGGGTGGAAGGGGTGGTGTCGGTGGCGCGCGAGCGCGGCCAGCGTTTTTCCGTGGTGCGCAGCAACGTGCAGGGGCGCGATCTGGTGGGCTTCGTCGACGAAGCGCGCAAGACCGTGGCCGAGAAGGTGGCTTTGCCCGGCGGCTACACCCTGGAGTGGGGCGGCCAGTTCGAGAACCAGCAACGTGCCGCCGCCCGGCTGATGCTGGTCATCCCCGTCGCGCTGGGGCTGATTTTCCTGTTGCTGTTCTCCACCTTCGCTTCGGTGCGCCAAGCGGTGCTGGTGCTGTCCAACATTCCCCTGGCCATGATCGGCGGGGTGTTCGGCTTGTGGCTGTCGGGCGAATACCTGTCCGTGCCGGCCTCGGTGGGCTTCATCGCCCTGCTGGGCATCGCGGTGCTCAACGGCGTGGTGCTGGTCAGCTACTTCAACCAGTTGCGCGCTCAGGGGATGGACATGGGCCGGGTGGTGGTGGAAGGCGCCATGCGCCGGCTGCGCCCGGTGCTGATGACCGCCAGCATCGCCGCCTTCGGCCTGCTGCCCATGCTGTTCGCCAGCGGGCCGGGTTCGGAAATCCAGAGGCCCCTGGCAGTGGTGGTTACCGGCGGCCTGGTTACCTCCACCCTGCTGACCCTGCTGCTGTTGCCCATCCTTTACCGGCGCTACGGTGAAGCGGAAGGAGTTCAGGCATGACCAGCGAAGTCCTCCTCACCCTCACCGTCTCTCCCCGCCTGGAAGACACCGTGGTCGACTGGCTGCTCAGCCACGAGAGCGGCTACGGCTTCACCAGCTTTCCGGTGTCGGGCCATTCCAGCGCCCATGGCGGCTTGACGCTCGCCGAACAGGTGTCGGGGCGCAAGAAACAGGTGCGCTTCCAGATGCACCTGCCCGGCGCCGAGGTTCCCGCCCTGCTGGACCAGTTGCGCCGGGACTTCGCCGGCAGCGGGATGCACTACTGGATATCTCCCGTGCTGGACAGCGCCAGCTTGTAGCGGCCCCTTGTCCCGAGCCCGTAATTAGGCAATCCGGTCCAAGGTTGATACCATAAATTGGATGCCCAGACTCGGCTTCTCCCCAGGCGGAGAACGGCCTGGCGCAGGAACGGCGACACCAACTACAACATTACAAGCCCGGTATCTCCCATGAATGCATCTCCCAAAGCCTGCGAACAATGCCGTTCGCAACGCGTATCCATCGGCAAACATTTCTATGAACTTAGCCCCTTGCGCCGTTACGGCGGAGCGCTGCTGATCTATTTGCCCTTGTTCGTGTCCCTGCCTTTCGTATTGCTGGGGGCCGGCGTGCTCTATGCGCATTTGCGCGTGCTCGGCGCCAAGAACATCAAGGGTTACCGGGAATTCATCCCCAATTGGTCCACCCACCGCTACCGCACTCTGCGGGAACAGGTCACCATGAAAATGGACCCCACGGCGCCCTGGGTCAACACCAAGCTGTTCTGGATGTTCAACTGCAACCTGTATTGCCCCTTGAGCGTCGGCCTGTACGAGTGGTCGACCTATCTGGTGAAGATGGTGGAGAACTTCTGGTGCCCGTTCTTCCACGACCGCAAGGAGACCCACGCGGAAGCGGCCATCGACCAGTCCTACTGGCACATCCTGCCGGAGAACCGCGAATTGCTGGCCCCGGAAGACCGCGACTGCGCCATCTGGAACGAGGACGCCGGGAAGTAAATGTCTCCGGCCAATCGGAGGTCTGTTTCGTTCCCACGCTACGCGTGGGAACGAGGGAAACGGGACTGCCGGTACACGTCGCGCCGATGGCCGATCTTGGCTACCAGCACCAGCCCGCGTAGGCGCCAATAGCGAAGCGTATTCGCACGCATGAAAGCCTCTTTCCTCCGATTACGCTACGCTAATCGGAGCTACGCGGGCTCGATGTCTTTGAAGCGGGCAAATTCCTTGCCGTTGTCCACACTTTGCTCGAACGATGCGCTTCCTATCGTCAGCGCATCCTACGCGGGCTACAACTCTGTAGATGAAAGGTGACGGACGAAATACTGTTGTTCCCGACGCACGGGCGAATTCTGCGGCTGACTCAGAATATGCTTTAACCACGCTAAAAGATCTGGCATCACAGACGTTTCCAAGAGGACCTTTGCGGCGTGAACCTGTTCTCTGGGTAGAGCTGCGGACCGAATATACAGTCTCTCGTGCGGAACGTTGGGATTTGGGGGCCAGAAGTGGCAATCAAGCAGCGCACCCGAGCCGCCACGGATCAGGTGCCACTCAATTGGTGGATCTAGCTCACGCAGCACAGCAGTCAGGACGCTTGGCTTCAACGGGTAGCCAGTTCCCTTGCGAAGGCGTTGAGTCTCGCTACGCATTGGTGAGGCCAACGTAGAAGTGAGCGGCCTTGCGCGGCTTTATGCGCAAGGTCCGCTCGACTGCCGGGTTGGGGCGCAGACTTCATGCCACCACCGGCTCAATGCCCAGCAACGAGTAGTTGTCTATAAAACTGTCGGCGCCGATAAACTCACCGACAGTTTGAACGCCGGACTCTTTGGTGCGACCCTGCGGTTTGAAATCGAGGGACAAGTGATAACTGTCGCTGTTCGGGAACTTGCTGCTGAAAAAGTAGTGAAGCCCTTTGGCAACGGTTGCAGCCGGAAAGACAAATACTTCCGGCGCAAGCTGCCCATTTGCGAGATCGACGCAGCAGATAAATCGGCGTGCAAGAGGGATGGTGTCTTTTTCAGGCGAGGCGTATTTACTCTGAAGTATCCAGCGGCGCGAATACTTCGCAGAAGACTTCACTTCCAAGAAGGCGACATTTCCGGCTTTGTCGAAAACGAGAATGTCGTAGCCAATAGTAGTGCCCCATTGAAGCGTGACCATGTAGCCGCGTTGCGTGAGCCGTGAAGCAACGAGAAACTCGCCAGCGAGGCGGTTCAAATTCTTCTGTTCGTTCGATACGCGAGTCATCGATCTGCGCCCCAACCGTCGATTAAACAGAATCCGGTATATCAGCGCTATACGGAATCCGTTTAGCACACCACCCCGACCGCATCACTCGCTCCCTTCCCCGCGCAATTCGCGCAGATTTTCCCTGACGTAGTTCTCCAAAGCCGGATCAAGGCCGCCGGTTTGCAGGGCGCGCTGGAAGGCTTCGCGGGCGGTAGCGCCGTCGCCGGTGGCGCGCAGGGAGATGCCCAGTCCGGCCCAGTTCTGGGCGGAGGCGGGGTTGGCGCCCAGCGCGAGGCGGTAGCGTTCCACGGCGTCCGCGTGGCGTCCCGCGCGTTGCAATAGGGCGGCGTACAGCGCTTGGTGATCGGCGCCGAAATGGCCCGCGTTGCCTTGCCGATCCAGGAGTTCCAGGGCGCCGGCGTCGTCGCCCCGTTCGACCATCAGGCGCGCCAGGGACATGGACAGTCCCGGCTGGCCGGGATGGAGTTGCAAACCTTCCTTCAGCAGCGCTTCCGCTGTGTCCGCCTCGCCGTTTTCGGTCAGTTGCATCGCCAGCGCCTGGCGTGCGGCGGCGTGTTCCGGTTCCAGTTGCAGGGTCCGCCGCAAGGCATCGACGGCTTCCGCATCGCGTCTTTCCCTCTGGAAGGCAAGCGCCTGTTGGTAAGCCTGTTCGGCGCGCTGGCGGGGGGTGGTCTGTTTGAGCTGCGCCGCTTCGGCCTTGCTTGGCGCGGGCTTCGGCACGACTGGCGCCGGAGGGTTGGAGGGCTTTTCCGCCAGATGGGCGCTGGACGGGGAGGGTTCGGCGCGAGCGCCGGGATGGGGAGGAACCGGAGCGGGTGCTGCGGCCTTGCCGGATTCACTTCCGCCGGTATCCGGCGAAGACGGTGCGAAGGGAGCCAGTTCCGCAGCCCTGTTTGGCGTGGAAGGCGCGGCGGAATCTTTCTCCCGATAGGGGGTGGCCGCCGCTTCCGCCGCCACGGGCACTGGCGCAACCAGTGGCACCGGCGCCACGGATTTAGTTTCTGCCAGCGGGGCCGAGGCTTGCGGCACAGCCGGCGGCGGCGCTTCACGGCGCAGCAGCCAGCCGGCGGCGAAGGCCAGCAGCAACAGTGACGCTCCGCCCAGCCATAGCCAACGGCCTTGGCTGTTTGAGGTGGGCGGGGCGGCCACGCGCACGGAGGAGGACGCTTCCGGCGGCCGGTCCTGGCGCTGTTCCAGCGCCTGCAGCATTTGGTTGATCAAGCTCATGGAGGTTCTCTTCTCACCACACCCAGCGTAAAGGGCGCGCCGCCGGGGTGTCTTTCACGGCGGCGCGCATGTCGCGCCAGTCGACGCGCGGCCGGCCGTGTCCGTAGGCCATCATCAGCGCCTTGTGGCCGAGGATGTTGATGAGGCGCGGAATGCCGCCGCTGGCGCGGTGCAACAGGCGCAGGGCCGCGCCGCTGAACAGCCGCCCGCCGCCGTGGCCGGCCACGTTGATGCGGTGGTTGACGTAATACTCCAGCTCGTCGCGGCTCAGCGCCCCCAGGCGGTAATGGAAGGTGATGCGCTGCTTGAGCTGGCGGATGGAGGGCGAGTCGAGCCGGCCGTCCAGTTCCGGCTGGCCGAACAGCACGATCTGCAGGAGCTTCCTCTTTTCCGTTTCCAGGTTGGTGAGGAGGCGCAGGGCTTCCAGGGTCTCCAGGGGCATGGCCTGGGCTTCGTCCAGGCACAGCACCACGCGCTTGTCCTGGCGGGCGAATTCCATCAGGCCCTGGGTCAGGGTCTTCAGCAAGCGGTGCTGGTCGCCCGCGGCTTTGCGGGCGACGCCCAGGTCCTCGACAATGGCGCGCAGCAGCGTCAAGGGTTCCAGGTAAGGGTTGGGGACGTAGGCGGTGACGTAATCCTCGCCCAGGCTGGCCATGAACTTACGGCTGAGCATGGTCTTGCCGGTGCCCACCTCGCCGACGATCTTGATGAAGCCCTCGCCCTCGCGGGTCGCCACCAGCAGGGTGTTCAAAGCTTCCTGGTAGGCGCCGGAGGCATAGAAAAAGCTGGTGTCCGGCGTCAGGCCGAAAGGCATTTCCCGGAAGCCGAAGTGCTGGAGGTACACGGAGTCAGTGCGGCTCTTCCGCGCCGACGCCGAAGGTTCGGGAGCGCCCGCCCCAGGAATAGCCGCGGTCCATTTCGTCCAGGCGCTCGCCGGTTTCGCCGATGTGCTTGCGCCAGTCGGCGTCGTTGTGGATCAGGGTCGGCTTGAGCAGGACCACCAGCTCGCGCTTGCGCGCGGTCTGCTTGGTCTGGCGGAACAGGGAACCGAAATAGGGGATGTCGGCCAGGGCGGGAATGTCCTGACGCTGTTCTTCCATTTCGTGCTTCATCAGCCCGCCGATGGCGACGATCTGCCCGCCCTTGGCGCGCACCACGCTGTCGGTTTCCGATACGTCGCTGGACGGCAGGGGCAGGATCAGGGTGCCCACGTCCTCGCCCAGGTTGACCTCCTTGGTGACGGTGGTCACGTTGCTGACCGAGGGGTGGATGTGCAGGATGACGCGGTCGTCCTCGTCGATCTGCGGCGTCACGTCCAGGGCGATGCCGGAGAAGAACGGCTGCAGCGACACGGTGGGCGTGGTGGTGGTGGAGGTGCCGGTGGTGGTGGTGGAGGTGACGTTGGTGACGAAAAATTCGTCCGTGCCCACCTTCAGCACCGCCTTCTGGTTGTTCAGGGTGGCGATGCGCGGGCTGGAGAGCACGTTGACGTTGCCCTGGGTTTGCAGGAATTCGATGATGCCGGTGAAGTGATTGCTGGCCAGGGCGATGCCGAACATGCCGGTGCCGCTGAGGATCGCCGAGTCGGTCACCAGCGAGCCGAGCGCGGTGGCAATTGCCTGGTCACTTGGGGTGGCGGCCATGCCGCCCGGATTGTCCGGCGAGTTGCCGGAGGTATTGCCGATCAGGAGCTTCTTGCCGTTGTTCTCGACCTGCTGCGCCCAGTTGATGCCGGCCTGGTAGCCGTCGCTCAGTTCCACTTCCAGGATTTTCGCTTCCAGCACCACCTGCCGTCCCACCGAATCCTGGGAGGCGTCGAGGAAGGTCTTCACGTCGCGCAGTTCCACCGGCATGGCGCGCACCACCAGCACACCGGACTGGGGATTGGTCACCACGCTGCGCCCGTTCTCGCAGCCCTGGCGGCCGCGTTCGGAAAGCGATTCGGACTGGAATGGCGCGCCGCCCGGCAGGCCGGCGGGGCCGTTGCCGCCCGGGCCGTGCTGCTGGCGATCCACCATGTTGCAGCCGACGATGGTGCGCACCGTGTCTTCCAGGTCGGCCCAGAAATCGGCGTGGGTCTGGGTGTTGACGCGGCTGCTCTCCAGGGTGCGCACCGTGGTGCCGGTTACCGACGGGGTGAGGGGGGTGGCGCCGCTGGTGGTGGTGTTGCTGATGGAGCCGGAAGTGACGCGCAGGTCGGAATCGCCGCGGCGCTGCCCGACCAGGTAATTGACGTTGTAAACGCGGGTTTGCAGCGTCAGGGGCAGGATGACGATCTGCCGGCCTTCCACCTTGTAGTCGTAGCCGTAAATCTCGCGGATGGCGTTGAGCGCCTCGAACACGGTCACGTCCTTGAGGTCCACCGACAGGGTGCCGGTCACTTCCGGATGCACCAGGATGCTGTAGGAGGTGTCCGAGCCGATGGCCATGAACACCTGGCCGGCCGGGGCTTCGCTGACCTGGAGGTTGAAGCGGGTTTCCGGCGCCTTGCCGGCGGCACCCGGCGCCGCGACTTTCAGCGGCGGCAGGAGCGCCCGGTTCACGGCGGCGGGCACGGGCGGTGCGCCGGCGGGTTCTTCCGTGGCTTTGCTCACTTCGCCCCTGATCTTGTCGTAGGTGGTGCCGTGCGTCGGCGAGGTCGCCTCGCAGCTTGCCAGCAGCAGCGCCAGTCCGCAGAAAAAAATTCGTTTCATCGTCGGGTGCGCTTTTTTTCCAGATTGCCTGCGGGGGAGGGCAGGCGGAGGATGAGTTCCCCGTCCGGCCCGTTCAGCCGTACTTCTTTGCGGGTAATTTTACCCAGTTTGTAATCGCCGATCGCCTCGCCTTCGCGGTAAACCCGGCCGTCGAGGATCGCGGTGCGCCGCCCCTTTCCCAGCAAAACGGATTGCAACACCGGCACCCGGCCGCTGACCGCGGTTTCCGCCTCGGGCGACGAAAAGGACGGCGGCGGACGGGTCGGATC
>DATDOO010000258.1:0-18497 GCA_035293245.1 Methylococcaceae bacterium
AACCTCATTTGCCGGCAAAATCCCCCGCCTCACTTTCCCGGCAAATCCGACGACTGCGGGAATTTGGCTTGATCAAGCGCGTCACCGGAACCTATCGCTATTACCTGACACGACTCGGTCGAGCCACCATCGCGACCTGCTCCAAACTCACCGAGTTCCTCATCATTCCGACACTCGCCACCGCGACAGTTTGATCAGATTTTATAAAGACTTGGCTTGTAAGAGACTAAAGGGGGGTTAGGGGGGATTTCCAGACCCTGCCGCGTCAGTTTGCTCGAAAAATCCCCCCTGCCTTTTTTCAACGGGCGAACATGGCTCCTGTCCGTGGGCCGCGGAATGTTGCTGGGCCAAGGCTCGAGTACGCTTGTCTTGTATAGCCACGGCACCTATGATCGGCAATCGCGGCTTCGCCCGCGAACGGCAACAAACCTGTCGCCCTCTGGAACCACAAGCGGAAGGAAACGGACTCCATGCATCTTTCATCACCCACGCCGGCTGGCTTTGCGACTATCTGCCCCAGTCCGCACGGTATCCATGCGATTCTTTGTGCATGAAAGTCAAAGACCTTGTCGCACTGATTGAATCGGACGGCTGGGTCCAGGTCCGCCAGCGGGGAAGCCATCGTCAGTTTCACCATCCGATCAAGCCGGGAACCGTTACCGGGGCAGGTAAACTCAGCGTGGATGTTCCGGCGGATACGCTGAACAGTGTCCTGAAGCAAGCGGGTTTGAAGAAATAGGTGTCTCGTTATGCGTTATTTGGTTGTAGTTGAAGAAGGCCCAACAAGTTTTGGAGCCTACGTTCCGGATCTTCCAGGCTGCATTGCCGCCGGAGAGTCCCGCGAGGAAGTATTGCAGCTGATTCAGGAAGCCATTGAATTTCACATTGAAGGACTCAAAGAGGAAGGCCACATACTTCCTCCGCCCCATTCATCGAGTGCGTTCGTTGAAGTCCATGCCTGACCAGCCCATTAATTGGACTATGGCCAATATCTAGCCATGCGGCGCAATACGCGAGGACGCTATTGCACCCTACGCGGGCTTTCCGATGGAGAAGTCTTCGTGCTTTCCGGCGCCACCGGCGGCTTGAACCGCCCCACGCCCATTTACGACGCAAGGAGCGGGCAGAAGCTGAGATAGCTCTCGGGCACGAAGCCATGTAGGGTATGCATCGCATACCAATTCCGGAGTTCGCCGATGAAGCAAGACCCTGGAAAGGTACGGATGCGTACCCTACCCGGCTACCGTGTCCGTCATGGCACGGTGGAATTCTCGCGCGTCTTCTACAGCGCCCGCCGTTGGCCTACCTCGATGTATACCTAACCGCACCATTTCCCGTACCGCCCTTTTCACCGTCTCCTTCTGCCGTTTCCCGGTCCTAATCCATGAACTTCGACGTACTGGCCGTCAACGCCAATCCGCTGCTGAATCTGGTCCACGCCGGCGAATTCACGCCGGGCGCCGTCAACCGCGTCGCGGCCATGGCGGTGGCGGCCGAGGGCAAGGGGGTCAACGTGGCGCGGGTGTTGGCGCGGCACGGCCATGCGGTGGTTTTGACCGGCTTCGCCGGAGGCCACAGCGGCGCGTGGTTGCGGGAACTGGTGCGGGCGGAGGGCGTCGCGGACGCTTTTGTGCAAACGGCCGCAACCTTGCGGGTGGGCTTCATGGCGGGCGGTGCCGAGGGGCATCCCACCACGGTGTTTCCCGGCGGCTTTCCGGTCACATCGGCGGAGTGTGCGGCTTTACTGGAACAGGTGGAAAAACTGCTCGACTCCGTAAGGCTGGTCATCGCCAGCGGCTCGGTGCCGGACCCGGCGGCCGAGCCGCTGTATGCGGAGTTGCTGGAACTGTGCGCCCGCCGCGGAGTGCCCTGCTGGCTGGATGCTTACGGCCCGGCCATGAGTCGGGCGCTGGAAGGTGCCGTGGCGCCCGGCCTGGCCGCGCCCAACCGCCAGGAATGGGCGAACAGCCGCGGCTGGGAGCGGGTGGAGGAGTTGCACATTACCGACGGCGATGCGGCCGTCGAAATAATCAGCCGGCGGGAAGGCCGCTGGCGCGTGTTCCCTCCGGCCATTCGCCAAATCAATCCGGTCGGTTGCGGCGACTGTTATCTGGCCGGTCTGGCCCACGGCTGGCTGACCGGGTTCTCCTGGGAAGAACGTCTGCGCTACGCCGCTGCCGCCGGGGCGGCCAACGCCCTGCGGCAGGACGTGGCCATGATCGGCCCCGCGGAAGTCGGGCCGCTGCTGGATCAGGTACGGCTGGAGGCGATTTAACTCGTCGCGCCGGGTTCAGTTCCGCGGGGCGTAGTGGCTTTCCACGTAGCGTTCCACCAGTGCCTGGAATTCCTCGGCGATGTAGTCGCCCTTGAGGGTGACGGTTTTTTCGCCATCCTCATACACCGGCGCGACCGGCGATTCGCCGGTTCCCGGCAGGCTGATGCCCACGTTGGCATTCTTGCTCTCGCCGGGGCCGTTGACCACGCAGCCCATGACGGCCACGTGCATCTCCTCCACGCCGGGGTATTTCTTTTTCCACTCTGGCATCTTGTCGCGCAGGTAGGTCTGGATTTTCTGCGCCAGGTGTTGGAAGTAGTCGCTGGTGGTGCGCCCGCAACCGGGGCAGGAGACGACCAGCGGGGTGAAGGAGCGTAGCCCCAGGGTCTGCAGGATTTCCTGCGCCACCACCACTTCCTGGGTGCGGGCGCCGCCCGGCTCAGGCGTGAGCGAAATGCGGATGGTGTCGCCGATGCCCTGCTGCAGCAGCACCGCCAGGGCCGCCGTGGAAGCGACGATGCCCTTGGAGCCCATGCCCGCCTCGGTCAGCCCCAGGTGCAGGGCGTAATCGCTGCGCGCCGCCATGCGCTGGTACACGGAAATCAGCTCCTGCACCCCGCTCATCTTGCAGGACAGCACGATCTTGTTTTTCGGCAGGCCGAGTTCCACGGCCCTTTGCGCGCTTTCCAGGGCGGAGGTGATAACCGCGTCCTGCTGCACTTCCACCAGTTCGCGCGGCTGGGCCAGTTCGCGGTTTTCGTCCATCAGGCGGGTCAAAACCGCCTGGTCGAGGCTGCCCCAGTTGACGCCGATGCGCACCGGCTTGTGGTAACGGCAGGCGAATTCGATCATCTGCGCGAACTGCGGATCGCGCTTGGAACCCTTGCCGACGTTGCCCGGATTGATGCGGTACTTGCCCAGCGCTTCCGCGCAGGCGGGAAATTTTTCCAGCAGTTTGTGGCCGTTGAAGTGGAAGTCGCCGATCAGCGGCACGTTGCAGTTCTGCGCATCCAGTTGCTCGCGGATTTCCGCCACGGCGCGCGCCGCGTCCTCGTTGTTGACCGTCACCCGCACCAGTTCGGAACCGGCGCGGGCCAGATCGGCCACCTGCCGGACCGTGCCGGCCACGTCGGCGGTGTCGGTGTTGGTCATGGATTGAACCACCACCGGCGCGCCGCCGCCGATTCGCACGGCGCCGACTTGAACGCCGAGGGTGGAATGACGCTGAATGCTGCTCATCGTGAAAATACCAGAAGGGAAAAAAGAAGAGTCGCGCGCTGACGCGGACGGATAAATTTAGCATATCGGGCCGGATGGATGGGGCGCTCTCTTGCATTCCGCGCCGGTTTCGGCTGAAATTGAGCACAGGCTTTTCCCATCCCCGCCTTTCACCGGCGGCATTCCTTTCCCGGCCTTCTCATCAATTTCCGAAAACTCCCGGAGCGTAGCGTGAGCGAAACCATTGCCCATGTCACCGACGACAATTTCGATGCTGCCGTCTTGAAATCCGGCACACCGGTCCTTTTGGATTACTGGGCAGAGTGGTGCGGCCCGTGCCGCATGATTGCGCCGGTGCTGGAGGAGATCGCCAAGGATTACGCCGGCCGCCTCACCGTGGCCAAGATCAACATCGACGAAAATCCCAATGTCCCGCAACGCTATGGCGTGCGCGGGATTCCGACCTTGATGCTGTTCAAGAACGGCGAGGTCGAGGCCACCAAGGTCGGTGCAATGTCCAAGTCGCAAATGGCCGCGTTCATCGACGGGGCCTTGTGACCCGTTTCCGATCGCGCTTTTGCTTGGACAGCGCCAGATTCCCATGCTAGAGTTTCTTCCGGTTCAGTTCTGAACCCGCTCCCGGTTTCCCGATCCGCCTATCCTTTCCGGCTTTGCCGCCACGGCGTCCCGCTTCGGGGCGGACCTGCAAATCCCTGACCCGCTCTCTCTTCCCACCCGGCCATCCTCCATGAATCTGACCGACCTCAAACGCAAACCCGTTCCCGAACTGATCGAAATCGCCGAATCCCTCGCCATCGAAGGCGTCGCCCGGGCCAAGAAGCAGGATCTCATTTTCTCCATCCTCAAGAAGCACGCCAAAAGCGGGGAGGATATCTTCGGCGACGGCGTGCTGGAAATTCTCCAGGACGGTTACGGTTTCCTGCGCACCGCCGACGGTTCCTTCCTGGCCGGGCCGGACGACATTTACGTTTCCCCCGCCCAGGTGCGCCGTTTTTCCTTGCGCACCGGCGATACGGTGTCCGGCAAGATTCGCCCCCCCAAGGAAGGCGAACGCTATTTCGCCCTGCTGAAGGTCGAGGAGATCAACTACGAGCCGCCGGAAAACGCCAAGCACAAGATCAACTTTTCCAACCTGACGCCCCTGTTCGCCAACCGGCGCTTCGAGCTGGAACTGGGCAACGGCTCCACGGAAGACCTGACCGCGCGGGTCATCGACCTGGTCGCGCCCATCGGCAAGGGGCAGCGCGGCCTGATCGTCTCCCCGCCGAAAGCGGGCAAGACCATGATTCTGCAAAATCTCGCCCATTCCATCGCCGAAAAGAACCCGGATGTCTATCTGATCGTGCTGCTCATCGACGAGCGCCCGGAGGAAGTCACCGAAATGCAGCGCAGCGTGAAGGGCGAGGTGGTCTCCAGCACCTTCGACGAACCGCCGACCCGCCACGTGCAGGTGGCCGAAATGGTCATCGAGAAGGCCAAGCGCCTGGTGGAACACAAGCGCGACGTGGTGATCCTGCTCGATTCCATCACCCGCCTCGCGCGCGCTTACAACACGGTGGTGCCGGCTTCCGGCAAGATTCTCACCGGCGGCGTCGACGCCAACGCCCTGGAGCGGCCCAAGCGCTTTTTCGGCGCGGCGCGCAACATCGAGGAGGGCGGTTCGCTGACCATCATCGCGACGGCCTTGGTGGATACCGGCTCGCGTATGGACGAGGTGATCTACGAGGAGTTCAAGGGCACCGGCAACATGGAACTCCATTTGGACCGCAAGCTGGCCGAGCGGCGCTCGTACCCGGCCATCAACATCAACCGCTCCGGCACCCGCCGCGAGGAATACCTGGTCGATGAAGGCGAGCTGCAAAAATGTTGGATTCTGCGCAAGATTCTCCAGCCGATGGACGAGATGTCCGCCAGCGAATTTCTGTTGGGCAAGCTCAAGGAATCCAAGACCAACGCCCAGTTCTTCGAGATGATGAAGCGCTGACCCGATGGCCGCCACGAAAGACGACATCGCTGCCGTCCTGGGGCGGCTGACCGATCCCAATGCCGGGCTGGACTGGGTTTCCGGCAAGTCGGTGCGCGAAGTGCGCGTCGAGGACGGCGCGGTGTTCGTCCGGTTGAAGGTCGGCTATCCCGTCGGCCGCTGCCGCGAGGCGCTGGGCGGGGAAGTTGCCGAAGCGTTGCGCGCTGCAACCGGCGTGGAGCGGGTGGATGTCGCCATCGACAGCGAAATTGTCGCCCACACGGTGCAGAAGGCGCTCAAACCGCTGGCGGGGGTGAAGAACATCCTCGCCGTGGCCTCGGGCAAGGGCGGGGTGGGCAAAAGCACCGTCGCCGTCAATCTCGCGCTGGCGCTGACCGGCGAGGGCGCGCGGGTCGGCATTCTCGACGCCGACATTTACGGCCCCAGTCAGCCCAGGATGCTGGGCGTTTCCGGCGCGCCGGAAAGCCCGGACGGCAAAAACATGCTGCCCAAGGTTTCCTACGGCGTGCAGGTCAACTCCATCGGCTTTCTCGTCGAGGAAGACACGCCCATGATCTGGCGCGGGCCCATGGTGACCAATGCCCTGCAGCAGCTCCTCAACAACACGCTGTGGGACCATCTGGACTACCTGATTGTCGATCTGCCGCCGGGCACCGGCGACACCCAGTTGACCCTCTGCCAGCAGGCGCCGCTGGCCGGCGCGCTGATCGTCACCACGCCCCAGGACATCGCCCTGCTGGACGCGCAAAAGGGGCTGGCCATGTTCGAGAAGGTCGGCGTGCCGGTACTGGGTCTGGTGGAGAACATGAGCGTGCACATCTGCTCCCGGTGTGGCCACGCCGAGCACATATTCGGCACGGGCGGTGGTGAGAAGATGGCGCGCAAGTACGGCGTCGAACTGCTCGGCTCCCTGCCCCTGGACATCAGCATCCGCGAAAACGCCGACAATGGCCACCCCTCCGTGGTGGCGGACCCGGACGGTCCCATCGCCCGCATGTACTTTGACGTGGCACGCAAGCTGGCCGGCCGGCTGGCCTTGCGGCCCAAGGATTACAGCGGGCGGCTGGGTGGGATTGGCGTGGTGACCAATTAAACAGTCGGCGGAGACAATGAGCGAATTCATTGATGGAAGCGCCAGGAAATATATTGCGCGACTTGTACGGCGCCTTGCCGCTGGCGCCGTAACCAACAGGCAGTTTGAAGATGCACTCCCCCTCAGCGAAGAGAAAGCGCTGCACGATATCTATGTTCACGGAATTTGGCCTCTGTATGACGACATAGAAGAACACAAACTTGTCGAGCGCTGGGCGCTGACGCGTGAAGGCCGAACTTGGCTCGCTCGCATCGTTCTCTTCCTGCGTTCGGGACTTCCATACCGCTATCCCGAAATTACGGGTATTTCGCAAATTCCCGTGGTGCTGTTGTCCCTGTTTACGTTGGGCTGGTTTGGGCGGTTTTGGACGCTCCGCAAATGGCGCAGTGCCGGGGCCGATGAAGCCGTCTGGCCGTTTTTCACTCGAAGCGAATACGAAGCAACACGTCAGCATCCGCCTTTCTTCGCCGGGAATGCTCACTCAAGGGATTCGAACTGATGGCCATCAAATCCGACCAGTGGATCCGCCGCATGGCGGCCGAGTACGGCATGATCGAACCCTTCGAGGCGGGGCAGGTGCGCCACGCCGACAACGGCCGGGTCATTTCCTATGGCACCTCCAGCTACGGCTACGACATCCGCTGCGCCGACGAATTCAAGATTTTCACCAACATCAATTCCGCCATCGTCGATCCCAAGAATTTCGACGAGAGCAGCTTCGTCAACGTCAAGTCGGACGTGTGCATCATCCCGCCCAACTCTTTCGCCTTGGCGCGCACGGTGGAATATTTCCGCATCCCGCGCGACGTGCTGGTGGTGTGTCTGGGAAAATCGACCTATGCCCGCTGTTTTCGCGGCGACACCCGTGTTGCCCTGGTCGATGGCACGGCGCCGACCCTGGAGGAAATGGCCCGCCGCGCCGAGACGGGCGAGATGTTCTGGGGTTACAGCATTGGGGAAAACGGCCGCCTGATCGTTGCCCGCCTCGATGCCCCACGCCACGTGGGCCACGACAACCTGGTGGAGGTGGAACTGGACAATGGCGGTGTCATCCATGCCACGCCCGATCACCTGTTCATGCTGCGGGACGGCCGCTGGCTGGCCGCCGGCGAACTGTCCCCCGGCATCTCGCTGATGCCCCTGTACCGCAATTTGGCGCGCGGCTACGAAATGGTTTATCAGCCCCTCAACGGCCATCTTTATCCGACCCACCGCCTGGCCGACGACTGGAATCTGCGCCACGGCATTTATGCCGATGACACCGACACCCATCGGCATCACGTCGATCGCGACCGTCTCAACAACAATCCCTGGAATATCGTGCGCATGGACGCGGCGGCCCATATCGCCGCCCTGCACAACGCAGAAAATTTCGGCGACGAGTTCGATCCGGACGAACACGGCGCCGCCATTCGCGCCGCCTTGCAGTCGCGCATGCAGGATCAGGAATGGGCCGAACGCTATGCCAGCCTGCAAAGCGAACGCGCCCGGCGCTTCTGGCACGAGGATGACTACCGGCAGGTGCGCTGCGAACTTCTCGCGGCGCGACAACACGTTTCCGACGCGACTCGGGCGGCCCATCGGGAGGCGATGCTGGAACGCTATCGCAGCCAGGCCGAGCGTGAGCGCCAGGGCGAACGCATGCGCGCCGCCTGGCGGAACGCCGGCGACGAGCGCCGCCGGGTCCAGGCCGAACACGCCCGAGGTCTGCGCCTGCGCGAGGAAATTACCGCCGAGACGGTCAATGCGGCCTTGCACCAGACCGGCTCGATTCGCGCCGCCGCCCGGATGCTCGACTGCGATCGCAGCACTTTCCGCCGTTTTCCCGAAGTGTTGGCCGCCTTCCGGGGCAAGGCGGCGCAGCCGTTGCGCAATCACAAAGTCGCGGCCGTGCATTCCCTGGGCGGCGAGCACGATGTCTTTTGCTTGACCGTCCCCGAAGCCGGCAACTTCGCCCTGGAGGATGGGATTTTCGTCCACAACTGCGGCATCATCGTCAACGTGACACCCCTGGAACCCGAATGGGAGGGCCACGTGACCCTGGAGTTCTCCAACACCACGCCCCTGCCGGCCAAGATTTACGCCAACGAGGGCGTGGCCCAGGTGCTGTTCCTCGGCGCCGACCAGGTGTGTGAAACCTCCTACCGTGATCGGGGAGGCAAGTACCAGGGCCAGACGGGCGTGACCCTGCCCAAGGCCTGATTTTTCCCGGCGCATTTCCCGGCTCGACATGCGCCTGTCCCTGAATACGAAAATCCTTCTCGGCGCCTTCGCCGGGCTGATGCTCGGGCTCGGCCTGGCGAACCTGGCTCCGGATGCGCCTTTCCGGGTCGCGGCGCTTTCCCTGTGCGGCATCATCGGTCAGGTTTTCATCGACCTGCTGAAGATGGTGTTGATTCCCCTGATATTTCTCTCCATCGCCGCCGGCGTGGCCAATCTGGCCGGGCACGCGCATGGCCGACGCGTGTGGCGGCTGACGCTGCTGTTTTTTCTCACCACGACCACCCTGGCGGTGGGCTTGGGCCTGTTGGTCGCCAACGTGTTCCGCCCCGGCGAAGGGCTGGATGTCGCATCCTTCCGTGAGGCCATGGGGAGCTTCAATACCCAGAAGCTGACGCTGGGCGAGTTCGCGCAGAAATTTGCCCATGGCTTATTTCTGAACCCGGTGGCAGCCATGGCGCAGGGCGAAGTATTGGCAACGGTGATTTTCGCCCTCTTCGCCGGCGCAGGTCTGGTGGCCTGCGGCGAGCGGACCCAGGGTTTGCTCAAGCTGCTGAACGAGGCGTGGGTGCTGATCATGGAAATCGTCGGCTGGATCATGCTCCTGGCGCCCCTGGGTATCTTCGCCTTGCTGGCCAAGCTTGCGGCAACGCAAAGCGCCGAATTGCTTGCAGGTCTCGGCAAATTCGTCGTCGTGGTGCTGGGCAGCACCCTGTTCCACGGCGTGGTGGTGCTCCCGCTTCTTCTCTACGCCGCGGCCGGCGTGTCGCCGCGCCGCTTCTTCGCCGGCTCGCGCGAAGCGTTGCTCACGGCTTTCGCCACCGCGTCCAGTTCCGCGACCATGCCGGTGACGCTGAGCTGCGCCAAGCACAACTTCAAGATCGATCCGGGCGTGTCCGGTTTCGTCATCCCCCTGGGCACCACCGTCAACATGGACGGCACCGCTTTGTACGAAGCGGCCGCCGCGCTGTTCGTCGCCCAATTGAGCGGCATCGACCTGAACCTCTTGCAGCAGTGCGTGGTGTTCTTCATCGCCATGCTCGCCGCCATCGGCGCGCCCGGCATTCCCAGCGCCGGGATGGTGACTCTGGCCATGGTGTTGCAATCGGTCGGCTTGCCCGTGGAAGCCATCGCCATCCTGCTGCCCATCGACCGGCTGCTGGACGCCTTCCGCACCGCCGTCAACGTGGAGGGCGATCTGATCGGCTCGCTGGTGGTGCAAAGGTGGATCGGCGAGCCGGACAGCGAGAAGGGGTGAGGGGTGGAGCGCGAAGGCGTCGTCAAATACCGGCTGGATCACGTTTATGCTCCGCCGCAATGTTTCCCCGGTCTCGCGCGCCTGACCGCCTGGCGCACCGTCCTGCATCGACTGGGGTTGATCGGCCAGGATCCGGCGCGTTACGGGGGTCTGGGCTACGGCAATCTCAGCCAACGGCTGGAGGGCGAAACATTCCTCGTCACCGCCACCCAAACCGGCCACCTGACGCATCTGGAAGCGGAACACTATGTCCGGGTCGTGTGGGCGTCGCCGGCAGACAACGCCTTGCGCGCCGAAGGCCCGGTGCCGCCGTCCTCGGAAGCCCTGACCCACGCGGCCCTGTATGCCGCCGATGCGCGCATCCGTTTTGTCATTCACGTCCACTGCCCGGAAATCTGGCGCGAGGCCCGCCGCTTGCGGCTAGCCGTTATTTCGGCCGATTGCGCCTACGGCACGCCGGAATTGGCCGGTGAGGCCCGCAAGATGGCGGCGGCTTCAGTCCTGCCGGGGCTGTTGGTCATGGGGGGGCATGAGGACGGCATCCTGGTTTTCGGCGCGGAACTTTCCCCGGCGGCGGGGTTGCTGATCGATACGCTTGCGGAGGCTCTCACATGAAATTTGCAGCAACCTTATTTACCCCGTGTTTCCGGGTAATCCTGCCCCGAACCCGATCCGGTTCCCCCCTTTCGCAAAGGGGGGTTAGGGGGGATTTGACAGTCCCGCCTCGGGGGAATGCCCGGAAAATCCCCCCTGCCCCCTTTTCCAAAAGGGGGGTGCCTAGGCTGAAGAAGACAAGCGTGGTGGGAGTGCTACCTTTCATAATCCAGGGAGGCGCGGCCCGCCGCTCGTTGACATGACACGCATCGAACTCGTGGACGGCGACATCACCCAATTGGCCGTGGACGCCATCGTCAACGCGGCCAACTCCTCCCTGCTCGGCGGCGGCGGGGTGGACGGCGCCATCCATCGGGCCGCCGGCCCCGAACTCCTGGCCGAGTGCCGTACCCTGGGCGGCTGCCCGACCGGGCAGGCGAAAATCACCCAAGGCTACCGCTTGCCGGCGCGATATGTCATCCACACCGTGGGACCCGTGTGGCACGGCGGAGGCCATGGCGAGGCCGAGTTGCTGGCGGGCTGCTACCGGGAGTCGTTGAGCCTGGCGCGCGAGCACGGCTGCAAGAGCGTGGCTTTTCCGGCCATTTCCTGCGGGGTGTACGGCTACCCGATCGACGAGGCGGCGCGGGTGGCGGTGAAGGCTTTGCAGCAGTCGCTCGCGGATCAGCCTTTGCCGGAAACGGTATTGCTGGTGTGTTTCAACGCCGAGGTGCGCGCCGCTTATGAGGCCGCTTTTTCCGACGGCCAAGGAGAAGTGCGATGAGCCTCGTCACGCCGGAACAGCGCCGCCACGCCCAGGACTTGCTGGATTTCATCGATGCCAGTCCCAGCCCCTGGCACGCCGCCGCGACACTTCTCGATCGCCTGTCCGCCCAAGGCTTCCGCCGCCTCGACGAAGGGGAGCGCTGGGATGTGGAACCGGGCGGCTGTTACTGCGTGGTGCGCGACGGTTCCTCCGTCATTGCCTTCATCGCCGGGACTACCGCGCCGGCCGAACACGGTTTCCGTCTGCTTGGCGCGCACACGGATTCGCCGGGCTTGCGCCTGCGGCCCAACGCCCCCTACGTCGCCGAGCCTTTGGTGCGCTTGGGGGTGGAGATTTACGGCGGGCCCATCCTCGCCACCTTCGCCGACCGCGATTTGAGCCTTGCCGGCCGCTTGGCCGTGCGTGACGGTAAAGAGGTGGCCACACGCCTGGTGCGTTTTGAGAAGGCATTGCTGCGTCTGCCCAATCTCGCCATCCACATGAACCGCGCGGTGAACGAGGAAGGGCTGAAGTTCCACAAGCAGTTCGAATTGCCCTTGCTGTGGGCGGGACTGAACGGCGCACCGCCGCAGGCACGCTTCCGCAGCCAGCTGGCCGAGCGCGCCGCGGGGTGCGCGCCGGAAGACATCCTGGGCTGGGAGCTGCACGTCTTCGATACCCAGCCGGGCGCATTCTGGGGCGCGGAGGAGGAATTCCTCGCCGACAGTCAGCTGGACAATCTGGCCTCCTGTCACGCCGGCCTCAGCGCACTGTTGGCGGGAGTCGGCAACGATACTGCCGCGACACGCGTCCTGGCCTGCTTCGATCACGAGGAAGTTGGCAGCGAGAGCGCGGAAGGGGCGGGCGGCAGTTTCCTTGCCGACGTGTTGCGCCGCGTATCCGCTGCACTCGGTTGCGACGAGGAAGATTATCGTCGCGCCATGGCGAAAAGCTTTCTGGTGTCCGCCGACATGGCCCACGCTTACCATCCCAACTTCCCCAACGCCTATGATCCTCAGCACGTGGTGCGGGTGAACGGCGGCCCGGTCATCAAGCTAAACGCCTGCCAGCGCTACGCCACCGACAGCGTGGCCGAAGCGCGCTTCGCGCTCCTGTGCCAGGAGGCGCAAGTTCCGGTGCAACGCTACTCCCATCGCGGCGACTTGGCCTGCGGCAGCACCATCGGCCCCATGAGCGCCGCCCAACTGGGCATTCCGACGGTAGATGTCGGCAACCCCATGTGGGCCATGCACAGCGTGCGCGAGAGCGCTGGCGTGCTGGACCACGACTTCATGACCTGCGTGCTGACGCGCTTTTTCCTTTCCTGATGTGAAAACACCCATGACCGACAAAAACCCGCTTCTTGAATCGTTTCACCTGCCACCGTTCTCGCGCATCCGTCCCGAGCATGTGGGGCCGGCCATCCGCCACTTGCTGGCGGAAAACCGCAAGGCGGTCGACGCGCTGCTCGGCGAGGCAAAATGTTTCACGTGGAACAGCCTGGTCGTGCCCCTGGAGAATCTCGACGATCGTCTGGGCCGCGCCTGGTCGCCGGTCGGACACCTGAACGCCGTGGTCAACAGCGACGAATTGCGCACCGCCTACAATGCCTGCCTGCCGCTCCTGTCCGAATACGGCACGGAACTGGGCCACAACCGCAAGCTTTTCGAGGCGTACAAGATGCTCGCGGAGCGGGCGGGTTTTCTCCGTCTGGACGACGTGCAGAAGAAAATCGTCGACGACGCCCTGCGCGACTTCCACCTCTCCGGCGTGGACTTGCCGGACGACAAGAAAGCGCGCTTCAAGGACATCGCCCGCGAGCTGTCGGAAATCACTTCCAAGTTCGAGGACAACTTGCTGGACGCCACCCACGGCTGGCACAAGCGCATCGTTGATCCGGCGCATCTGGCGGGCCTTCCGGAGTCGGCGCAGACCATGGCCCGCGAGCGCGCCGAACAGGACGAGGTGGAAGGCTGGCTGTTCACCCTGGAGTTCCCGTCCTACGTGGCGGTCATGACCTACGCCGACGACCGGGAGTTGCGCCGCGAAATGTACGAGGCTTACGTGACCCGCGCCTCCGATGTGGGCCCCAACGCCGGCAAGTGGGACAACACGGAACTGATGGAGCGCATCCTGAAACTGCGCCACGAAGAAGCCCAATTGCTCGGCTACGCCAATTTCGCCGAGTTGTCGCTGACCACCAAGATGGCCGAATCGAGCGAACAGGTCCTGGGTTTTTTGCGCGATCTGGCGGAGCGCTCCCGGCCGGTGGCGCGCCGCGACCTGGACGAACTGGAAGCTTTCGCCCGCGAGGAGCACGGCGTGGAAAAGCTGGAGGTGTGGGACATCGGCTACTACGCGGAAAAACTGCGCCAGCACCGCTACCAATTGTCGGAAGAGGAGGTGCGCCCTTACTTCCCCGCCGAACAGGCCACCGCAGGGATGTTCGCCATCGTGGAAAAACTTTACGGTATCCGCATCGGTGCCGTGGAAGGCGTGGACGTGTGGCATCCGGACGTGCGCTTTTACGAAATCCGCGACGCGGCGGGCAACAACAACAACCTGCGCGGCCAGTTCTACCTGGATTTGTACGCCCGGCCGAAGAAGCGCGGCGGCGCCTGGATGGACGACTGCGTCACCCGCCGGAAACTGGACGGCGCAATCCAGACCCCGGTCGCCTACCTCACCTGCAACTTCCCGCCCCCGACCCGGGAACAGCCCTCCCTGTTGCGCCACGACGATGTGGTGACCCTGTTCCACGAATTCGGCCACGGCCTGCATCACATGCTGACCAAAGTGGACTACCTGGCCGCCTCGGGCATCCACGGCGTGGAATGGGACGCGGTGGAACTGCCCAGCCAGTTCATGGAAAACTTTTGCTGGGAACGCGAGGCGCTGGATTTGATCTCCGGCCACTGGCAGACGGGCGAGAAGCTGCCCGAGGACTTGTACCGGAAAATGCTCGCCGCCAAGAATTTCCAGTCCGGCATGCAGATGGTGCGGCAGCTGGAATTCGCAATCTTCGACCTGCGCATGCACGGGGAATACGATCCCGAAAAAGGCGGGCGCGTCTATGAAATTCTGGACGAAGTGCGCCGGCAAGTCGCGGTGGTCGTCCCGCCCGCCTTCAACCGCTTCCCGCACAGCTTCTCCCACATCTTCGCCGGCGGGTACGCGGCGGGCTATTACAGCTACAAATGGGCGGAGGTGCTGTCGGCAGACGCCTATTCCCTGTTCGAGGAGACCGGCGTCTTCAACCCGGAGACCGGGCGCAGTTTCCTGGAGAACGTGCTGGAAAAGGGTGGCTCACGGCCGGCGATGGAACTGTTCCATGCATTCCGCGGGCGGGAGCCTGCCATAGACGCCTTGCTGCGGCATAATGGCATCGCGGGATAAGACTGGCTGAACGATCGCGCACGCATCGCGGAAAGGCGGGTACTTTCACTTTCACGGGGTGCAACAGGAAGCACTCAATTCGGCGACAGGGGGTCGACTGGCGGAAATGCATCGCCACCAAGGACATGAGAACGATTCGATGACGCAGACTCTCCAACGTGTCACCACCGAATACATCGAGGCAGAGGACCGGATCCGCCTGTCGGGCGAGGTAACGAATGCCGCGCCAGTGGTCATCTGGCTCAGTTTCCGCCTGCTTCAGCGCATGCTTCCCTTGGTGCTGCGCTCCGTGGAACGGCAAGGGGCCGCCGCCGATAGTCCACGCGCCGAGGCCATGCATGGTTTTGCCCAGGAAGCCGCCAAGTCCGAACTGAAGCCCCAGCCCCCGGTGCGGGCAACATCCGAGAGCCGGGACTGGCTCGCGCTGTCCGTGGACATCGCCAACACCGAGCGGGGTATCCATATGACCTTCCGCGGCACAAATGGCCAGCAGGCGACTTTGGGGCTCGAAGCCAAGCCGTTGCGGCAATGGCTTGCCATTCTGCACGGGGCCTATGCGAAAGCGGGTTGGCCCCTCGATGTCTGGCCACGGTGGGTTCGGGAAAGCTTGCCGCAGCCAGGGGCTGGACCGGCGGCGCTGCACTGACGACCGATTCCGCGCGGGTTGCGCGGAAAGGAAACCCGAGTTCGTTTTTTTCGTCGCTGGAATTCGCCATGGCGGCCGCCCCGACGCCCCCGGCCGACGTTTAAGCCCTATTCCAGCCCGAAGAATCCCCGAATCCGGCCGAGCAGGTTGTTCTGTTGCTGCGCCATCTGCTGGGCGGCGGATTCGGAGTCCAGCTCGTGTTGCAGGTTTTCCAGGGCGAAACGGCGCCGCACCAGCAAGGCGCTGATTTCCTCGGCCAGTTCCGGGCGGCGGGCCAGCACGTCCTGGAAAGACTCCTTGTCGAGCCGGTAAGCCAAAACTTCCGTTTTGGCGATCACCGTGGCGCTACGCGGCGCACCGGTCATCAGCCCCATTTCTCCCAAGAATTGGCCGCCCCGCACCGTATCGATCCGCCGCCGCCCGCCGTCCGGCAGTTCCAGGAATACGTCGGCCTCGCCGCTGGTGAGGATGTACAGCCAGTGGGCCACCGCCCCCTGGCGGGTGATGGTGTCTCCCTGGGCGAAAGGCGCGTAGACCAGCCGCTCGCCGATCTCGCTCAACTCGGTTTCGCGCAGGGCGCTGAACAGTTCCACATGGCGCAGGGCGTCCAGGCGCTCCCGCAGGCGGCGCGTCAGCTTGGCCTGCTCGTGCTTTTCGTCGCGTTGCGTCAGGTCGACGTGATATTCCGGGTAAGCGAAGCGCACCCCCGCCCGTTGCAGGGCGGCGAAGATGCGGCTGCGCGTTTCCGACGCCGTCGGACCGTCCTGACCGGGGTCCAGGAGCCAGTAAAGCAGGGAATAGCGCGAGATTCCCGCGTCGAAGCCCAGCAGTACGCAACACGCGGACGGCCAGTTGGCGATGTTGGCGATATTGCCCTCGCGCACCGCTTTTTCCGCGGTCTGGATGATCTTGCCGGACGGGATGTCCGCCGGAGCGCTGAATTCGACCGAACGCCGCCACTGCGCCGGATTGCCGCGCTTTCGCCCGAGCACGGCGAACTTGCCTTTCATCAACTGGCTGTTGGGGATGATCACCGTTTCCCACTGCACCGTCTCGACGGCGGTGTAGCGCCAGCGAATTTCCACCACCCGGCCGGTCACGTCGTCCACGCGAATCCAGTCGCCGGTCTGGATGGAATTGTCCAGTTGCAGCGCCAACCCGCCGAGAATGTTGCCCAGCGTGTCCTGCATGGAAAACGCCAGCACTGCGGTCATTACCGCCGAGGTGGTGACGATGCCGGACAAATCCAGCCCGGCCTCGTGCAGGCGGACGATGAACCAGGCGCAATAACCGACCAGTTCCGCCAGGTCTTCCAGGATGCGCAGGGGCTGGACCCGGAACAGGGGCAGGAGGAGGCGGAACAGGAACAGGCCGGACAGCCGGACCAGCGCCATGCCTCCGGCGAGGATACTGATTTCGCGCACGCCGCGAGCCAGGGGGTCGAAGCCGAGGGTATGCAGCAAGCCGCCAAGCAAGAGTCCGCCGAGGGTGAGCAGGAAAAACAGCAGGGTGGCGGCCACCGGCTTGCGGTCCTGCGGCCGCCAGCGCCACAACAGACCCGCGACGATCAGGGCGAGCGCGAGAAGCTGCCCGAGGTTGTCGTGCCAGGCAAAGCGGTGAAGTTCTTTCCAGAAGGATAAGGATACGTCCATGGGGGCAGAGGTCCCTTAATAGAGTTAGAGTAGAGGATGAATCCGCCGCCGCACGTTGCCTAGCGCCTGAATATCCAGCGCGGCGGTGCGTTTTGTCGCGGCGCACAGCGCGCCGCGAAAGCCGAGGTAATCGGGCTGCAGGGCCAGGAGGGGCGCGATGTCCGCCTCGCGCAACGACCCGGCCAGCCCCCGCAGGAGGCCCGACCCGCGCCCCCTGTCGAGGAAGGCGCGCAGTTCGGCCTCGCCGAGAAGGTCGCGCAGCGAGCCGGCGCGTTTGTCGCGGGTATCGAGCATGACGCCGGCGAAACCGGTCCGCGCGATGGGCTCGATCCACTCCGGAGCGGGGCCGTCGTCGGCGAACAAGACGGCAATCAGCCGCGCGCCGTTTCGGGCAATGCCGGTGAGGGATTCCAGCACACCGTCCCAATCGCCCCCGGGAAAAAAACCGATCTTGACGTAGTCCACCCCGGTGGCAGCCAGCGTTTCCACGGCCGCACGCACGACCTGGGGCGACATGGGCAAATCGCCCGCCGTGGCGGAAAAAGGGCGCTTCCCGCCCAGTTCCGCGACCACGTGGCGCACGGTGGCGAGCGGCAGCGCGCCGAGCGCGCCCTCCGCCGGGTTTTTCAGGTCGACGAGATCCGCACCGCCCTGCAAAGCAAGGCGCGCTTCCTCCAACGAGACCACGCTGGCCAGAAAGCCCGTCATGCTTTTCTCCATCCGGATGGACAGGAATGGTCAGCGGAGACCGGAACGTGCCACTTTCCCCTCCCCCCGCGGGGGAGGGTGGGGGTGAGTAAAATCAAGGCGTGCGGCTTTTTTGATCGCCCCCATCCCGGCCTTCCCCCGTGGGGGGAAGGAGTTAAACCCGGAAGGCTGAAGATTGTTTCCAATCAACCCCCTTTACTATGGCCATGCTCGATGCCGATGCAGTCGCCTTCGATCTCGCCCAGCTCCTGTGCGACGATGAACTCGGCGGTCACCCGATCTGCGTGTGTTACCTCCATGATTTCGCGGATACGCGCCTCGCGTTCCTCCGACGTCATGGTCTTTCTTTTGTGCGCCGCGACGGTTTCCATCAGCCAGTCCCAGGCTTCCTGTTCCCGTTCGCCGGCGGTCTTGCCGTGGATGATGCGGAGGTAATCCAGTTCGGTTTCGATTTTGCCCCAGGGCAGGATGTCGAGCCGGCTGACCAGGATCGCCGCTTCCAGCACAGCGAACTGGGCGCGGTTGAAGCCCTGGAACGGGGCATGTTGCTCGCTGTGCAGCGGGCGGCAGAGGAGGCGCGGACGGATGTGGTCCTCCTCGACCGAGTCCAGCGCCACTTCGGTGTGCGCCAGGCACTGAGCCAGCCGGAGGCAAGCCACGCGTGTC
>DATDOO010000259.1:0-2742 GCA_035293245.1 Methylococcaceae bacterium
GCTGCCCGGCGCCAGGCCACCGCCCAGCACCCGGTCCAGTTCGGCCAGGCCGGTGGATGTGCGCTCGATTTCCTCCGCCGGCACCTCGGCCAGCGACACCGGCTTGGGTGTCTGGCCCGCGTCGCCGGCATAACCCGCAAACCGCCCCGCAGCGGAAGGACGGCGCTCCTCCAGGCTTTCCACCAGCGTATTCCACACGCCGCAGCCGCCGCACTGCCCCGCCCACTTGTTCTGCGCGTGGCCGCACTCGGTGCAGCGGTAGAGGATTTTGCGGTCTTTTCCGGGGGAGGACATCAAGCCGCTGGGAAAGAGAGAAAGGGCGGAAGCTGGTCCTCACCAATTCCCAATCGCTTCGCGAGATCGATTCGAAGCCGGTTGTAAGTTTCAACCAGCATCGGGGTATAAACGGCGGCGAGATTCAAGTCCTCGGCAAAATCCGCCGGATCGATGGCGTATTCGTGCACCAGGCGATTGCGCAGCTTTCTGGCCTCGAGCCATTGGATGGTATCTTCCACTGCACCCAGACGCTCCGCCCGGTTAAGATTTTCGATCTGGCTGCCCACCGGCTCGGCGAGTGCGGCGAGCCAGCGGGGCAGCAACTTATCGGCGATGGTGTCCTGCATGCGCCCATAGCGGGAAACAAAGGCTTCCAGCCGCTCAGCCCTCTCCCGATCCTGCTCCAGACCGCCTACCCATTCGGGAGTGACAGGAGACGGAAATACCCGTTGATAGCTGTAAATCAGGTGTTCGCCCTCCCTGCGGACGATACCCAGGAGGGCGAGAAGACGATCGAGCGGCTGCCATGCCGAAACACCGGTCATAAAGGAACCGCGGCTTCCTGGGCCTGGCGGCAAAAAGCATTCTGTCCCGTGGAAGGATCCACAACCGCGACATCAATGGGCTGATCCCCAAGCCGTTGCTGCAGCAACGCCACAAACCTCAGTGCCTTGCGCCGCCGTTGGGGTTCAATGGTGGCCAATCGCACGAGGAGATCAATATCCCCGCCGCGCTTCGCGTCATCGACGCGCGAACCGAAAAGGCACACCTCGGCGTCCTGGCCAAAAACCAGGCTCGCCGTTTCCCGGATGACCGCACGCTGCTCGGAGGAAAGTCTCAAGAAAATAAATGCTTGTTTGGCTTCGACAGGCCAATCTTCACACGCCAGCGTCCGCCACGTCCAGATAAGCTTGCCTCTGCCGCTGGCCCCTGCGCAGCCGGTTCAATTCGGCGGCAATCGCGTCGCGCTCGCGGCACGCCGTCTCGCAGATGGCTTTATCCATTTCCCGCACCTGTTCGATCATGTCCGCCAGCAGGAAGGCATCCGCTTCGCCGGCGACCTCAGCCGCGAAGATTCGTTCCAGCGCCACTTGGCGCTGCGCCTCCCGGGCGGAAACCTCGTCCCACTCGCCCGCCGCCGCCGCCGCCAGGATGGCGCGGGTCAAGTCCAGCACGGACAGGCATTGGGCGCGAAGGTCCGACATGGTCAACCTTCCATTCTTTCCGGCTGGGGGGTGGCCAGCTTCACCGCGTCTTCGCGGATGGCCTCCCAGGACTCCTGGATTTTTCCCCCGATTCCCTGGATTTCGTCCACGATGCTGGCATCGTTGCTGGCGCTGGCCTGGAGAAGGCGCATCGCCATATAGTCGTACAGGGCATCCAGATTGGCGGCCACTTCGCCGCCCTTTTCCAGGTCCAGGCAACCTTGCAGATATCCGACAATGTCGATGGCCTTGCCGAGCGCCTCGCCTTTTTCCGCGCTGTCGTTGCGTCCCATCGCGCCCTTGGCGATGGACAGTTTTTCCTGCAAGCCGTTGAACAACATGCCGACCAGCATATGCGGATCGGCATAGGCCGCCCCAGCGTCCACGTTGGCTTGGCGGTATTCGTTGAGTGCGTATTGAGCCGGAAACATGGCGTTACCTCGTTATTGGTTGCTTTGTTGATTCAAGGGCAGTGTGGCCAACTGCTGGGTCAGACGGCTACCAAGGGCTTGGAAGCGTCCGACGAGGCTGTCCATGGCATTGAACTTCTTCAAAAGACGCTCTTCCAGGTCGGCCATGCGCCGATCCAGCTCTTCGCGCTTGTCGTTGATGCTTTCCAGGGTTTTCGCCAAACCCTGTGTCTTGGAACTGATCGTGCCCGTGCTGTCCAGCAAGCCAGCCAGCACCTTGTCCAGTTTCTCGATCAGCCCCCGGGTGAAATTTACCGTTCCCCGGTAACCCGTGCTGCCGGTCACCGACACTTTCAGGCCGTCGCTATTGCCCCCCGTGCCGGTCAACTCCTGCGCCTTGCCGGTTGCTGTTTGGCCGTCGATGGTTCCCGCCACGTCCACGCCGTCCGTGCCGGCCGCCACTGCCAATCCCAGCGTGGCGGCGCTACTGGTATCCACCTCGGTGATTTCGACCTTGGAAGCGGAACCGTAGCTCTTCGACTGAAAGACGAAACGGTTTGCGCCGCTGTCGTAGCTGACAACGACGGCAGCCCCGGCGGCTTTCAGCGCGCTGTCGCCGTTGATGCGGGACTGCAATTCCGCCGCCAGCGTGGCCCCCGTGTAGCCGGCGGATTGCGTCAGCGTCAGCGTTCCGGATTGGACTCCATCCACCTTGATTTTGAAGGTGTCGTTGTTGCCGTCCACCACGAACGAGGCCGCCGCCGCGCCGTTCAGCAACCCTTGCGTTGCCGTCTGGGTGACATTGAGCGCGTAATCGCCGGTCACCGTGCTGCTGGTCGAACTGACGTAGG
>DATDOO010000260.1:0-10145 GCA_035293245.1 Methylococcaceae bacterium
AACACGCGGATAACCATCAAGGCCAGAGGGCATACAATCCCTCAAACACAGGCCGGATATATGGCAGCAACTGCGTTACTTGACCGACGCATCAATGAAGAAAAGGCTTGCAAGCGGGAGGAGTCCATATATGTGCCGACGTCAGGAGGCGCATCATTCGCGATAAATGGAAGCGGGAGCTTCCGAGGCCGCGTTCCCAAGCTGGAGCTTGGGAACCAGCCCGCGTCCAAACTTGGTAACGTCCGCAAACCCGGCCCATCGTCCAGCAAGACGTCTCCGTCCCGGGTCATAATCCACACCCGTTTTTTCTCATAAGCTTTCCCCATCCATGCTGACCCGCGAAAATTGGCTGCGCTATCACCGTGTTCTGGCGCTGGGCCTCGGCTTTCTGTTCGCCTTGCTGGGGCTGACCGGGAGTCTTGGCGTTTACCGCGAGGAGCTGGACGAACTGCTGAATCCACGCCTGGTCGTCGACCAGCCGGGCAAGGAGTATGCGTCCCTGGACCGGATCATGCAGGCGGTGCGCCAGGCGCATCCGCGCCGCGAGGGTTCCTGGACGCTGGAACTGCCCCGCTCGCCGCGGAGCATGATGACCGCCTGGTACGAGCAGCCCCACGAAACCATCGGCGCGTTTTATGCCCCGCTCATGGTGTCGGTGAACCCGTATACGGCCGAAGTGGTGGCCAACCGGTTCTGGGGGGAAACGGCCGGCACCTGGCTGCTCGACCTGCACACCCGGTTGGGCCTGGAGCGCTGGGGGTGGAACGCGGTGGGCGTTTTGGGCCTGCTGCTCATGCTTTCCGTGGGCTCCGGGCTTTACCTGTGGTGGCCGGGCGCCGACCAACTGCTGCGCGCGTTCACGGTCCGTCACGATGCCGGCGCGGCGCGCCTGACCTTCGACCTGCACCGGCTGGTCGGCGTGTTCTGCGCGCCGATCCTGCTGCTGTTGGCGTTCACCGGCTTTCACCTGAGCTATCCCGAGATTCTGGAATCCCTGGCCGGTTCTTCCGGCATGAGCCACGGCAACGACGGCCCCGCCATCCGCAGCAGGGCGGTTCCGAACAACAGTCCCGTCGGCCTGGAGGACGCGGTGTTCATCGCCCGCAGCGGGTTCCCCCATGCGGAACTGCGGCGGGTGACCACGCCCGACGGCGACCAGGGCGTGTATCGCGTCAACTTTCGCTCCAGCAGCGAATCGAACCGCAAGCATCCTTTCACCACGGTGTGGGTGGACCGCTGGGCCGGCCACATCCTGGGGGTGCGCAATCCCGCCAAGTTTTCCCGCGGCGAAGACCTGGCCGCCTCCATTTGGCCGCTCCATACGGGCGAGGCGTTCGGCCCACTGGGCCGGCTGCTGTGGTTTGTCGCCGGCCTGGGCCTGTTCCTGCTCTATGCGGGCGGCCTGCTCCACTGGCTGTTTCGCCGTGGCCTGGTGCGGGACCGGGCGGTGGATTTCGCGGCTCTCGGTTTGTACTTGCGCCGCTTGGGCGCCTCGGCGGCGCGCAACGGATGGCAAAGCCTCATCCTGACCGCCCGGCTCATGAAGAACGTCCTGCACCGGCTCGCGTCGCTGCCGGTGAAGGAAACGCTGGCGGCGTGGCGGCAGGCCGCAGGACGCGGCGACGACGGCTGAGAACTTCCGCAGGATTCCCTTTCGTTCGAATTCCTGAGCCGTGGCAGCCGGCGCTATACTGCCCCGAAGGCGCTTTGCGCCGCGTTTTCTGTCAGGCATACCGGGAAGGCCGATGTCCATCCGCTACCTTTTGTCCCTATGGCTGGCCGTGGCTGTCTGCTCCCCGGCACAGGCCGGCGACTGCGGCCCCTGGCCGGCGGGCGTGACGGTTCGCGTCGCCGCTGGAAAGGCGCTTTCCTGGAAAGGCGACTTTAACCGCGACGGCACGGAGGACGTGCTGGAACTGGTTTCGGTCGCGCCCGGATTTGCGCCGCCGCCCGAAGTCGCACTGGCCAACCCTTGGGACCGGAAGCCCGCGGCCGTCCCTCCCGAGGGCGAACCGATGGCCTTGGCCGTTACCCACGGCGCAAAGGACGGCGCCTGCCGGCGCTTCCTGCTCGTCCATCGCGACTTCTTCGCCACACCCTTGTGGTCGGCTTTCGCCAATGGCGAGCCGGAAGCGTCGGCCGTCGCCATTGCGGCGGCCGGGTCCCGCGCGCACGCCGATTGGAAGCGCACGGTTCGCTCGCTGCGCGGCGACGGCATCGTGCTCGGCACCGAGGCGGGCATCGACATCCTTCTGTACTGGAAAGAGAAACGCTATGCGATCTTCTGGCCCGACGAAGAGCCGTGACCGGGTTTCGCCACTCCCAGCCACACTGGCGGAGCACTCGTGTCCGCCGGGCGCCTCGCGGGCGAGGACTCGTTCCGTGACCGAGACCCCATCCAGGCTATTGCGCGCGATTGCCGCCGCCCTCTTGCTCGCCGGTCCCGCCCAGGCCGGCGGCCTGCAAACCCTCACCCTGGAAGGCCGCGCCCGGACGCCCGACGGCGAGCGCGGCGCGCAACTCTCGGTGGAGTGCCAGCCGGGCAGCGGCGGCTCGCTGCTTGTGAAACTGGTGGTGCCGGGTGCTTACCCGGCCAAGCAGCACTTCGACTTCGAAGCGTTCGAAGGCCCCGAACCTGCGGCAGGCAATGCGAAGCTGACCGTGCTGACCGTCTCCGGCTCGCGCGGCCGCCATCAATTGCGCACCGATACCGGCGGCTGGTACAGCGCGGAAGTCGAAGGCGCCTTCGTGTTCGCCACCAACCAATATGACGGCTTCCGCAAGGATTTGGCCGACTTGCTCGGCGCCGCCGCCCAAGGCGAATCCACATTTACCTGGACGCAGGAAAGCTATGCCGATAACAAGCTCAAAGTCGAAGCCGGCTTCGCCATCGACGCGCCCACGGCGACGCGCATCCACGACACCATGGCCGGGTGTGTGGCCGGAACCCGGAACCGCTAAGCCGGCTCAGCTACCGCCGCTCTCCATCTCCGCAGTGTATTTGCCCAGGCGCGCCAGACCGGTGAGCTGCGCGCGGCGGTAAAAGGCCTGCTGCGCTGCCGCGCGGTTTTCCGCCTTGCCCTGCCAGGCCGACATGGTTTCCTGCTGCAGGGCGCGGGCGTAGGAAAAGGACAGTTCCCAAGGCGCGAGGGGAGCCAGGGCGTGCATGGCATTCATGGCGTTCAGGTTGGCGGTGGCTTCCGCCGGGGTTTGGCCGCCGGAGAGGAAGTTGATGCTGGGCAGGGCTGCCGGCACGGTGCGGCGCAGGATTTTGAGGGTGGCCTCCGCCACCTGCACCGGGCTGGCCTTGGGCGGGGTTTCCTTGCCCGGCAGCACCATGCTGGGTTTGAGGACTGTGTATTCCAGCACCGCCCGATGGCGGTGCAGGGCGTGGAACACCGCATGCAGCACGGCCTCCGTGACCTCGGCACAACGCTCCAGGGTGTGGTCGCCGTCGATGAGGACTTCCGGCTCGACGATGGGCACGATCCCCTCTTCCTGGCACACGGCGGCATAGCGCGCCAGCACTTCCGCGTTGGCTTCAATGCCCAGGCAAGTGGGGTTGTGGGGGCCGATGGCGTAAACCTCGCGCCATTTGGCGAAGCGCGCCCCCTGCGCCTTGTAAGTTTTGAGGCGCTCGGCCAGGCCGTCCAGCCCCTGGGTGACCGTGTCGCCCGGCGCGCCGGCCAGGGGGAGGGTGCCCTTGTCCACCTTGATGCCGGGCACGATTCCCTGGCGGCTTAGGACTTCCGGCAGCGGCGTACCGTCCTCGGCCTGCTGGCCCAGCGTCTCTTCGAACAGGATGACGGCGCTGAGAAATTCGCCGATGCCGCTTGTGGTGAACAGCAGGGAGCGGTAAGCGCGGCGGTTTTCAGGGGTGGATTCGACGCCGACCGCGGCAAAGCGCTTGCCGATGGTGGGATGGCTTTCGTCGGCGGCGAGGATGCCCTTGCCGGGCTGCACCATGGCCGCGATGGTGGCCTGGAGTTCGTCTTCGGTTTGCATGACCAATCCTCCGACTCTCAAAAAAATGTAGGGTGGGTTAGGTGCGCAGGGGGGACGGCCTTGGCGATTGCCTTTGACTATCCGCGCACCGTAACCCACCGTTCGGCTTCATCGGAACCGCCAAGGCCGAACGGTGGGTTACGACGCGCATCAAAATCTCTGCAAGATTCCGCGTAGGAGGTTGTGCGCGTCTAACCCACCCTACAAATTCTTCGGAAAACGCAAAGCCCGTCAAACGTTAGAGCCGCTTATTTCCCCAGGGTTTCCTGCATCTCCGGGCTGTTCAGCCATTCGGCCAGTTTCACCAGGTCCACCTTGCCCGTGGCCAGCAGGGGCATGTCCTTGCGGTAGAGGATCTTTTTCGGCAGCAGGATTTCGCCGAAGCCTTCCGCGCGGGCGCGGGCCACGTATTCGGCGCGCTGCGCCTCCTTGTGGCTGGTGACGATCCAGACCTGCTCGCCTTTGCCGGGGTCGGGCAGGGCCAGGGCGCCGTGCAGGGCTTCCGGCCAGATGTGCGCCGCCAGTTCTTCCACCGCCGCCAGCGACACCATCTCGCCGCCCACCTTGGCGAAGCGCTTGGCGCGCCCGAGTATGAGGAGATAGCCGTCGGGGTCGATCTCGACGATGTCGCCAGTGTCGTACCAGCCCTCGCCGAACACCGAGGCGGGGGGAGTGATGTCGCCTTCTTTGCCGTGCAAGAGGTAGCCCTGCATGATGTTCGGGCCCTTGACGTGCAACCTGCCGCCCCGGTCGATGCCCGCCACTGTCTCCAGCCGCGCCTCGATCCCGGGCAACAGGCGTCCCACGGTACCTTCGCGGCAATACATGGGGGTGTTGATGGACAGCACCGGTGCGGTTTCGGTGGCGCCGTAACCTTCCAAGACCCGCAGGCCGAAACGGGCGCTCCACTGGCGGCGGGTTTCTTCCTGCAGTTTCTCCGCGCCGGCGAACACGTAGCGCAGGCTGTAGAAGTCGTAGGGATGGGCACAGCGGGCGTAGCCGGCCAGGAAGGTGTTGGTGCCGAACAGCAGCGTGGCGCCGATCTCGTAGGCCACTTCCGGGATGATGCGGTAATGCAGCGGCGATGGATAGAGGAACACCTTGGTGCCGGCGAGCAGCGGCGCCACCGCGCCGGCGGTGAGGCCCATGGCGTGGAACAGGGGCAGGGAATTGAGCACCGTGTCCCTGGGGCCGAAGTCGATGCGCGCCATGAGTTGGGCGCGGTTGGCCAGCACGTTGCCGTGGCTCAAGGCCACGCCCTTGGGCTTGCCTTCCGAGCCGGAGGTGAACAGGACCACCGCGGTTTCCTCTTCGCGGCTTTCCGGGCGGTGCCAGAGGGGGACGGTTTTCGCCTTGAGCCAAGCCAGTGCCTTGTCGCGGGGACGAATCTCGCCGGCCAGATCATCCAGATAAATCAGCTTCACCTTTTCGCCCAGGGCGGCGACGGCGTTTTCCAGATGGGCGCGTTCGATGAACCGGCGCGAGGTGACGACGGTGCGGATGCGCGCCGTCTCGCAGGCAGCGATCATCGGCCCGGCGCCGGCCGTGTGATTGAGGAGGGCGGGAATGCGGCGCGCCTGTTGCAGGCCGAACAGGAGCAGGAGGGTAGCCATCACGTTGGGCACCAGCAAGCCCACCGTTTCGTTCGGCTCGCTCAGGCGCGCCAGCCGGCCGCCCAAAAGGAGGGAGCCGGCGATGGCGCGGTCGTAGCCGAGCGGGCGGCGCTCCACGTCCTCCAGCACCTGCCGCGCGCCGCCGTGCACCCGGCGCGCCTCGACCAGGGCGTCGAACACCGACCCTTCGTGGGTACGGGTCAGGAACATCATGTCCGTCATCACGTCGTACAACTGCTGCCCGGCTTCCCGGTGCCGCGCCCTGCCCCGCAGTTCGGGCGGAATGGCAAGGCGCACCGGCGGCAGGATGCTGACGCGGATTTTCGGGAACCAGCGCAGGCGCACCCGGCCGCGCAGCCGGGAAAACGGCGTGTATTGCGTTCCGTCCAGGCGGATGGGCAGGATGGCCGCGCCCGACTTGTCGGCCACCAGGCCGGGGCCGTCGTAGACTTTCATCAGCGAACCGGTGACCGTGATGCGCCCTTCCGGAAAAATCACCGCCTTCTCGTTGCCGCGCAGGTAAGCGATGAGCGCCTTGATGGCCAAGGGGTTGGTCGGATCCATGCGAAAGGTGCGCCCCAGGTGCAGCGCCGGCTTGACCCACCAGTATTCCGCCACGCGGGTATTGATGGCGAAGGTCACCGAACCGGGCAGCAGCGACCACAGGACGGGCACGTCCATGTAGGAGGTGTGGTTGGAAACGATCAGCACCCGCTCGCCGGCCGCCTCGATGTGCTCCAGCCCGGTGACTTCCAGGCGGTACAGGCGGCGCAGCAGTTTCAGCAACAGAGTTTTCAGCCACACGGTATTGTCCTCTCCTTAACGTGAAAGTCGCAGCAACTTTGTTCACCCTCTCCCTCCGGGAGAGGGCTGGGGTGAGGGAAACAGTCATGGCGAGTCTACGCTTTCATCGTCGATGGGCGGCGATTCGCCATGACCGTTAGTGGGGACGGCGATGAAACAAGGCGGTCAGCACGTAAGCGCCCAGCGCGGCCAGCAGCGAAACCAGGTAGGGCGCATCCAGTTCCAGGACATGCGCCCCGGCGATCCAGGTCGCCATGCCCGCGACCAGCGCGGCGTAAGCGCTCGCCGCGCCGCCCCAGCGCCCGGACAGGGCGAACACCGCGGCGACGAACACGCCCGCGCTGCCGAAGGCGGAGGCTTCCTCCACCAGATCGTGCACCCCTTCCGCCGTGAGCGCCAGGACGTAGGCCACGAAGCCGAACAGCGCCACCATGCTGCGCGACAGGCGCACCTTGGCCGTTTCGCCGAGGTGCGGTTTGAGCGGCATCAGAAGATTGTGCGCCACCAGCGCCGAGGCGGCCAGCAAGGCGCTGTCCACGGTGGACAGCACCGCGGAAATCAAGGCCCCGGCAAACAGGATGTAAGCCAAAGTGCCCAAGTGCTGCTGGGCGAGGCGGGGCAGCAATTGTTCCGGGTGCTCCAGTCCCGGCATGAGGCTGACGCCGGCCAGGCCGATGGCCACCGGTATAAGGCCGACGGCGAGATACATCCCGCCCCCCACCAGACAGGCGTTGCGCGCCACGCCGGACGAACGGCTGCACAATACCCGCGCCACCAGTTCCTGGGAAAACACCGAGCCGCAGATGGGAATGGCCCAGGCTTCCAGGGTCGTCCACCAGGGCTGCGCCGTACCGCCGAATAGCTGGAGCTTTTCCGGCTCCACCCGCTGCAAGGCAGCCATCCCTCCAGCCTGCATGACGACGAAAAACAAAACGGCCAGACCAAGGATCAAGGCGATGCCCTGCACGAAGTCGGTCATCACGTCCGCCATCATGCCGCCGTATGCGGTGTAGAGGATGACCACCGCCGCGGCGGCGCTGACGGCGATTTCCACTTCCAGCTCGGACGAGGCGGCAAGAACCTGCCCGAATCCGCGAATCTGCGCCCCGGCCCACATCACCGACGTGGGCGCCAGCATGAGCACCGCCAACCGCTCCACCCCCGGCGAATAGCGGCTGTGGAACAGGTCCGCGAACGTGGTCAGGCCCCGTTTCCACAAGGGCACGGCAAACACCAGCGCCATGAACAGCAGGCAGGCGGCATAGCCGAACGGATCGGCGCTGCCGCCGGCCAGACCGTTTTCGTAAATCGACCCCGCCGCGCCGATGCACGTTTCGGCGCCGAACCAGGTGGCGAACACCGTGAAGCTGCCCAGCCCCAGGCCGATGCCGCGCCCGGCGAGCAGATAGTCCGCCTCGGTCTTGACCCGGCGCGTCATGAAGACGCCGATCAGCAACTGGCACAGGACGTAAACGACGATTCCCAGCAGGACGATGTTCATGGTTGGTGGGGTTTGGGGCGCAGCAGGATGGTAACGGCGGTTGCGTCCCGATGGGAAGGAAAAGCTCGCCGGCGTCGATACGCCATGGCCGGGACGCAACCCAACGGCATTGCCGCCGCCGATGGCCTTTTATTCGGCGGGCTCTAAACCGAAGTGCAACGCTATGCTGATACGGGTGCCGATTTCCATAATCGTTTCCGCAGGAAGCAGGTAACGCAGGTTTCTACTCTCTTCTCCCCAGAAGAGAAGGGCCGGGGATGAGGGCCTGCAGCCTTTCCGGCTTCATCCAACTGTCGAATTTAGGATCAAAACGGCCGCGCCGCCACATTCGCCGCCGCCGCCGCCCGCTGGTCGAAGGCCGGCTCTATCTTGACCGCGCACTGCTTGAAGGCGGGCTGGCGGGAGTGGGGGTCGAGCAGTCCCAGGGTCAGGCGGTTGACGCACTCGTGGAAGTGGAAGGGAATGAACACCATGTCCGGCGGCACCCTTTGCGTGAGCTGCACCAGGACCACCGCGTCGCCGCGCCGGGAGGTGAGGCGGGCGTAGCTCATGTGCTCGATGCCTAAGCGTCGGGCGGCATCCGGGTTCATCTCCATGTAGGGCGTGGGGCTGAACTTGTTGCAGTTGCCGATCTTGCCGGTGCGGGTGCGGGTGTGGAAGTGTTCCACCACCCGTCCCGAGTTGAGCCAGAAGGGGTATTCCCCGTCCGGACGCTCGTTGTTGTCCACGAAGGGCAAGGGGATGAGTTTGGCCTTGCCGTCCGGGTGCTGGAACACCCCGTCGCCGTATAAACGCGCCGCGCCGTCTTCCGAACCTTCCGGGCAGGGCCACTGGATGCCGCGCGACTTTTCGATCTTGTCGTGATTCAGGCCCGAATAGTCCATGAAGCGGCCTTTCGACAGTTCGCGCATCTCGTCGAACACGCCGGCTGGGGTTTCCGGGAAGCGAATGGCCCGGCCTTGTTCGAAGCGGCGGGCCACCTGGTTGAAGATCCACAGGTCGGACCGGGCCTCGCCCGGCGCATCCACCACCTTGCGCACCAGGTTGACGCGCCGCTCGGTGTTGGTGAACACGCCCTCCTTCTCCCCCCACAGGGCCGCCGGCAGGAACAGGTGGGCGTACTGGGCGGTTTCGACGTCTTTGTAGGCGTCCTGCACCGCCAGGAATTCCAGCTTCTCCAGAGTTCTGCGGATACGGTTGGAGTTGGGCATGGAGGTCATGGGGTTGGTACCGATGATCCAGGCGCCTTTGATCTGGCCGGTCTCGATGGCCGGGAAGATGTCGGTCATGAACAGGCCGCGCTTCTTGGGGAAGAATTCCGCGGCTATGCCCCAGTATTTGGCGATGGCCTCCCGGTCGTAGTCTTTCTCCAGCGCCCGGTAGCCGGGCAAGCCCGAAGCGGAGGACCATTCCCGCGTCCCCATGGCGTTGCACTGGCCGGTGATGGACAGGCTGGTGCCGCCGGGTTTGCCGATGTTGCCGGTGATGAGGTTGAGGTTGTTGATGGCCACCACCCCGTCCGAGCCGTGGGTGCTCTGGTTGATGCCCATGGTCCAGATGGTCATGGCGGCGCCGGCCTTGGCATAGACCCTGGCCACGTGGCGGATGGTGTCCTCGTCGATGCCGCAAATGCGGGAAGCGCTCACTGGATCGTACTGCTCCACCAGTTGGGCGAATTCTTCGAAGCCCGAAGTGTGCGCCGCGATGTATTCGGGCTTGTGCAGGCCTTCCTTCAGGATCACGTGGGCCAGGGCGTTGAGCAGCACCACGTCGGTGCCCGGCGTGATGGGCAAATGGATGTCCGCCAACTGGGCGAACAGGGTGACGCGCGGGTCCACCACGATCAGCGGGAAATGGCGCCGCTCGCGCGCCTCGCGCATACGCCAGTAAATGATCGGGTGCTGTTCGGGGAGGTTCGAGCCGAGGGCCAGCAGGCAGTCGGTGTGGGCGAAGTCGTCGTAACAGCCGGGCGGGCCGTCGCTGCCGAAGGAGCGCTTGTAGCCGGACACCGCCGAGGCCATGCACAGGGTGGTGTTGCCGTCGTAGTTGTTGCTGCCGATGACCCCGCGGGCGAGCTTCCCCAGGGTGTAGAACTCCTCGGTGAGTATCTGGCCGGTGGAGAGGATGGCGAAGCTGTCGCGGCCGTAAGCGGCCTGGATGCGCTGGATTTCCGCAGCCAGCTTGTCCAGGCTCTCGTCCCAAGACGCCTCGCGGAACGGCTC
>DATDOO010000261.1:0-5140 GCA_035293245.1 Methylococcaceae bacterium
GAATCTCTGCCGGATAAACGGGTGCGGGCTGTACTTGCAGCCCGCCGCAAACAAAGGTTATGCCGCAACTGTCTCGTCATACGGACACCTCGCTTTCCGACATCAACATCGTCCCCTTCGTGGACGTGATGCTGGTGCTGCTGATCATTTTCATGATTACGGCGCCCATCCTGCAGTCGGGAATTGACGTGTCTCTGCCGAAAACGCGCACGGTCCGGGAAATCACCGAGGAGCGCCTGGTGGTGACCATCAATCGCGCGCAACTCGTCTATCTGGGCAATGAGCCGGTCAACATTCACGAACTGGGCGGCAAGATTCGCGCGCAGATGCGTAATCCGCAAACCGACGCGGTATTTCTGCGCTGCGACGAAACGGTTTCCTTCGGCACGTTTGCCACGGTCGTGGATACGCTGCGCCAGTCCGGCATAGATAACGTCAGCGTGGTCACCGAGCCGCTGACTACGCGCCCGCGCACCAACTAGCCCCATGACTGCCGTGCGCATCGCCATCAACGATGAAAGCCTGAAGTCGCCCTTGGTGTGGTCGCTCCTGGGTCATGGACTGCTTTTCGCCTCCTTGGCCATTTCGACGCTGCTCTCGAACCGCGGTGATTCCTGGGGCGGGCCAGGCGGCAGCTCGGTCTCGGTGAAGCTGGTGGGCGGGCTGAGCGGGGTTCCTTTACCGCGGCCGGAGGTCGTCACCACCAGCCGCGTCGTGGACCCCACCAAGGGACTTTACACATCCGAACCGCCGCCCAAAGTGCCGGCACCGCGCGCCGACGCACAGGAGATTCCTGAGTTCACCAAGCAGAAGCAGCCGCGCTACGTCACTCGGCCCTCCCGAGTGCTCGAAGACGAGACCCCGCCGCCGCCGAACGCGGTCCCTTACGGCCAGGGCGGCGCGCCGGCCATGCCCTATTCGGAATTCACCATGGGCAGCGGCGGGGCCACCGCCGTCATGGGTTTTAGCGGGACGGGTGGCGGCGATTTTGGGGGCCGGTTCCCCTGGTACGTGGACGCCGTTCGCAACCGGGTGAGCAGCAACTGGCTGCAGAGCACCGTGGAACCGTCGGTGCGCTTTGCGCCGCGGGCGGTGGTGACCTTCGATATCCTGCGCAACGGCACCGTCACCAACGTTCAAATTTTGAGCTCGAGCGGCAACGCCTCGGTGAACAATTCCGTGGTGCGGGCCATCTTGAGCTCCAATCCGGTCAATCCCCTGCCGAACGAATACGGCGGGGCCAAAGTATCAGTGGAATTCTGGTTTGACTTTCGGCGATGACGAGCGCCTTGCTCGCATCACCTCATCGCGTTAGGAGGCTTCCAATTTTATGGATCGCACCATAAATTCACAGCGAACGGATTTTCTGAGCGCGGGCAGATGGTGGTGGCGCTGCGGTCTCCTGGCTTTGCTGACCTGTCTGGCGCCCGCCACTCCCGTCGCCGCTCAGGATTGGTTTCGCACGGGCACCGGGTTGGGCGTCGCCAAACCGCGCGTGGCCGTGGCTGATTTCGCGCCGCGAACCGCCGCTACGGAACCCTTAGCTGCGCTATTCAGCGAAGTGCTGCGCAACGACCTTGATTACAGCGGTATCCTGGAACTGGTCAGCAAGAGCTTCCACCCGCTGCAATCCCCCAGCTTGCCGGGTGAACTGACGGATGCTTCCTGGAACGACCCTCCGGCCTCGGCTCAGTTCCTGGCCTTCGGCAACCTGACCGCAAGCGGAAATGATCTCTCCGTCCAAGCTTGGTTCCAGGACCTGCGCAGCCTATCCGCTCCTCCGATCGTCGGGCAGGTTTATCGCGGCCCGGTCAGCGAACCGCAGGTGCGGCAGTTCGCCCATCAGTTCGCAGACGAAATTATCGCCCGGCTTTCCGGCGGGGTCTCCGGCATCGCCACCACGAAAATTGCCTTTGCCAGCACGCGGGGAGGAAACAAAGAGATCTGGTTGATGGATTATGACGGCGCCAATCAGCGCCAGTTGAGCTCCCTGCGTTCGATTGCCCTGACCCCACGGTGGTCTCCCGACGGCAGCCGTATTGCCTTCACCTGTTACCCGACTAGCGGGACCCTGCTCAGCGCGCAGATCTGCATCTACTCGATGCTCACGGAACGGCTGGTCAGTTGGCCGCGCTTCCGCGGCACCAACAGCTCGCCGGCCTGGTCGCCGGACGGCGGCAAGATCATGTTCATGTCCAGCATGTACGGAAATCCCGAGCTCTTCGTCGCCGATGCTGACGGCAGCCACATCCGGCGCGTCACTCACTCGGTGGGCGCCAGCACCTCCCCGTCCTGGAATCCCAAGACCGGGCAGCAGGTGGCGTTCGTGAGCGACCGCGGAGGCTTGCCACAACTTTACACCATGGACGCGGAAGGCGGCGATGTGCTCAAGCTGCCGCTGCCGGACATGGGTTACGTGATCGATCCCGCCTGGTCGCCCAGCGGGCAGTTGCTGGCCTTCAGTTGGCGCCGCCCGAGCGGCAATTACGACATCTATCTCATGGAACTGGCCTCCCACCAACTGGTCGAGTTGACGAGGGACGCCGGACGCAACGAACGGCCGAGCTGGGCGCCCGACGGGCGCCACATCGTCTTTGAATCCACGCGCACCGGTACGCGCCAGATCTGGTCCATGCTGGCCGACGGCGCCAGCCCGCGGCAGTTGACCACCGAAGGGCAAAACGAATCGCCCAATTGGTCGGTGACTCCGGTACGCTAGACCGCCCAGAGGATTTTCAGCGCCGGACGACGGCACATGGCCAAGCGCGCTTGCGGACTCCAAAAGCGTTATTCGATGTTTACAATCGGCTTCTGGCGTCCTATGCTCTTGCTCGCGCGGAACTCTCAAGGAGGATTTCTAAGATGCAAGTTCGATTAATTGGACGCGTAGTCCTGGTCAGCCTGCTGTCGCTTGTCATTCTCGGCGCCGGATGCAGACGGCAACCCGTCGTCGTGGCGCCGCCCCCGCCGCCACCCCCGGCAGCGCCGCCGCCGGCACGGCCCACTGTGACATTGCAAGCGGCGCCGGCCATGGTGCAACGAGGCCAGTCTGTGACGCTGACTTGGTCTTCCAGCAACGCCACCACGCTGAACCTGGCCCCGGGCGTTGGCAGCGTCGCGCCGCAGGGCTCCACCAGCGTCAGCCCGGCCGACTCCATCACCTATACGATTACGGCTACCGGTCCGGGTGGCACTGCCGAGGCCAGCGCGCGCGTGACGGTCACGCCTCCGCCGCCTCCGCCGCCACCCCCGGCTCCCCAGCCCACGCTCGATGAACTCTTCACCCGCGGCGTGCGCGACTCCTTTTTCGATTTTGACAAGGCCGATGTCCGTCCCGATGCGCGCGACGCCCTCTCACAGACGGCCCAGTTCCTGCGTTCCTATCCTCAAGTCCGTGTGACCATCGAAGGCCACTGCGATGAGCGCGGCTCCACTGAATATAACTTGGCGCTGGGAGACCGCCGCGCCCAGGCCACCAAAGACTTCCTGGTTTCCCTCGGCGTGACGGCCGACCGTATGGACACCATCAGCTACGGCAAGGAGCGGCCAACCTGCCTCGAACATAACGAGGAGTGCTGGCAGCAGAACCGCCGCGGACATTTCATCCGGGCGCGATAGGCAATCTCCACCGTGTGGCGGGGAGGCAACTGGCGCACAACAAGGTTTGCCTCCCTGCACCGATTTTGGGCATACTGACAAAGGTGAACCCCGCTACACCTCGAGACAAGGAGGAATCGCCATGCACAACCGATGGATGATCGGCTTCTTGGCAGCGGCGATGGTGGCCGGCGCTGCGGGAGCCGCGCTGCTGGCGCCGGCCCGCGTCGGCGCCGTGGACCGCGAAGTCATTCAACTGCTGCAATTGGTCACCCAGTTGAGCCAAAGCCACCAAGCCCTGCAAATGGCGGTCACCCAGAACGCCGCCGTCGAAAAAACTCTGATCGAGCAGGCGCTGGATTCAGTCAGCAAACTCACCCTGACCATGGGCTCCATGCAAAAGTCCATCCAGGACATGCAGGCCAATTCCGGCGCCCGGCTGGACACCATGTCCACCCAGGTCCAGGGCGTTTCCGATAATTTGCAAGAGTTGCTGGCACGCATGGGCAAGATCAATCAGCAACTCACAGACGCCCAGACCGCCATTCAGGGCATTGACGCCAAGCTCGCCGCCAGTACCCCGCCGCCCGCCGCGGCCGGAGCCGCCGCTGCGCCCGTGCCGTCGGCCGACCTGCTCTACTCGAACGGCTTGCGCGACCTCAATGGCAAGAAATACGACTTGGCGTTGCAGGAATTTCAGGATTATCTCAAGCACTACCCGGAAACGGACCTGGCCTCCAACGCTCAGTTTTATCTCGGCGAGATCGCCTTCGCCCAGGAGCAATACGCGCAGGCCATGGACGCCTACACCAAAGTCCTGGAAAACTACCCCAAGAGTTTCAAGCTGGCGCCTGCACGTCTCAAGAAGGCACTGGCATTGATCCAGGTGGGCGAGAAAACCACCGCCATCCGTGAGCTGCGCAACGTTGTCCGGCTCTATCCCGGCACGGAAGAAGACCGTCGCGCGCGCGCCAAGTTGAAGGAACTCGGCGCCACCGTCTAATTCCCCGCAGCAAAATCTGGCGCCCGGCAAACTTTTCGTCCTCAGACCCCTGGCTGCATTTGCTCCCGCCGCGCCGGCGTGGTATCTTCGCGGCCGCGGGGGATCCTAATGTCCGTCAACAAAGTCATCCTGGTGGGCCGCCTGGGGCGCGACCCGGAAACTCGCTACACATCGAGCGGCCAAGCCGTCTGCAATTTCAGCCTGGCCACGGATGAATCCTTCAAGGACCGGGCCGGTGAGCGTCAGAAGCACACCGAGTGGCACAAGATCGTGGTGTGGGCCAAGCAAGCGGAAATTGCCCAGCAGTACCTGCACAAGGGTTCTCTGATATACGTCGAAGGCCGCATCCAGACCCGCCAGTGGGACGACAAAGAAGGACAGAAACGCACTTCGGTCGAAATCGTCGCCAATCGGTTTCAAATGCTGGGCGGACGCGGTGATGCGTCTGCCGCCGCTGCGGGCGCTGGCGTCAGCGCTGCCAGCGCCGATGCCGACGTTCAATCTCCGGCGCCAGCCGCCGAGGAAGCCCCCGCCCCGGAA
>DATDOO010000262.1:0-22483 GCA_035293245.1 Methylococcaceae bacterium
CGAAACGCCATGCCCCACACCGTTGAAGCCGTCATGAACGAAAAGGGCGAGATTCGTCTCCTGCACACTGGCTCTGGCTACACAGGCTAACCAATACCGTGTAAGGTTTGGTTTGCATCCAACAGGTTGGCCGCTCCGGCATGGCTGGTTTTTACCGAAGTCCCGTAGGTTGGGTTAGCGGTTCTCCGCGTAACCCAACGCGACCGCCGGATGTTGGGTTACGGCGCGGACGCCTAACCCAACCTACGCACTGTGTAAACATGAATTCATGTCCTAAGCTGCGGTCGGATTGATTGGGATTAGCGAGGAGCCCCGGATGAGTGTCAACGAGCTTGTGGGAAATCTGGATGCCTTTGTCCGGCGGCGTGCCGGGATTTTGCGGCTTTCCTTGAGCGATGTGGCGCAACGGAGCGGCCTGTCCCGCCAGGCGCTTTACCGGCTGCTTGAGGGAAGAAAGGGCGAATTGCGCCTCTGTAGCTTCGTCAGGCTTGCTGGCGCGTTGCAAGTGCACCCCATCATTCTGTTGCGCTACGTTTGCTCGGCGGTCCATTTGCCCGGTTATGCGTCCGAGGTCACGCACTACAAACACGATGGCAGCGGCTTTATCCAGGACGTGACGGTGCCGGACAATTCGCCGGTGATGGCGGATTCCCGTTTCCAGAAAATTTGGGAAATACAGAACGTCGGCCAAGCAGCCTGGGTAGATCGGGCTTTGCTGTGCGTGGACGAGGAACTGGAGGTCATCAGCAAAAGCGAACGGCTCAAGCCGGTCGCCCGGCGTGGATTGATGCCGGATCAAAGGCGCATTCCCGTTCCGAGAACGCAGCCGGGAGAATCGGTGCGGCTGGGCGTGTGGTTCACCGCGCCGTCCTATCCTTGCACGCTGGTTTCCTATTGGAAGATGGTGGACGAGCGGGACAACCTCTGCTTTCCGGACATGGAAGGACTGTCTTGCCAGGTGCGCGTCGTTCCGTTGTGAACGGGAAACATCCCGCCTGGCGCGGCCTTGCAACGACCGCCCTTCGGGTCTAGGCTTGTGCAATAAACAGTACAGGTTAAGCGTCATGCGCGTGATCAATTTCTCCGAGGCTCGCAACAACCTCAAAACCATCATCGATCAGGTGATCGACGATGCCGACTTTACGGTCATCGCCCGGCGCGACGCGCCCGACGCGGTGGTGATGTCGCTGGATACCTTCAACAGCCTGATGGAAACCGTCCATCTGCTGAAATCGCCGGCCAATGCGGCCCATCTGGCCCGCTCCATCGAGCAATACCGCCAGGGCAAGGTAATTCAGCAGGAATTGGTGGATGCCTAGCCGCGTCACCTGGACCCTGGCGGCCTGGGAAGATTACCAGTACTGGCAAGGGCAGGATCGCAAGACTTTGAAACGCATCAATACCTTGATCCAGGGCTGTCTGCGCGAACCCTTCGATGGCATCGGCAAACCCGAGCCCCTGAAAGAAAACCTCTCCGGCTTCTGGTCGCGCCGCATCGACGATTCCCATCGCCTGGTTTATCGGGTGGATGGCGACGATCTGGTGGTGATCGCCTGCCGCTACCATTACGACGATTAGCCGTGTCTGGGCCGTGAAAGCTCCGGCAGCGTTGGCCCTTCTTGCCCTGTTCGGCTTTGCCGACGCGCCCTGCGAGGAGCACGCGACCCGGCTCGACACGGTGATCGTGAATGGCGCGGACGCCGATACGGGCTACCGCGCATCGGAGGCAAGTACGGCCACGCGCGTGGAGTCGGGTGTTCTGGAAACCCCTTATTCGGTGGGCACGGTCAGCGGCGAAGCGCTGAGAGACAGCCAGGTTTACCGCCTGGAAGACACCGCCATGTTCATGAGTGGCGTGCAGCAAAGCACCGGCCAGTCCGGCCTGAATACCGAACTGATTATTCGCGGCTTTGCCACCGGCGGTGCCGCGTATTTGAACGGCGTTCTGGACAATCAGCGCTTTCAGGTGCGCGATCTCGCTTTGGTGGAGCGCGTCGAAATCCTGAAAGGCCATTCTTCCGTCCTTTACGGCTCCGGCGCACCGGGCGGGACCGTGAACTATGTGAGCAAGAAGCCCCAGGCGGATTCGCGGAGCCGGCTGTCGTTTTCCTCCGGCAGTTTCGGTTTCAACCGGCTAGTCGCCGATAGCACGGGAACCGTCGATGGCAACACAGACTTGCTGTATCGCGTGATTGCCGTCGGCCAGTTGTCTGACACCTTCCGCAAGAACGTCCCCAATGACCGGGCGACACTCGCGCCGTCCCTGACCTGGCAGTACTCCGACAGAGGTTCGCTGACCAACGAGTTGGAATACAGTTTCGAAGATCAACCGTTCCGCTTCGACAATGTGTTTACCCAAGGCCGCGTGGTTTTCGACCGTTCCTATGTGGACCCGCGCGCCAAGTCCGCCCGCCACCACTGGCGCATCACCAATGCCTTGTCGCAACAATTGGCGGAGGACTGGTCCCTGCATCTCACCAGCCAGTATTTCCATACCGAGCGGGAAGACTTGCTGTTCGGCTTTTTCACCCTGGTGGACGAGAATACGCTGAGCGGCTACTACCGGGACATTCACGACCATTCCGACCAGCACAGCCTGCGCGGGGAGGTGCACGGCGATTTGTCCCTGCCGATCGGCCGGCACCATCTGATCCTGGGTATGGAGCGCAACTTGATCGACGACCGGCTGAACAGCCAGCGCAGAATCGGCGGCTTTACGCTGAACATATTCAATCCGGTTTTCGACCATCCCGTCCCGGCCACCACACGGCTGGACCGGGACACGGAGTCCCTGGAATACGGCTATTACCTGTACGACAAGGTGGACGTGGCGGATTTGTGGCATTTCCATGCCGGCGTGCGCTACAGCAGCTTCAAAATCGAGCAAATCCTGAACGACGTCGGCAACGAAGCGACCGGCCAGGATGCCTACACATACAACGCCGGCTTGTCGTTTACGCCGGCGGATTTTTTCGCGCCGTATTTCGGCTACAGCAATTCCTTTCAGCCGAATCAAGGCGTGGACCGGAACAACGCGCTTCTTCCGCCCAAACGCGGCGATCTTTACGAGGCAGGCATAAAGAGCAGTTTGTTCGACCGCCGGCTTGGCCTCTCTGCGGCGGTTTTCCGGCTGAGTCAAAGCAATCTGCCGGCCAGGGACCCAGCGGACCCGGATTTTCAGGTGGCGAGCGGCGAAATTGTCAGCCGGGGCTTTGAAATGGACGTTGCGGGGCAGGTGACCGATAACTTCCAGGTAGTCGGAAACTACACTTTGATGAAAGCCGAGTTCACTCACGATCCCGCCCTCAAGGGCAATGCCCTGCACAGCGTCCCGGCACACAGCGGAGCGCTATGGGCGAAGTACCGTTTCGATACGCCTTTACTGGGCGGAAGGCTGGAGACAGGCGGCGGCATGGTGTTCGTCGGTTCCCGGCAAGGCGATGACGCCAATAGTTTTACGGTGCCGGGCTATATACGTCCCGACATTTTCGCCAATTACCGATGGCAGGACGTCGGGCTGCAACTGAAGGTGGAAAACCTGCTGGACAAGCGCTACGTCAGCACTTCGGTGTTCGACGACACCGTGGTGCAAGGGAATCGGCGCGCCGTTTATGGGATCGTCAGCGTGCAGTATTAAGGTTCCGATTCTCTCCGCCGGGTTAAACCGGGATAATGCAAGCGTGCCGCGATCTGCGGTTGTGTCCCCAGGCCTCCTCGCAGCTTCACGTTAACTATGCTTTCCCGCCTCGTCGTCTATCTGGCTTACCGGCTGGAAAGCTCGCGCCGCTACGGGCGGTTCAAGACCTTTTTCCGCGACCTGCTGGAGAACCCCCGCTCGGGCCTTCGGAGCTACTTCGATCTGTTCATGATGCTGCTGGTGACGGCCAGCGTGCTGTTGTTCATTTTGGAGGTCAAGCAGGATCTTGCCCTAAGCAAAAATTTCGAACGGTTCGCGTTGACGGTGCTGTTTGCCGAATACCTGCTCCGGCTGTGGCTGTGCAACGACAGCCGCAAGATCGTGATCGAGTATTACGAAAAGGCCGAATTTCTCAACCTGCCATTCCGTCTGTGGCCCGCCCTGCGGGAAGTTTGCCTGCGCAAGCTGCGCTACCTGACCACCCCATTCGCGGTCATCGACCTGCTGGCCATCCTGCCCGCCTATACCGAGCACCACATCCTGCGGGTGTTCATCCTGTTCCGGCTGGTCAAGCTGTTCCGCTACGTGCACAGCGCCAACGAACTGGTGCGGGTCTTGTCGGAAAAGCGCTTCGAGCTGTTCACCCTGGCGTTTTTCATCGGTTTCGTGATCTTCTTTTCCAGCACCGCCATGTACGTGTTCGAACACGAGCGCGGGCAGATGCGGTCGTTTTACGACGCCTTGTACTGGTCGTTCGTGACCCTCTTCACGGTGGGCTACGGGGACATCACTCCGCACACTCCGGAAGGACGGGCGGTCACTTTCCTGCTGGTGCTCAGCGGGGTGGGGCTGGTGGCCTATCTCACCTCGGTGCTACTGGCGGCGTTCCACGAAAAGATGGACGAACTGCGCGAAACCCGTGTGCTGGTGGACATCCAGAAATGCCGCGATCTGGTCGTGGTGGGCGGGTACGGGCGCATGGGGCGGGTGGTGGCGCGCAAGCTGTATGAGGACGGCACGCCTTTCGTGGTCATCGACCGGGAGCGGGAGCGGGTCGAAGAGGCGCGCAAGCTCGGCTATCCGGCCATTCTGGGCGACGCGTCCAGCGACGAGGTGTTGCGCAGCGTGGGGATCCTCGACCGGGTCAGCACGGTGCTGCCCCTCACCGGCGACGACGTGCTCAACGTCTACATCACCCTGACCGCGCGGCATCTAAATCCCAAAGCCAACATCATTTCCCGCGCCAACAAGCCGGATTCGGCGCGCAAGCTGGAGCAGGCGGGGGCCAATCACGTCATCCAGCCGTTCGAAATTGCCGGCCTGACTGTGGCTGAATATGTCGGCCAGCCGGTGGCTTTCGAGGCGATTTACGGCATCGCCAGCGGCGAGAAGCACCTGCGCATGGAGGCGGTCATGGTGCGCGAAGGCTCGGTTCTGGTGGGGCGGCGCATCGCCGACGTGCGCATCGACGATTTCCGCCTGATCCTGTTCGGCGTCATCGGCGCGCAGCATGAAGGCCGTGGGGCCCACCAAGGCTACGCGTTGCGCGCCCGGCATTTCTATTTCAATCCGCCCCGCGATTTCATCCTGCATCCGAACGACATCCTGGTGGTCTTCGGCCACGAGTACAGCCTCAACCATTTCAAGGAACAGGCGGACCAGGGGCTGGGGAAGTTGCTGAAGCTGTCGCTGTAGCCGCCGGGCCGTGGCTGCTTGCGCGCTACTCCTCGGTCGCCAAGCGCGGCCGGATCGTCGCGGTTCTTCGGCAAGCCGGTCCGTGCTCGTTCTCCGTGGCTAAACGCCAGCGATGGCTGTATATGACGTGGCGGGTATCGCGGGCGAAGCCGATGAGGGTCAGGCCGGTTTCTTCCGCCAATCGCACGGCCAGCGCAGTGGGGGCCGAGATTGCAGCCAGCGTGGCGATGCCGACGCTGGCGCATTTTTGCACCAGCTCGAAGCTGGCGCGGCTGGTGACCAACGCCAGTCCGGAAGAGAAATCCGTGCGGGAGCGCGCCAGGGTGCCGATCAGTTTGTCCAGGGCGTTGTGGCGGCCGATGTCCTCCCGGACGTTGACGATGCCCCGGCCCGGCACCACCCAGGCGGCGGCGTGGACCGCGCCGGTGATGCGGTTGAGGGTCTGGTAGTCGCGGAGATTTTCCAGCGCTGCGCTGAGGTCCGCCGTGCCGAACGGCGTACCGGGGCCCACCGGTGCGGGATGGCGAATGGCCTGTTTCAGCGTGGCCGCACCGCATAGTCCGCAGCCGGTCCGTCCGGTCAAATTGCGTTCCCGCCCCAGGATCAGGGCCGCGCGGTCCTCCGCCACGCGCAGCCGCACTTCCAGCCCTTCGGTGTGGGGATAGACCCGGCAGGCTTTCAGTTCGTCCGGGCTGTCCAGCAAACCCTCCGACAGGCAGAATCCCAGCGCGAAATCCTCAATGTCCAGCGGCGTGGCCAGCATGACCACGTGGGGTACGCCGTTGAAAACCAGCGACACCGGTATTTCCTCCGCGATGAAATCCCGCATGTGGCTGACCGTGCCGTCCCGCCAGCGTTCGACCGGCCTTTCGCGGTAGCTGTGGCCGACGTATTCCGCCAAGTGCGTCATGTCCGGTATCCCGTCAGCCCGCGTCGCTGACGCCGGAAATTGCCGCTCGGTGGTTATCCGGCGATGTCGCCGCGCCGGTGCTGCATAAGCGGTCACGGTTGGAACGGATCGCCTCCACCACGATTTCTTTCAATCCCCGTCCCTGCGCTTCGTCCACATAGGCCACGATGGCCTTGCGCATGCGCGGGTCCCAGAATCGCTTGAGGTGATCGGCGATGGCGCCCGCCGCGCCCGGCCGGTCGGCTTCCCCTTCGAAAAAGCAGGCAATCTGGTTGGCCATGGTAATGAGATGTTCGATGTGCATGGCCGTCCTTATTCCGCTTGGCAGCCGTCCAGCAGGGCCAGTTGCCGCTCGCTGAACGCCCGATACTGCCGCTGCCATTCGGAGGGCTGGGACACAGGCATGACCTGCACGGCGGTGACCTTGTATTCCGGGCAGTTGGTGGCCCAGTCGGAGTTGTCGGTGGTGATGACGTTGGCGCCCGATTCGGGGAAGTGGAAAGTGGTGTACACCACGCCCGGCTGCACCCGCTCGGTGATGCGGGCGCGCAGCACGGTTTCGCCGGCGCGGCTCTGGATGCCCACCCAGCCGCCGTCGCGAATGCCGCGCTGTTCGGCGTCGTGGGGGTGGATTTCCAGGCGGTCTTCCGGGTGCCAGACCGTATTGGCGGTGCGCCGGGTCTGCGCCCCGACGTTGTACTGGCTGAGGATGCGGCCGGTGGTGAGGATGAGCGGATAGCGGCTGCTGGTGCGTTCCGTGGTCGGGACGTATTCGGTGACCTGGTACAGGCCTGTGCCGCGCATGAACTGGCCCACGTGCATGAGGGGCGTGCCTTCCGGCGCGTCGCCGTTGCACGGCCATTGCAGGCTGCCCAGCTCTTCCAGCTTGGCGTAGCTGACGCCGTGGAACTGGGGCGTCAGGCGGGCGATTTCGTCCATGATCTCGGACGGATGGCGGTAGTTCATGGGGTAACCCAGGGCGTTGGACAGCATCTGGGTGATTTCCCAGTCCGCCTTGCCGCCCAGGGGCGCCATCACTTTCCGTACGCGAGAGATGCGCCGTTCGGCGTTGGTGAAGGTGCCGTCCTTTTCCAAAAATGAGGAGCCCGGCAGGAAGACGTGGGCGAACTTGGCCGTCTCGTTGAGGAACAGATCCTGCACCACCACGCACTCCATGGCGCGCAAGGCCGCGTGCACGTGCTGGGTGTCCGGGTCGGACTGGGCGATATCCTCGCCCTCCACATACAGGCCCTTGAAGCTGCCGTCCAGGGCGGCGGCGAACATGTTGGGAATGCGCAGTCCCGGCTCCGCGTCCAGGCGCACGCGCCATGCGGTTTCGAACTGCGAGCGGGTGAAGCCGTCCGATACGTAGCGGTAGCCGGGGAACTCATGCGGGAAGGAGCCCATGTCGCAGGAGCCCTGCACGTTGTTCTGTCCGCGCAGCGGGTTGACGCCCACGCCTTCCCGGCCCACGTTGCCGGTGGCCATGGCCAGGTTGGCGATGGCCATGACCGTGGTGGAGCCCTGGCTGTGTTCGGTGACGCCCAGGCCATAGTAGATGGCGCCGTTGCCGCCGGTGGCATACAGGCGCGCGGCGCCGCGGACGGCTTCGGCCGGTACGCCGGTGGCGGCTGCCGTGGCTTCGGGAGAATTACGCGCTTCCGCCGCGAACGTCTTCCACTTTCCGTAGGATTCCAGGTCGCAGCGTTCTTGGATGTAAGTTTCGTCCAGCGAGCCTTCCGTGACCACCACGTGGGACAGGGAGTTGAGCAGGGCCACGTTGCTGCCGGGCTTGAGTTTCAGATGATGGGCGGCCCTGATGTGGGGCGACTTGTTCACCAGGTCGATGTCGCGCGGGTCGGCGACGATGAGTTTAACGCCCTGGCGCAGGCGGCGCTTGAGCAGGGAGCCGAACACCGGATGTCCGTCGGTGGGGTTGGCGCCGATGACCAGCACCACGTCGGCCTGCATGACCGAGTCGAAGTTCTGGGTTCCGGAGGCTTCGCCCAGGGTGCGCTTGAGGCCGTAGCCGGTGGGCGAGTGGCAGACGCGGGCGCAGGTATCCACGTTGTTGTTGCCGAAAGCGGCGCGCACCAACTTCTGCACCAAATACGTCTCTTCGTTGGTGCAGCGGCTGGAGGTGATGCCGCCCACGGACCCTCGCCCGTAGGTTGCTTGAATGGCCCGGAAGCGGTCGGCGGCGAATCGGACGGCCTCATCCCAGCTCACTTCCCGCCAGGGCGCGTCGATGCTGTCCCGGACCATGGGGCGGGTGATGCGGTCCTTGTGAGTGGCGTAGCCGAAGGCAAAGCGCCCTTTTACGCAGGAATGGCCGTGGTTGGCCTGGCCGTTCTTGTCCGGCACCATGCGGATCACCCGGTCGCCTTTCATTTCCGCCACGAACGAGCAGCCCACGCCGCAATAGGCGCAGGTGGTGACGATGCCGTGCTCCGGCTGTCCTTGGTCGATGACGGATTTTTCCATCAGGGTGGCGGTGGGGCAGGCCTGCACACAGGCGCCGCAGGAGACGCATTCGGAATCCAGGAACGCTTCCTTCTGGCCCGGCGCAACCACCGAATCGAAACCGCGCCCGGCTATGGTGAGGGCGAAGGTACCCTGGATCTCTTCGCAGGCCCGCACGCAGCGGGAGCAGACGATGCACCTGGCGGGGTCGAAGGAAAAATAGGGATTGCTGGCGTCTTTTTCGCACTGGAGGTGGTTTTTGCCCTCATGGCCGTAGCGCACTTCGCGCAGTCCGACTTTGCCGGCCATGTCCTGCAGTTCGCAATTGCCATTGGCGGAACAGGTGAGGCAGTCCAGGGGGTGGTCGGAGAGATACAGTTCCATGACGTTGCGCCGCACCTTGGCCAGACGCTCGTTCTGGGTGACGATCTTCATGCCTTCCGCCACCGGTGTGGTACAGGAAGCCGGCAGGCCGCGGCCGCCCTCGATCTGCACCAGGCACAATCGGCAGGAACCGAAGGGCTCCAGGCTGTCGGTCGCACACAGCCGGGGGATTTCGATGCCGATCGTGGCCGCGGCGCGCAGGATGGATGTGCCTTCCGGCACGCTGACGGGGAAGCCGTCGATTTCCACGGTGACCTGTTTGGTCGAAGGGCTGGCGGGCGTGCCGTAATCTCTTTCGCGTAAGGACATGGCGATTACCTCATAGCTGTGTGGGCATCGTTCCCACGCTCTGCGTGGGAATGCAGCCTGGGACGCTCTGCGTCGCATATCCGTGGCCGGGCGCGCGGAGCGCTGGATCGCCTGGTTTCATGCTGCTTCAGCCCGATCGGCGCCGAAATCCTCGGGGAAATGGTTCAGGGCGCTCAGCACCGGATAGGGCGTCATGCCGCCAAGAGCGCACAGGGAGCCGTCGGTCAGGGTGCCGCACAAGTCGCGCAGCAGGGCGATGTCGGCGTCGCGGTCGTGGCCGGCGACGATGCGGTCCATGACTTCCACTCCGCGGGTGGAGCCGATGCGGCAGGGCGTGCATTTGCCGCAGGATTCCTCGGCACAGAATTCCATGGCGTAGCGGGCCATGCGGGCCATGTCCACCGTATCGTCGAAGGCCACCACCCCGCCATGGCCGAGCACCGCGCCGAGGGCGGCGAAGGCTTCGTAATCCAGCGGCGTGTCGAATTGCGATTCCGGGAGATAGGCGCCCAGGGGACCGCCCACCTGCACGGCGCGGATCGGCCGGCCGGAGGCGGAACCACCGCCGTAGTCGTAGAGGATTTCCCGCAAGGTGACGCCGAACGCTTTCTCGATCAGGCCCGGCCGCTTGATATTGCCCGCCAGTTGGATCAGCAGGGTGCCGCGCGACCGGCCCATGCCGAATTCGCGATAGAACGCCGCACCCTGGTCCAGGACGATGGGCACCGAGGCCAGGGAAACGACGTTGTTGACGATGGTGGGCTGGCCGAACAGGCCGACGACGGCCGGCAAAGGCGGCTTGAAGCGCACCATGCCGCGCTTGCCTTCCAGGCTTTCCAGCAGGGCGGTTTCCTCGCCGCACACGTAGGCGCCGGCGCCGACGCGCACTTCCAAATCGAAGGATTTGCCGCTGCCGCAAATGTTCTTGCCCAGGTAGCCCGCCCGATTAGCGGTGGCGATGGCCTCGTTCAGGATGGTCAGGGCGTTGGGATACTCCACGCGCAGATAGATGTAGCCCCGCGTGGCGCCCACCGCCAGGCCGGCGATGGTCATGCCTTCGATCAGCACGAAGGGATCGCCTTCCATGATCATGCGGTCGGAGAAGGTGCCGGAGTCGCCTTCGTCGGCGTTGCAGACGATGTACTTGGTATTGCCCGGCGCGTTGAGCACCGTGTTCCACTTGATGCCGGTGGGAAACGCCGCGCCGCCGCGGCCGCGCAGACCGGAATCGGTGACGTCCTCAACGACGGCCGCAGGCTCCATGTCTAAGGCGTTCTTCAGGCCGCAGTAGCCACCATGGTTCAGATAGTCGTCCAGGCGGAGCGGGTCGGTGAGGCCGACGCGGGCGTTGGTCAGGCGCTCCTGGTTTTTCAGATAAGGGATTTCTTCCGTCAGTCCTTGAAGCAAGGGATGCGCCGCCCCGTCGAGGAATCCGGCGTCGAACAGGCCGGGTACGTCCTGGGGCTGGACCGGGCCATAAGCCACGCGTCCCCGCGGGGTGAGCACCTCGACCAACGGTTCCAGCCAGAACAGGCCGCGGGAACCGTTGCGGATCGGATCGATGGCCAGCCCGCGCCGGGTGGCTTCGGCGGCAATGGCGTGTGCGGTTTGTTCCGCGCCCAGCGACACGGCGCTGGAATCGCGGGGGATGTAAACGATGCTCAACCGCGGCCCCTCGCTGCATCGACCAGGGTGTCGAACCGCTGCGGATCGACGCGGCCATGCACGTGACCGTTCAGCATCAGCGTCGGCGAGCAGGCGCAATTGCCCAGACAGTACACGGCTTCCAGAGTAAAGGCGCCGTCGGGGCTGGTTTCGTGGAAGTCGCAGGCCAGCTTTTCCTTGGCGTATCGTTCCAGGTCCGCGCCGCCCATGGCCTGGCACGATTCGGCGCGGCACAGGCGGATGGTATGTTTTCCCGGCGGTGTGTCGCGGAAGTAGTGATAGAAGCTGATGACACCGTGCACTTCGGCGCGCGACAGATTCAGTGCGGCGGCGATGCGCAGCACGGTTTCGGGCGGGATATGGCCCAGAAGACTCTGGATTTCATGCAGAATGGGCAGTAACGCACCGTCGGTGTCCCGTAGGCGCGCAATAATTGCATCCACGGTCTGCAATTCCTGGGGCTGGAGTGATGTCATCGAGTTTTCTTGCGCTAGGGATTGTTCTGCATTTTATACATAAAAATATGAAATATATGCAACAACAAGCGCGGGTGCGTTCGTCGGCATCCGTGTGGCGGTGTCGTCTTGTCGATTTTTTGGGGATGGCCTTTCGTGGGTTATTGGTAATTTATGCATCATTTCGCTGCTCCGTCGTGTTGTAGCGTCTTCATAGGGGAGAATTACCCATGAAAGCCGGGAAAATCGCCCTGTTCGGCTGCAACCGACTGGGCTTGCAGGCCGCCAGCCATCTGAACCGGCGCGAGTACGACTTTGTGCTGGTGGACCGCAACAAGACGCGGGTGCGCGTGGCGCAGGAGCAGGGCTTCCAGGCGACGCTGGTCGATTACCGCGACGACGAGGCGCTGCGCGCCATCGGCATCGGCCAGGACATCGGCACGATTTTCTGCTTTTTCGCCGAGGATTCGGAAAACGTGTTTTTGACCATCTCGGCCCGCGCGCTGGACGCGAAACTGAAGATCGTTTCGGTGGTGGAGTCGCCGGAGGCGGAAGCCAAACTCCGGGCCGCCGGGGCGGACAAGATCATCGACCCTTACGAGATCAGCGGGCGCAAGATTTTCGAGCTGGTCAAACGGCCGGTGGTCGTGGACATCCTCGACGAGACCGTGTTCGGCCGCCACGACCTGAAAATGGCGGAAATCGAGATTCCCAAGGGCTCGTCGATGGACGGAAAGCGCGTATCGGAGCTGGGGCTGGACGTGCATTACAACCTGATCCTGCTGGGCGTGGTAGACAAGGAACGGGGCAAGGATCTGCGCTTCGTGACCGGGCGCATCGACTATAGGCTCGATCCCGGCGACATCCTGGTGGTGTTGGGACCGTCGCGGGAAATTCTGGCGTTCAAGCGGGATATTCGCGTAAATTAACCCATTACAATTCGCGCGAATTTCACGTTTAACGAGAGAAGGTCATGCAGAAGCTGTTTCATTCCAAATCCATCGACGACATGCTGGCGGCCAGTCAGTCCCAGGAGCTCAAGCGGACCCTGGAGGTCAAGGATCTGGTATTCCTCGGCATCGGCGCCATTATCGGCGCGGGCATTTTCGTCATTACCGGCATTGCGGCGGCCAAGTACGCCGGGCCGGCGATCATGCTCTCCTTCGTTTTCGCGGGCGTCGCTTGCGCCCTGGCGGCGCTGTGCTATGCGGAACTCACGGCGATGATCCCCATAGCCGGCAGCGCCTACAGTTACGCCTATGCGACCATGGGCGAGCTGCTCGCCTGGATTATCGGCTGGGATCTGGTGCTGGAATATGCGGTGGCGGCCAGCACGGTCGCCATCGGCTGGTCGGGCTATCTGGTGAGTATGCTGGGAGGCCTGGGCATAAAAATGCCTAAGGCCATGACCGTCTCCGGCCTCGTCGAGGACGGCGGTTTCCTGAACCTGCCGGCGATGGCGGTGGTGGGCGCGCTGACCTATGTGCTGACCATCGGCATCCGCGAATCGTCCTCCGCCAACAACATCATGGTGCTCATCAAGGTGGCGATGGTGGTGCTGTTCATCCTCGCCGGCATGGGATCGGTGGAAGTCCACAACTGGACGCCGTTCATGCCTTACGGTTTCTCCGGGGTGATGACGGGGGCGGGCGTGATTTTCTTCGCCTATATCGGCTTCGACGCGGTGTCCACCGCGGCCCAGGAGGCGGTCAATCCGGAGCGCGACCTGCCGCGGGGCATCATCATTTCTCTCGCCATCTGCACGGTGCTGTATCTGCTGACGGCGGCCGTGCTGACCGGCATGATTTCCTATACGGAACTGAACGTGCCCGCGCCCATTGCGAAAGCGCTGCACAGTATCGACCAGGGCGACCTGGCTTTCATGGTCGAAGTGGGCGCCCTGATCGGCATGACCTCGGTCATCCTGGTCCTGCTGCTCGGACAAAGCCGGGTGTTTTACGCCATGGGCCGCGACGGCCTGTTGCCGCCCTGGGCGGCGCAGGTGCATCCCAAGTACCAGACGCCGTACGTTTCGACGGTGGTGGTGGGCGTGGCGGTCGCGCTGGTGGCAGGCGTGGTGCCGTTGAACGTGCTGAGCGAACTGGTGAGTCTGGGGACCCTGTTCGCCTTCGCCATCGTTTGCGGCGGAGTGGTGATGCTGCGCAATCGCCGGCCGGACCTCGCCCGCCCCTTCCACTGCCCGGGCGTGCCCTATGTGCCGGTGGCGGGGATGTTGATCTGCGCCTGGCTGATGATCAATCTGCCGCACCTGACCTGGGCGCTGTTCGTGGCGTGGCTGGTGGTCGGGCTGGGCATTTATTTCACGTACGGCATCAAGAACAGCTTGCTGCGTAATTCCTGAGGGAGAGAAATCATGGGTATTGGGGTCTGGGAACTGGTTCTGCTGCTCTTAATCGTCCTGGTGCTGTTCGGCACCAAAAAGCTCAAGACCATCGGCGGCGATCTGGGTGGCGCCATCAAAGGCTTCCGCAAGGCGCTCAGCGACGAGGAGGCGGGCGCCGAAGCCGCGCCTCCGGAGAAACCGGAAGAATCGGCGCGCAAGGAAAAGGACCCGGACTGATCCGTGTTCGATATCGGTTTCTGGGAACTGGTGGTGGTGGGGCTGGTGACGTTGCTGGCGTTCGGCCCCCGTGAATTGCCGCGCCTGGTGCGCGACACCCTGCGCCTGACGCGCCGGCTGCGCGCCGCCGCGCAAGCCGCCAGTACGGAGTTGCGCCGCGAACTGCAACTGGACGACCTGGAATCCACCCTGGACGATACCAACCGGCATTTGCGCAGCAATTTGCTGGAGACGCCCGCCACGCGGCAACTTCCTTCCCCCGACTTCAAGACCCCCGACTCCCCGGCAAGCAAGGATGACTGACCCGAACCGGAAATCCGCCGGGGATTTCGAGCAACCGTTCCTCGACCATCTGATCGAACTGCGCAACCGCCTGCTCAAGGCAGTGCTGATGGTCGGGGCGGTCTTTTTGGCCCTGACGCCGCTGGCCAACGACGTGTATACCTGGCTCGCCACACCGTTGTTGAGTCATTTGCCGGCAGGCAGCCAGATGGTGGCCATCGACGTGGCGTCGCCGTTTCTCACCCCTTTCAAGGTGACGTTGGTGGCGGCGGTGTTCATCACCATGCCCTTCTCCCTGTACCAGGCGTGGGCCTTCGTGGCGCCGGGTTTGTACCGCCACGAAAAGCGGCTGCTGTTTCCGCTGCTGCTTTCCAGCACCTTGCTGTTCTATGCCGGCGTGGCATTCGCCTACTATGTGGTGTTCCCGCTGGTTTTCGCCTTTCTCACAGCGACCGCGCCGGTCGGGGTCGCTGTGATGACCGACATCGGCAAGTATCTCGATTTCGTGCTGACCCTGTTCTTCGCTTTCGGCATTGCTTTCGAGGTGCCCATCCTGGCTTTGCTGCTGGTTTGGAGCGGGTTGGTCAGCGCCCAAGCCCTGGCGGAAAAGCGTCCTTACGTCATCGTTGCCGCCTTCGTGATCGGCATGGTGCTGACGCCGCCCGATGTGGTGTCGCAAACGCTGCTGGCCCTGCCCATGTGGTTCCTGTTCGAAGCGGGATTGTTGGTGGCGCGGCTGTTCCCGGCGGCAAACGCAAAGGATAGCGATGCAGCGGATGCTTAACCGCTTGCGCCGGCGTACGGCGATTTTCCTCCACGATCTGGCCATGGCGCCGCTGGCCTGGCTGGGCGCCTACTGGCTGCGCTACAACCTGGAGGCCATTCCGGTCCCCGAGTGGAGCATGGCCCTGAGCGCCTTGCCATTCGTGCTGGCAATCCAGGCCGTGGTGTTGCGCGTGTTCCGGTTTTATCGCGGCGTGTGGAGTTTCGCCTCGCTGCTGGATCTATACCGCATTTCCAAGGCAGTCGCGGCGAGCGCGCTCCTGATTGCGGCGGGGTTGTTCATCTACAACCGTCTGGACGGCGTGCCGCGTTCGGTCATCCCGCTGTATGCCATCCTGCTGCTCCTGCTGCTCGGCGGGCCGCGCTTTGTTTACCGTTTCTGGAAGGATCGTGTCGGCGCGCCGGTTTCGGCGCCGGCAGGCAAGCGGGCGCTGGTGGTGGGCGCGGGCAACGCGGGGGAGATGCTGGTGCGCGATCTCCTGTTGCGCGAACACGGGGCGGTGTTCTGTCCCGTGGCGTTTGTCGACGATAACCCCGGCAAGCGGGGGCGCGCCGTGCACGATCTGCGCGTCATGGGCGATTGCGAGAAAATTCCCCGGCTGGTCGAGTCCCTGAATATCGATGTAATCCTCATCGCCACCCCTTCCGCCAGCGATAAGGAGATGCGCCGCATCGTCGGGTGTTGCGAGAAGAGCGGCGTGCCGTTCCTTACCCTGCCATCGGTGACGGATGTGCTCACCGGACGGGTGACGCGGGAGTCCCTGCGCCACGTGGCCATCGAGGACCTCCTGGGTCGTGCGCCGGTGCGCCTGGATTGGGAGGCCATGCGGCGGCATCTCTCCGGCAAGACGGTATTCGTCAGCGGCGGCGGGGGGTCCATCGGTTCGGAGTTGTGCGCGCAGCTCGCCCGCTTGCCCATCGCCGGGCTGATCGTGTTCGAAAAAAGCGAATTCAATCTTTACCGGGTCGCCAGCCAGTTGAGCCGCGCCTATCCCCAGTTGCCGCTGGTCTGCCTGCTGGGCGACATCGTGGACGCTCCCGCGGTCCGGCATGCGCTCGCAAAGCACCGCCCGGACATCGTCTTCCACGCCGCCGCATACAAACACGTGCCCTTGCTGGAAGGACAAGTGCGCGAGGCCATGCGCAACAACCTGCTCGGCACCCGCTGTCTGGCGGAAGAAACCGTCGCCGCCGGCATTGGGGAATTCGTGCTGATCTCCACCGACAAGGCGGTGCGTCCCACCAACGTTATGGGCGCCACCAAGCGGGCGGCGGAACTCATCTGCCAAAGTCTCGACGGCAGGGGCCGGACCCGTTTCGTCACCGTGCGCTTCGGCAACGTGCTGGATTCGGCCGGCAGCGTCGTACCCCTGTTCCGCCAGCAGATCCAGGCCGGAGGCCCGGTGACCGTGACCCACCCGGAGGTGACGCGCTACTTTATGACCATTCCGGAAGCCAGCCAGCTGATTCTGGAAGCAGCGGCGCTGGGGCAGGGCGGCGAAATCTTCGTGCTCGACATGGGCGAGCCGGTGCGCATCGGCTACCTGGCGGAGCAGATGATCCGGCTGAGCGGCAAGAAGCCCGATGAGGACGTCCGCATCGAATACATCGGCCTACGGCCAGGCGAAAAACTGTACGAGGAACTGTTCCACGAGCAGGAGCAGTTGCAGCCCACGCCCCACGACAAGCTGTTGCTGGCGCGTGCCAACCGGCGCGAATGGACGGAGCTGGAATCGGCCTTCGCCCGCGTGGAGCAAGGCTGCCGGGACTTCGACGACGCGGGATTATTGGCGGAACTGCGCGGACTGGTGCCGGATTACGTCCCGGAGAACGGCGGCGTCCCTGCCTGAGTTTCCTGTTTTACCGGGCCCGCTGTGGGAAACCGGCCGGTATCGGAGTTTGTCCGGCGAAGGTTATTCCGCCTTTTCCGGGGCGGGATAAAAAATACGTCCGTAAGAGGTATCTTTCTGGAAATCGTTCCAGATATAACCGGGTTGGATGACGGGTTCCACGTTGAAAGGGCAGGCGACTAAATCCAACAGTCCGCCACCGGTGCGCCCTATGGTATCGATGGTCCCTTTGAATAGGCCGCCGAATAAGCCAAAAATAATAAAGTCCGATTTATTGGTTACGTTAACCACGTTTTTCGGAAGCTCCAGCCAGCCGCCCACCAGATTGGACGCACCGGCCGCACAGCGGTTGTCGGGCGCGGCGCTGGTAACGGTTTTTCTGGCGGGTGCCTGCGGGCTTCCCGACATCGATCCATATTCGGCCAACGCCGCGGAACTGAATAAACTTGCCGCGACCAGGCATGGCAAAAGTTTTCTCATCGCAATCCCCTCCAAATTATTTTCAGTCCGTAAAGAGTAGGCAAAAATGCGGATTTTGCAACAGCGAAACCATCGTTTGCCATTCCGGTCCCGGCATAACGCTCAATCCCTTACCCAGTCTTCCACCAGGCGGCTCGGCAAGTGGGGCGTTTCGCTCAGCGGTGGATGCGCCCGCCCGGTTTTAATGCAAAAACACACCCGCAGCATGTCCAGCACCAGTACCCAGGTGACGACGAGAAAAAACGCCGTGAGCGCGGCATCCAGCCAGTCGTTGAAGATCAGTTGCGGCGCGGACTTGGCCTGGGTTTCGGAGAGCAGGCCGGCGTTCAGCCTGTCGGCCAAATCCTGGGCGTGGGTCAGGAAGCCCACGCGCGTTTCGGGACTGAAAAGCTTTTCCCAGGCCGCCGCACTGGTGACGGTAATGAGCCAGGCCAGCGGCGCGCCGGTAATCCATGCATAGCGCGCCTTATCGGACTTGACCAGGATGGTCGTCGCCACGCACAGGGCGATGGCGGCGAGCATCTGGTTGGCGATGCCGAACAAGGGCCACAGGCTGTTGATGCCGCCCAGGGGGTCGATGGTGCCCATGTACAGGAAATAGCCCCAGCCGGAAACCACCAGCCCGGAGGTGAGCAGCACGCCGGGATACCAACTGGTGCGTCCCAACGCCGGGACGAGGTTGCCGAGCATGTCCTGCAGCATGAAGCGCGCCACGCGGGTGCCGGCGTCCAGGGTGGTGAGGATGAACAGCGCCTCGAACATGATGGCGAAGTGGTACCACAGGGACAGCAGCCCTTCACCGAACGCCGCCGCGAACAGCGAGGCCATGCCCACCGCCAGGGACGGCGCGCCACCGGTGCGGGCGAAGAGGGTGGGCTCGCCCATGGCCTTGGCCAGTTCCTGCATTTGCTCCACCGTTACCGGGAAGCCCCAGGAAGAGATTTTCGCCACGGCCTCCAGCGCCTCTTTGCCCACCACCCCCGCCGGGCTGTTGATGGCGAAATACACCCCCGGTTCCAGCACCGTGGCGGCCACCATGGCCATGATGGCCACGAAAGACTCCATCAGCATGGCGCCGTAGCCGATGAAGCGCGCGTCCGCTTCGTTGGCCAGCAGTTTCGGCGTGGTGCCGGAAGAAATCAACGAATGGAAGCCGGAAATCGCCCCGCAGGCGATGGTGATGAACACGAAGGGAAACAGCTTGCCGCCGAAAATGGGTCCCGTGCCGTCGATGAAGCGGGTCACGGCGGGCATTTTCACTTCCGGATGCAAGAGGACGATGGCCATGGCCAGGGCGGCGATGGTGCCCAGTTTCATGAATGTGGACAGGTAATCGCGCGGTGCCAAAAGGAGCCACACCGGGAGCACCGCCGCCGCGAAACCGTAGGCGATGATGGCCAGAGCCAGATCGGGGCCGTCGAAGTCGAAGAAGGCGCGCCATTGAGGGGATGCATCCACCCAGCCGCCGCCCACCACGGCCAGGCCCAGCAAGGCCACGCCGATGAGCGTCGCTTCCATGACCCGGCCGGGGCGAATCTCGCGCATGTACAGCCCCACCAGCACGGCAATCGGGATGGTCGCGGCCACGGTGGAGGTCGCCCAGGGGCTGTGTTTCATGGCGTTGACCACCACCAGCCCCAGCACGGCGATCAAGATGATCATGATCATCATCACCCCCACCAGCGCGGCTCCGCCGCCGATGGGTCCCAGCTCGTCGCGCGCCATCTGGCCCAGCGAACGGCCGTCGCGGCGCATGGAAAAGAACAGGGTCACGAAATCCTGTACGCAGCCGCCCAACACGGCGCCGATCAAAATCCACAAGGTTCCGGGCAGGTAGCCGAACTGCGCCGCCAGGGTCGGGCCGATCAAAGGGCCGGGGCCGGCGATGGCGGCGAAGTGATGGCCGAACACCACCCAACGATGGGTGGGAACGAAATCGCGCCCGTCGTTGAAGCGTTCGGCGGGGGTGGCGCGCGTTGCGTCCAGAGCCAGTATTCGCGCGGCAATGAAGGCGCTGTAGAAACGGTAGGCGAGGGCGTAAACGCATACCGCCGCCGCCACGAACCAGAAGCTGTCGATGCTCTCGCCCCGGTTGAGGGCGATGCCGCCCACGGCGGACGCGCCGCCGACGGCGACGGCCAGCCACAGCAAGGGTTCGAGCCGGCGGGATAGGGAGAAAGCGGAAGTGGCCATGGCGGGTTTCGGCAAGGGTTGGCGAAGGGCGCAAGGCGCCGTTCCGGTTCGAAAAAAAGCAGCGCGAATGGTAGCATAGCCGCCTCGCGCGGCCCTCCCCGACCAAGGCGGCGGGACGTTTTTTCGGATTCCCTGTGCGCGCTTTAATTCGGTTCCCCATGTCCTCCCGCAAAATCCTCGTCACCAGCGCCCTGCCTTACGCCAACGGCCCCATCCACCTCGGCCACCTGGTGGAATACATCCAGACCGACATCTGGGTGCGCTTCCAGAAGATGCGCGGCCACGACTGCCATTACGTCTGCGCCGACGACACCCACGGCACGCCCATCATGCTGCGGGCGGAGAAGGAAGGCATCACGCCGGAACAGCTCATCAAGCAGGTCTGGCAGGAGCACACGCGGGATTTTGCTGGCTTCTTTGTCGCCTTCGACAACTATTACTCCACCCACTCGGATGAGACGCGCTTGCAGGCCGAGGAAATCTACCGCCGCCTTCAGGCCAAAGGGCTGATCGAAGCCCGTTCCATCGAGCAGTATTACGACCCGGCCAAGGAAATGTTCTTGCCGGACCGCTTCATCAAGGGCGAATGCCCCAAGTGCAAAGCCAAGGATCAGTACGGCGACAACTGCGAAGCCTGCGGCGCCACTTACGCGCCCACCGATCTGCTCAACCCCTATTCCGCGCTTTCCGGCGCGGCGCCGATCCGCAGGGAGTCGGTGCATTACTTCTTCAAGCTCGGTGCCTGCGCCGACTTTCTCAAGTCCTGGACCCGCGCCGGCCACCTGCAGGAGGAGGCCGCCAACAAGCTGGACGAGTGGCTGTCAGGCGCCTTGAACGACTGGGATATCTCCCGCGACGCGCCTTATTTCGGTTTTGAAATTCCCGACGCGCCGGGCAAGTTCTTTTACGTCTGGCTGGATGCGCCCATCGGCTACATGGGCAGTTTCCGCAATCTGGCCGAGCGCACGGGGCTGGATTTTGATGCCTACTGGAACCAGGATTCCGCCGTCGAGCTGTACCACTTCATCGGCAAGGACATCCTTTACTTCCACGCCCTGTTCTGGCCGGCGATGCTGGAATCCGCCGGTTTCCGCACCCCGACCCAGGTGTTCGCCCACGGCTTCCTCACCGTCAACGGCGAGAAAATGTCCAAGTCGCGCGGCACCTTCATCACCGCGGAAAGCTACCTCAAGCAGGGCCTGAATCCGGAGTGGCTGCGCTACTACTACGCCTGCAAGCTCAACGGCAGCATGGAGGACATCGACCTCAGCCTGGAGGATTTCGTCCTCAGGGTGAACAGCGACTTGGTGGGCAAGTACGTCAATATCGCCAGCCGCACGGCGGGCTTCATCAGCAAGCGCTTCGACGGCCGGCTGCTGGGGCAGGGCGGTTTCAGCCCGGCGGAAAACCATCTTCTCGATGCCCTGACGCTTGCGGCGGACGCCATCGCCGCCCATTACGAAGCGCGCGATTACGGCAAGGCGGTGCGGGAAATCATGCGCCTGGCCGACCTGGTGAATGAATACGTGGCGACAGCGGAACCCTGGACCATGGCCAAGGACCCGGCCAACGACGTGCGTTTGCACGTGGTGTGCAGCGCCGCGTTGCGCATGTTCGCCCTGCTAACCCTGTACCTGAAACCCATTCTTCCCCGCCTCGCCGGGCAGGTGGAGCACGAACTGTTCGGCCTGAAACAGGGCTTGAGCTGGGAAAGCATCCGCGCCCTGCCGCTGGAAAAAATCCACCCCTACAAACACCTCTTAACCCGCATCGACGCCAGCCAGACGGAACAACTCGTGGAAGCCAACAAGCCCTCCCTGCAGCCCGCATCGCCCGCTCCGCAAGCCGCGCCGGCGGCGCCAGGCAGCGACGCGTACATCAGCATCGACGACTTCGCCAAGGTTGATCTCCGCATCGCCCGGATCGTCAACGCCGAGCACGTGGAAGGCGCAGACAAGCTGCTGCGCCTCACGCTGGACGCGGGAGAGGGCCGGACGCGCAATGTGTTCGCCGGCATCAAGTCGGCGTATCCGCCGGAACAACTGGTCGGCCGGCTGACCGTCATGGTGGCCAATCTTGCCCCGCGCAAGATGAAGTTCGGCCTGTCGGAAGGCATGGTGCTGGCCGCCAGCGACGCGGATGGCCAGACACCGGGTTTGTTCATCCTTTCGCCCGATGCGGGGGCGCAGCCGGGCATGCGGGTGAAGTGAACCTCTGCTTATCGCTCTGCAAACACCCTGTTGCATCGAACCAACACGTTGCGTAGCATCCTAAGTGGGTGAGGCGTGCGGGATTTGAACCGGGCGCTATCGCCCGATTCCGACGAGGATTTCCGCTTGGCCGCTGGTTCGCAACATCTCGCGGCCAAGCGGTTGTAAAAACACAACATAAGCATAGAGAGGATGATGATGAGCAAATTCACAAACTGTCTGGTCGGTGCCGCGCTGCTGTTTTCCGCCGGTTTGGCCGGCGCGGGCGAAAACCATGCCCTGGCCGCCATGACGCACGCGGACGCCGCCATCGAACACGGCGCCATGGGTCATGCCAAGGTGCTGGTCGATCATGCCAAGGAAGCGTTGAAGCACGCCCTGGCCGGAAAGAACAATGCCCACCTGGCGGAGGCGGCCACCCATCTCCAGGCGGCCATCGAACACGGCAACATGGGCCACGCGGACGTCGCGACCTCGCACGCCCGTGAAGCCTATGTCCACATCAAGGCGGCCACCCGCGAGTAAGGATTCCGGCGGGTGGGCGAGCGCCCGCCCGCCGATTCCCGTCCCCAATCCGCCCGCCGAT
>DATDOO010000263.1:0-4239 GCA_035293245.1 Methylococcaceae bacterium
GGCATCCGCGCCATCAATACCCTGCTCACCGTCGGCAAGGGGCAGCGCCTGGGGTTGTTCGCCGGCACCGGCGTCGGCAAGAGCATCCTGCTGGGCATGATGACCAAGTACACCCGCGCCGATATCGTGGTCGTCGGGCTCATCGGCGAGCGCGGCCGCGAGGTGAACGAATTCGTGCTCAAAATCCTCGGTCCGGAAGGACTGAAACGCGCCGTGGTGGTGGCCTCCCCGGCCGACTACCCGCCGCTCATGCGCCTGCACGGCGCCATGCTGGCCACCAGCATCGCCGAATACTTCCGCGACCAGGGTCTGGACGTGTTGTTGCTCATGGATTCCCTGACCCGCTTCGCCCAGGCGCAGCGCGAAATCGCCTTGGCCATCGACGAGCCGCCCGCCACCAAGGGCTATCCGCCGTCGGTGTTCGCCAAGCTCCCGGCCCTGGTCGAGCGCGCCGGCAACGGCGTGCAGGACGGCGGTTCCATCACCGCTTTTTACACCGTGCTCGTCGAGGGCGACGACACCCACGACCCCATCGCCGACGCGGCGCGCGGCATTCTCGACGGCCACATCGTGCTGTCCCGTACCTTGGCGGATGCCGGGCATTATCCGGCCATCGACATCGAAGCCTCCGTCAGCCGCGTGATGCCCGACATCGCCGACGCCGCGCACCAGGAGGTGGCGCGGCGCCTGAAACGGGTGTATTCCACCTACCAGCAAAACCGCGACCTGATCAGCATCGGCGCCTACCAGAAAGGCGCCGACCCGCGCATCGACGAAGCCATCGCCATGCAAGGCCGCATCGCCGAATTTCTGCAGCAGGAGATGCAGGAAGCCGTGGGATTCGAGCAAGGCCTGAGCGAGCTGCAATCCTTGTGGCGAAGCGGCTAGACCAAGGCATTTAGCCGTTTCCGGCGGCAGTTCGTCCGTCGTTCGGCGCGAGGATTCGCCGCAAGATATTCCGGAAAGAAGCTACCCTTAAGAAGTGAAGGACAGCGGTCCTTGCCGTTTCCCTTGTACCCAAAATAAGAATGAGGAGAAAAACTCCCATGCGTGCCCCAGAGCGCCAAGTCGCCAGCCAGGAACGGTGCGCAATCCGATTGCGCATGCCCCGGGTCACCCGTGAAAGCCGGCATGGCTCTCACGGCGGACCGGCCTGTGTTCGCTCGGCGGCGGGCCGGACGATTCACGGGGATGGCGATCTCACGCCGGTTCCGGGGCGTTGGCGATGAAAAAATCCCAGCGCCTCGGCTCCATCCTCGATCTGGCGGAAAACCGCGAGAAAGACGCGGCCAGAGCGTTCGGCAAGCTGCGCCAGATGGTCGAGTCCCACCGTGGCACGCTGGAAAGCCTGCAAGGCTTCCGCAACAGCTACACGGAGCGTTTCCGGCAAAGCGGGGAGACCGGCATCTCCGTGCAGCAGATGCTGGAATACCGCGTGTTCCTGGAAAAGATCGGCGGCGTCATCCAGGAACAGGAGCAGGTGCTGGCGCGGGCCGAACTGGAGCTGGAACGGGCCCGCCGCGCCTGGGAGAGCGCCCACCGGCATACCCTCGGCATGCAAAAGCTGGTGGATACGGCGCGCGGCGACGAACTGCGGCGCGACGCGCGGCGCGAACAGGCGGAAATGGACGAACGCGCAGGCCGCAAAGCCGTCACTTCCGATCGGCTCCCCGAGTAATTGGCGCGATTAGTGCAACCGAACTTGCGGATTGCGCTAACGAGCATGGCGGATCACGCCTCCCTTGGTCATGAAAGGCGCTCCCGCCATGCTCGTTTCCTTCACCCCGGCCCTCTCCCAAAGGGAGAGGGAGAGTGAAGAAGCCGCAGCTTTTACCCCCGTTTCCCGGAGACGCGCCATGACTCCCACCCTTACCCTGCAGTTCAATCCGTCCCTGCCATCCGCCACCGGCGGGGTAGATGCCTTGGCGTCGATTCCGGCGGGCACGGATTTTCTGCAAGCGCTGCAACAATGGCTGGCCCAGCTTCAGCCGGTTCCCGTCGCACCGGGTTCCCAGCCGCAAACGCCGGCGGTGGAACTCCCCTCGGCCCAGGACGGCCGTGCGCTGCTGGCGTCGCTGCTGGCCGCGCGGCATCCCCTGGGGCAGGACGGCGGTTCGGCTCCCGGCGAAGAGAACGCGCCGGCGATTCTGGAAATGGCGGAAGACGCGCTGGCGCTGCTCAAGCAGTGGCTGCTCGAAGCGGGTGACACGCCCGCGCCGGGCATCGGCGAGGCGGTTTCCGCGGCGGTTAAGCCCTCGGCGGACGGCGAGGTGTTGCCGCCCGGCGAATCCTTGCCGCCCGACGCACTGGCGACCCTGAGCACCTTGTCCCGGCAACTGGAGCACTGGTTGCAGCGGGCGGGGAATGAGGCGGGCGGGGAGGACGGCGCGACGGCGGAAAACGAAATTGACCCTGTCGCGTTGCCGCCTTCGCCCGGACTCGTGGCTGCCTCGGCAAGCGGCGTTTTTCCCGTCCCGCTCCAGGCCGCCGGCGCGCCGGAGGGAGACGACGCGACCGCAGGCGCCAAACATCCCGTTACCTCCGGGCTGATCGCTTCCCTGGTGCGGAAAGCGGAAGCCGATGCCGTGCGGCCGGATTCCGGCAAGCCGGCGGCTTCCTCCCAACCCGCGCCTTCCACATCGCAGACTCCGTTGGCCGGGCGGGGCGTCCCCGACGCCGCGCCTCAGTCCGCCCACGCTTCCGCAGTGGCGGTCGCCGCGTCAGGCGCAGTTCCTCCCCCACCCGCCACCCCGGCGTTTTCCGCCGTTCTGGACGATCTGACGCCGCCCGTCGCACCGCAGGCGGCCGAAGCACCGCCCGCCCTGCCCGACGCCGCTTCCCCGGTAGCGGCGCAGGCCCTGGCGTCTAACCCGCCCGCCGCCGCTCCGGAGCGTCCCGCGCCGCCGCCGGTAGCCACCCCGGTGGGACATCCGGGCTGGGACACGGAAATGAGCCAGCGGGTGGTGTGGATGAGCGGTAATTCGGTGAGCAGTGCGGAAATCCATCTCAATCCGCCGCACCTCGGCCCCGTGGAAGTGCGCATCAGCGTCGGCCAGGATCAGCAGACCAGCGTCCAGTTCCTTTCCCCCCACGCCGCGGTGCGCGAGGCGCTGGAAGCGGCGTTGCCGAGACTGCGCGACCAGTTCGGCGCCCAGCAATTGACCTTGGGCGACGTCAGCGTCTCCCAGCACTCGGACGGCCAGCAGAACGACAGCCAGCAGGCGCGCGGTTTCCAGTTTCAGCAACAGCAGCAATCCTCGGCCTGGCGCGGTTCGGAGCAGGAATTTTCCCTGGCAGACGGTGCGGTCTTGCCGGAGGATGGCGAGCGCCCGCGGCCGGTCAGGGTCGGACAGGGGTTGTTGAACTTGTACGTCTGACCACCGCAGGCCCGGTGGCGGCCGGCCCCCTCGGCAAAATCGGCACGTCCCCCTGGCGATGTTCATCGCCATGCTTGAGAATTACCGCTCGGCGCTTGGTGAGAACGAGGTGAATTCGATGACGGAACCCCCACACGGGGCGGGCGCGATTGCCGGCGTGTCGCTGACTCTGATTCTGGCGCTGGGTTGGCCGGCTGCCGCAGCGGCCAAACCCTTAGGCGAACGGCCGTCCGGACGCGCCCAGCCGATCCCGGCGCCCATCGCCCAAGCCCCTCTGGCCCCGGATTCGGCGGTCACCCTGGAGCAGCGCGTCGAAGGGGAGCACAGCTACCTGCTGGCCAGCAACCGCCTGCCCGGCCCTGTCGAGATGGAAGTCAGCCCGCGGGACGCCGGCAACGTGGTGGCCGATCCCGCTCTGCCCCATCGCGTCGTGCTGCCGCCGCGCAGTTCGGGGCCGATCGTCGAACTGCATAAGGCAGACCCCAGCCGGGACGGCGGCATCCGTTACGCTTACGGCTACATGCTGGGCAGCCCCGACGCCCGGCATCGGGAAGATGCCGCCTATCTGCCGCCCATTCCTCCGGGCAGCGCCTTCCCCATCAGCCAGGGCTTTTTCGGCCGGCAAACCCATCAGGGGGAACAAAACCGGCACGCGGTGGACATCGCCATGCCCAAAGGCACCCCCATCCACGCGGCGCGGGGCGGCACGGTCCTGGTGGTGCAGGACGGTGCGGGCGAAAGCGGCGACGAAACGCCGGGCCTCAACGGCAATCACGTCCGCATCCTGCACGACGACGGCACCATGGCGGTGTACGCCCACCTGGCGCCGGGCAATCGCCTGGTCCACCCCGGCGACCCCGTC
>DATDOO010000264.1:0-22130 GCA_035293245.1 Methylococcaceae bacterium
CCCCCGCCGAAGCCGCCTCCCCCGCCGCCGAACACCTGGCTCAGGGTTCCGGCCAACTGGATGGCGTCCACGTGCTGCACCCGGTACACGTGCATGTTGCCGCCGCCCGCCGCGTTCGAGCGGTCCAGCCGCTCCACCCACAGCTTCATCTCTTCCAGGTAGGCGGGCTGGGCGGTGATGGCCATCACGGCGTTGAGGCGCTCGACGGGCAAGAGGCGGATGACGCCGGCCAGCGGGCCGCCCGCCCCTTCGCCGAACATGGCCTGCAGTTCGCCGAAAATGGTGTTGACCGCCACGTTTTTCAACGGGTACAGGCCGAAGGACATGCCCTTGAGGAAATTGACGTCGAACACCTGCACGGTTTCGATCACCCGCTCCAGGTCGTCGCCGCTGCCGGCCAGGAACATCAGGTTGCGCAGCGGATCGACCTTGATGACCGACTTCGGCGGCATGATCGGCTCCAGGATGGTCTGCATTTCCTGCGCGCCGACGTACTTGAGGGGAATCACCTGAAGGCGATAACCCGATACGCCCCCCAGCCGGCCGCGCGCCGGACCCTCGCTGTCGGGCTCGATGCGGTAACCGCCCTTGTCCTCGATCAGCACGGCGCCGTTCATGTGCAGCAGCATCTCCAGGGTGGGGATGAGTTCCTCGTCGGTCAGCGGGTCGGAGGTGCGCAGGGTGACGCGGCCGCTGACCTTGGGACTGATGACGTAGTTCTTTTTCAGCGATTCGCCCAGGATGACCTTGGCCACTTCGCCCAGGTCGGCGTCGTCGAAATTGAGGCTGTATTTGCCATCCTCCGCCGGACCCGCCTTTTTCTTCGGCGGCGTGCCGACTTGCGCGGCGCGGGCGGCAAAAAGCTCCGCCTCGGCCATGCGGGCGGTCGTAGCCGCCGAGTCGCCGACGGCTTCCGGTACCCCGGTTTCCGCATCCTGCGCCGGCTTGCTTGCCGGCAAGCGGATGGGGTTTTCCTCGACGCGCGGGCCGATCAGCTCACAGGAAGAAAGGGCGAACGCTCCCGCCAGCAACGGCAAAATCCGGGCGTAGCGTCGCAAACGTTTGTTTTCCCGCACCATGTCACCCTTGTTCATTCATTCACGGTTTTTTCGGTTTTCGGATTCGGCTCGATCTTGCGCGGCTTGTCCGGCTTTCCGTTCCCTTGCCCCGCGGCTGGGGTGGCGGACGCTTCCTTGGGCTTGGGTTTCTGCAAAAGGAGTTCCATCTTCTCTGCGCCCCGCTCCAGACGGACCCGGTCCGGCAAAATTCCTGTCAACCGCCAGCCCAGCAGCATCTCTTTTTCCCGCAGGCGATGATACTTGCCATCCTTCTCCTTCAATAGGGCAAGAGTACCACCCGGCGCGGCCACCACCCCGTGCAACTGGGCGTCGAAGGGCTTGTCGGGCTTGGCCGCTTCCACCTGAACGGGCGGCCGGCGCCCCTGGAAAAACAGCGGGCGCTCCACCAGATCGGCGAAACGCTCCACCTCCGCCAGCGCGAAATCCTTCTCCGCTGCCGGGTCCTGGGCCACGTCGCCTCCGGTGCGGGCCTGAAGCTCGATGCTTTCGCGCACGGCCCGGTGCGACAGCGTCTTGAAGCCCCATTCGCCCAGCACCGCCAGCACCAGCAGCGCGCCGGCCACGGCCAGAAAGAGAGGCGTTTCATATTCGCGGGGTATGCGGGGCATGGCTATTTCGGCCTCAGGTATCCGTATATCTCGATATCCACGCGCAATTGTCCCGGCTGCGCCTGCCGCCCGCGATCCGCGTTGATGTTGAGGGTGCTCACCAGCAGGTAGGGGCGGGAGGATTCCACCGCGTGCAGCACTTCACGCAGGGTGTGGATGGTGCCCGTCATGTTGGCGCGCACGCCGACGCGGGTGAAACCCTCCTCCTCGCGCGGCGCGCTGGCCTGGGTGCTGGTGAGCGTGCCGCCGGCATCCTCGGTCAGTTGCTTGATCCGGGCCTGCAATTCCGCCGCCGCCAGGGCGGGGGTGGCGCCTTCCAGGAACTGGCCTTCGTCTTCGGTGCGCGCACGGATTTTTTCCGCCTGGGCGTTCCAGTAATCCGCGCTTTGCGCCACGCGGCGCAGCCGGGCGATGCGAAAAGCCAGATCCTCGATTTCTTCCGTCCCGGCGCTGAACGCCTGCACGAAAGGATAAACCACCCCGACGCCCAGCAAACCCAGGACGCAGAACAGCAAGGCAACGGCCAGCGAGCGCGATTTATTCAGTGCCATCGCCTGCCTCGCTCGGGGTTTCTTCCGGCGGCAAATCCGCCTCATCGTCCGTCGCACCGTCTTCGCCGCCGTCCTCCTCGGGTGCGGCGGAAGAAATCCGGCGGTAGTCGTCCCCCGCCGCCGGCGCCGCCAGGTCGGCGCCGAGGCGGAAACGCTCCTGCCCGCTGGCCGGATCCGGCGTCACCGGGGAAAGAAAGGCCGTGTTGTTGAGATACGGCGAGGCTTCCAGCAAAGCGATCAGGGCCGATGCGGAAGCCGCCTGCCCCTGCATTTCGATGCGCCGCTCGCGGATCTGCAGGGACGCGACCCAGGCCTGGTCGGGCAGGCGCTGGCTGATGTCCTGGAGCACGGCGAGCGCGGAAGGATTGCCGATTTTCTTGTCCAATACAAAAGCCGCCGCCCGCTGCAGGTTCTGCGCTTGTTCGCGCAAGGCCTCGACGGTTCGGCTGGCCTGGTTGAGCCGGCGCTGCTCGTCCCGCAATTCGTCGAGAAAGCGATTGTCGAGCACGGTGGGCAGCGCGCCGACCGCGATCAGCGACACGGACAGCACCGTGGCGAACACGGCGGTCAGAATGCGCGGCAGCGAACCGCCGCGCTGCCGGTAGCGCAAGGGCAGCAGGTCGAAACCGCCGTCCCGGTACACGCCGTCGGCGGATTGCACATCGACGCGCTCCGGCAACAGACCGGCGTTTTCCAGGGACTGGAGCGCGGCGTCGAGTTCCTCGCGCAGCACCGCCACGAATTCCACGCGCAGCGCCTCCCCGGGAGCGCCGTCGCTCAAGGGGCGGACATCGTGGTAGAGGGCATTCGCCTTGAAAGGCGTGAAGCGATCCAGTTCGTAGCCGACGACCTGCGACAGGTTCTCCCGCGTCGCCGGGGGCAGGCTCACGGTGCGGCGCAACACACGGTCGGGAGGAAGCAGCAGGACGCGCTCGACCTCCTGGGCGCCGTGTTCCGCCAGCACGTTGGCCAGGAGCGCGGGGCCGGCCTCTTCCAGACGGCGCTTGTCCACGAATCGCGCACCCTCCACCGTCCACAGCCGCAACTCGATGTCCTCGCCCGCCGGCAGGATCAGCAGGCGCGCTTGCCGGCGGCGCCACCACAGCCGGAATGCTTCCGGAACCAGAAAAGCCAGTTCGCCCTTCCACCAGGCGAAAAAGGATTTGTCCTCCGGCAATGCGAACGGAACGAGTTTGGCGAAACGATTCACAGCGGTGCGCCGTCCAGCCGGACGGTTTCCAGCGCCTGGCGTTCGAAAAGCGATGTTTCGTGCTCGGTGGAACTCATTTTTTCCCGCCAAAAGAGATAAGCCGGCCGGCCGACGCCCGCACGCCCGAGCACCGCCTGCACGGCCGTCGCGCTGCCGTTTTCCAGACGCGCCTCCGCGCGCATGGCGACCGCGGCATTGTTGCCTTTAGCAAAGGTTATACCACTTGCATTGGCGAGCAGCCCCCCCGCATCCTGTTTACCTTCCGCAAGGGCATCCAGCATCCCTGCGTCGACGCCGGGCAGCGCCAGCAGCAGCTCGGGCGGGGCGGAGCGCGGATCGATGCCCGCCTGGCCGGAATAAACCGTCAGCCACGGCGCGACGCGCTGGTATAGCTCGGGACTCATTCCCAGCACCGCCCGCAACTCCTCGACCGCCTCGAAGGGACGGTTGCGCGGACCGAACTCCCGGCCCGCCAGCCGGTAATCTTCGGCTTCCGCGCCATTGAGTCGACGCAGTTCGTCGGAATCCCGCCAGTCGGCCACGGCGTCGGTCAATTTCGCCGCTTCGCTGCTGGACAATCCGGCCGCCGTAAAAAAAGCATTCAGCATGGGCTCCTTGACCAAATTCAAGTTGACCTTGCCCGCCTCGTCGCGCAATTCCAGCCGCACCCGGCCCGCGCCGTAAACCACCTCGTAAACCGCGGCGTTGCTCAGCCAGCGCCCCACGGACTCGGATGCGCGCAGCCGCAGCCACGCATACTGCAGCGCGCCGTCCACCAGCGCCTGCGCCTCGCTGCGATCGCGGGCGGTGCGCAACAGCACGCTTTCCCGCCGGACCGACAGGGCAAACGCACTGGCCACGACGCTCAGCAGCGTCACCAGCCATAACACCAGAATCAGGGCCACGCCCCGCTGGCCCCAACCCATCAGCGCTTCCCCCCGTTGCGCAAGGCAACGACGGATTCGAAAGTTCCGTCCTGTGCCTCCACCATAACCCGCACCAGTTGGGGAAGCGCGTTGAAGCGCCACTCTTCCCGCCACTCGGGCAACTTCCCCTCCGGCGGACGGCCGAAATAGGTAAAGCGCACCTGTTTTACCCCGTCCAGCAAGGGAATGCGCTCCGGCTCGGTCAAGCCGCCCAGCAGGCGCTTGCCGAAAGGCTCCAGAACGACGCCCAGCACGTCGCGGACCTGGCCCAGGTCGAAACCATACCGCATCCCCTGCCCCACGTATTCGGGCGGAAATGCCACGAAACGCACCGCCTGGGGAGCGCCGATGAAGCTGAACACGGGGGTCTGCCCGCTGAAATCGTCCTGGGCCGGCAGTGCGTTGGCCAGATAATTGCGCAGAAACCCCATGACGGCCATCCGGTTTTCCAGGCGCTGCATCCGCGTCTCTCCGGCGTCCCAACTGCGGATGCCGGTTCTCAGGACGGCGAAGCCCACGGCCGCAATCACGCTCACCAGCGTCATCGCCAGCACGACTTCGAGCAGGGTAAAGCCGCGGCTGGGGCGCATTCTATTCCTCATCGGCTCCGTCCAAACCGGCATCTTCGCCGTCCAATGTTTCATTCGTTCCGGCCTCTTCGCCGTCCGAGGTTTCGTCCGTTTCTTCCTCCTCTTCGGACAGGCTCGCTTGCAGCGGCGTGAGCAGGGTATGCAGCGCGAGGGTACGCGGCGCCTCCTCCGCACCCCAGACCACGGTCACGGCGATGCGGAAATAATCCGGCTTCGCCTCCGTCCCCGCCTCCCCGAGAAAACCCGGCGCGATGCGGACATTCCAGACCATATCCTCCGCCACCGCACCGCTGCTTTCGCCGGGAAACAGCGTCTCGGCGACGCGAAGCTCCGCCAGCCTGTTTTCCGCCACGGCGACGGCTTGCGCGTAATCGTCCGCCAGCCCGGCAACGCGCAGTCCATTGCCGAAAATCACCACCGCCACGCTGACGCTGGCCACCAAAATGGTGAAGGCGACCAGGACTTCGATCAGGGTGAAACCCCCTTGCTTACCGGTTGGCATGGGATTCAGCCGCCGGAAATCCGCACGGCGCCGGTCAACCAGTTCACTTCCAACCGCCGCGTCGCGCCATCGCTGTCGATGCGCACCTGGCCGCCGGTCGAGGAACCGTCGGGGAAAAAGCGGATGTAGCCGGCGCTCCCGCCCGCCGTCTGCACGTCCGCCGTCTTCAGGTGGACGCGCAGGGAATCGGGCAGGTGGCGAATTTTGCGCTCGTCGCCTGCGCGATATTTCCGCCCTTTCACGTCCAGCCAGAAATCGGCGGGCCGGCCCGCACCGATGGCGCGGGAACGGGTGTAGCGCAGGGCGCTGGCCACCTCACGGGTGGCCGAAGCCAGTTCGAGCCGTTGCAGCATACCGCCCAGATTGGGCGCGACCAGAGCCAGCGCGATGGCCATCACGGCCAGAACCACCATGATTTCCAGCAGGGTGAAACCGCGCATCTTCCCCATCACGCAAACCTTCCGGGCAACGCCTCATTCCCAACTGTTGATGTCCCGGTCCTCGCCCTCCCCCCCTTCGGCTTCATCCGCGCCCAGGGAGGAAAGATCGAACTTGCCGTGCTGGCCGGGCGATTTGTATTGATAGGCGTTGCCCCACGGATCGTTGGGTACTTTCTGCTTGCGAAGGTACGGGCCGTTCCAGCTTCGTGCGCTGGAGGGGCGCTCGATCAGCGCGGTCAAGCCGTCGCTGCTGGAGGGATACCGGCCCTCGTCCAGCTTGTACATGTCCAGGGCCGCCGCGAGTTCCTCGACCTGCACCCGCGCCGTCTTGGACTTCGATTCGCCCAGGTGTTTCATCACCTGCGGCCCGACCAGCCCGGCCAGCAGGCTGATGATGGCCAGCACCACCAACAGTTCGATCAAGGTGAAGCCTGTCCCGAGCCTGGCCGAAAGGCCAGTGGAACGGAAATTTCTTGCCGACATGGAAAATCCTCTCGTTAATGTAAAACTCGCAGCATCCTGATTTTCCCTCTCCCACGGGGAGAGGGTCGGGATGCGGAAAACGGTCAGGGCAAACGGCCGCTTTGATAATCCGGGGCGGCTATTTGCCATGACCGTCAGAACGCTAAGTCGTTGACGCTCAAGATCGCCATCAGGATGGAGATGATGATGCCGGCGATCATGATACCCAGGCCGACGATCAAGGCCGGCTCCAGCAAGGCCAGCGCCCGCTGGATGGTCACGCGCGCTTCGCGGTCGTAAGTGGCGGCGACGCGGTCGAGCATTTCGCCGAGCCGCCCGCTTTCCTCCCCCAGGCGGATCATCTGCACCGCCATTTCCGGAAACAGGGCGCTTTCCATGAGCGCCCCGGTCATGATGCCGCCTTGCCGAATCTGCTGCACCGCAACGCCCACGGCTTCGCTCATGGCGCGGTTCCCCAGGGTCTCGCGCGCCACGGACAAGGCGTGCAGCAGCGGTACGCCGTTGCCGAGCAGGGTGGCCAGGGTGCGGGCCAGATCGGCCGTTTCCAGCATCTGCCACAGCATCCCCACGATGGGCCAGTGCAGCACCCGGCGGTCGAAGCGCAGGCGCCGCTCCTCGTCCTTGAGCCGCCAGCGCAACCACAACCCGCCGGCGATCAGCAGCAGCGCCGCCAGCCAGCCGTAATCCCGCAGACCCTCGGCGACGGCGATGACGATGCGCGTCGCCAGGGGTAACTCCCGTTCGGCGCTGGCGAACATCTCCTGGAACTGCGGCACGACGAAAACCAGCAGCACCATGAGCGAGGCCACCGACACGATGAGCAGCAGCAACGGGTAGATCAGCGCCGTGGCCACCGTGTCGCGCAGGTCCTTGCTGCGCTCCAGGTGTTCGGAGAGCCGCTCGAGGGTGACATCCAGCGCGCCGCCCAACTCGCCGGCGCGGATCAAATTCAGGTAAAAGCGGGAGAACACGCCTTCCTGGGCCTCCAACGCCTGGGAAAACTGCGCCCCGCCCTTGACCTTTTCCAGCACCCGCGCCGCCAGAAGACCCAACGGCTTCTCCGCGCCCGCCAGGTTGACCAGAACGCCCAACGCCTTGTCCAACGGAAGCCCCGCGCTGAGCAGCGTCGCCAGCTCCCGGCTGAACATCGCCACGTCCTTGTGCCCCGGCTGCTTGGCGCCGCCGGAGCGCCGGCCCAGCCAACTCATCAGCCCCAACCCGTCCGGGGCGACGCGGATGGGCATCAGTCCCTGGCCCTGCAGATCGGCGACCACGGCATCGGGCGTCGGCGCCTCGCGGACGCCTTCCACCGTCTCGCCGTCCCGGTTCACCGCCTTGAATGCGAAACGCGCCATGGTTAAAAACTTTTCACCAATTGCTCGAACGATGAAGGCCGGTATTTCTCAAAGCCTTCCTGATCCACATAAACCCAGCCGTATTTTACGTCCGATTGCACCCGGTTGATGTCCTCGCACCATTGTCTGAGTCGCGCCATTTTCAGCGGCACGTCCAAGTCTTCCCGCCCCTTGGTTTCAACGACGAAAATCTCCTTGTCCGACAACTTCACCAGAAAGTCCGGGTAATAGTTGGAAATGTCACCACTCGCATTCACGTAGTCCAGCTTGAAATGCACCGCCAGGTAATTCTTGGCATAGGCAACCACGTCCTCGCAGTCGTCCAGGAAACGGGCGAACTGCAATTCGAAATGGCTGTCGCCGATAATCTTGTTGAAGACGCTCTTCTTCGGAATTAAATAGCCCTGCTCCTTGGCGACGAAAGGGCGGGTCTGCCGCAGCTTGATGGTGTCGCGGATTTCCGCATCGCCCTTGTCCTGGACGGTTAGCGCATTGACAGCCTTCTTGAAAGTCTCGATCAGCGTCTTGCTGGCCGCCAGTTCAGAGAGGTTGCGCAACGTGTTCGGGTCTTCCAGTTCGACCCGCCGGCCAAACAGGCGGTCCTGAACGAATGTCTTGATCTGGCCGTACAGCACATCGTAACCGCTGACCAGGCGCAAATCCTTCATGACCGTCTGCGCGAAATAGCCGATCACGCTGCGGTAGTCGGCGACGCCCGCCGTGTCCAGGATCGTGGTGTGCGTCACCTCGCCGGTGGTGATGTCCTTGAAGACGATTTCCCGCTGCTCCTCCGCGCTGAAGGCGCGATATTCCACCGGCTGGGCAGCCATGGCGCCCACGTCCAGATCGGCCAAACTCTTGTATTCCCGGTAAACGCGCGGCGTCAGCAGCGGAATGGCGATGTCCAGCGCGTCCAGGTCCTTCTTGTCGCTGTCCCGGTCGATTTCCACCACCAGCGGCGCTTTCGGGCCGGTGCCCTCGCCCATGGGCTTGCGCTCCAATACCACGCCTTCGGCCTGGATGGACTCCACGAACTCCATGAAGGCATCGGTGCCGATCACGCTGACGTATTCCTCCACGTCGCCGGGGTACATCTTGCGCAGGCCTCTACCTAAGGTTTGCTCGGGCAGGATGTTGCTCTTGGCCGAATAGGCGCGCAGCCCCACGATGGTGGTGACGTTGCGCACGTCCCAGCCTTCTTTCAGCATCAGCACGGAGACGATGGCCTTGTAAGGGCTGTCCAAGCCGTCTATCTCGTTGGATTGCTTGCGCAACAGTTCCAGTTCTTCCTTCTTCTTGCCGGTGGCCGCTTCGGAAATCTCGCCGTTGTCCTTGGTGTGGATGACCAGCACCGCGTCTTTCAGGTCGGGGTAATTCCCTTCCAGGTATTCGGCCACGTCGTCGCAATTCTTGGTGTCGTCGGTCATCACGAACAGGATGGCCTTCTTCCCCAGTTTCTCGTGCTCGGCATAAGCTTTGCGCCACTCCACCACGCCCAAATTGATGTAATCGGCGTATTTCTCCGTGCACTTGGCGCTTTGCCGCTCCTTGAGCTTGGCGCGGCTGGCGGCGTCGGGCAGCACCGGATGCTTGACCACGTTCTGCGAAATCGCCTCCACCAGCGGGTAATCGGCCACGGTCTGCACAAAAATCGCGCCGTTGTTGTGTTTGGGCGTGGCGGTCACGTCGATTTGCAGGGACAGCGCATCGCCCTTCTGTTTCAGCCGGTTATGGATGTCCTCGATGGACTTGAACCAGGCCAGGCGGCTGTCGTGGATGTGGTGCGCCTCGTCGTTCAGCACCGCCAACTCGTCGATGTCGCGCACGATCATGCCCAAATCCACCTTGGAATCGGTGGTCGCGCCCGTCGGCCGCTTGCCCAGGAAGTAGTCCATGGTGTCGTCGTCGTCCGGCGAAGGCGGAATATCTTCGCCGGAATACACCCGATGGATGTTGGTCAGGAAAATATTGCCCACGTGGCGCGTCACCCGCACCTCGTCCTGCACGTGCAAGGTCAGTTGGAAATCGTCCCGCCAGTTGCGCCCCTCGAAGCCGTTGTCGGGTATCACCGGGTCCTGGAAGAAAATCCTGAGGCCCTGGAAATCCTTGTAAATGCGGTCCAGTACGATGATGTTTGGGGCGATCACCAGAAAATTGCGCGCCAGCGTGGATTCCGGCTCGTACAGCTTGTGGAAATAGCTCCAGGCCAACACCAGACTCATCACCTTGGTCTTGCCCGCGCCCGTGGCCATTTTCACCACGAAACGCCGCCAGCTTTCGTCGAACATGCCGGTGGAAACCGCGCCGGAATGGTCGAAGCGCATCAGGTCATATTTGTCCTTCACCCCTACCACGTCGTACAGATAGACGACGGTTTCCAGCGCTTCGCGCTGCGCAAAGTAGTACTGGAATTCGGGGCTATTCTCCCCTCTCCCTCCGGGAGAGGGGCCGGGGGTGAGGGTCAGCAGATGCGGTGTCCTGAACCACCATTGAAGCAGGCTGCGACTGGTTTCCGTGGCCTTCCCATAATCGCTGTCGCGCCACGCCTTCACCTGTTTGCGCAGTTCCGGCACCAGGGGCGGAAGCAGCTTTTCCATGCTCGATGCCCTTAGCGCCTCGTCCGCTGGGAACCAGCGGATGGCGGGGTCGAGGATGGCGTGGGGGTCGGAGGGGAAGTCCTGGTGCAGCGCCATCACGGGGATCCTTCGACGGCAGCGGAATCATCATCACCCTGTTCGACAGGAAACCACGCCTGCAAAACCGTTTTCAGTTTGATAAACGATGGATCGACGCAACGGGCCAGGTTTACTTTTTGGGCAAGTTGTAAATATAGAGACGACGAACGGGGTCTTCTCGCTGTCCTTAAGGCACATTCGAGCGCTTCTTTAGGTCTTTGGGGTTTGCTCTGACCGTTCCGCAAATAGCCATTACCCTGTAGCCAATTCCGTAAAGAGGGATTCCTATTGGTCCATCCCAGAACGCTGTCAACATGAGGTGAATCGCTCCAGACCCATGACTCAAGCTCCGGGGCGATTACGACAGCGGCTGCTCTATTCCCCCACCCCGAGTTTGCAAGCTGACTTTCGATTTCAGCCTCCATCGCAACCCTGTCTTTTGTATCAAGGCCGCTCCCCTCGTGGTCTAGCAGTACCAATGCATGGGCGCATCGGTTTACAAACGGCTTGAGAAACATATGTCCTCGAAGCCGACAGCCAGGATCATGCTCAGGATGCACATGGAATACTGCGGAAACCTCCCGCATTGGTACCGCCTGGTAACGGCCAAAAACGCCCTTTATTGCAAATTCCATGTTTTTGTCGGCCACCAGAACCACCAAATCTTGGACGAAGTTCGCCTTTTTCATCCAAGCACCCCTCCGGCAAACAGCACACCAAGGTTGGTATCCCCCTGCCAATCCTTAAGAGCGGGATGCCTGTTCCCCAGCACAATATCCGTAGCGCCTTCCGAAGTTTTGGCAAAACAAAGTACGTTTTCCACCCTGACCATGCTGAGAATGACTGGCGAGTGGGTAGCCAAAAGAATTTGGGCATCGTAAACCGATGAAAGCGACTGGAACATGGTTTCCACGGCGCGTGGATGTATGCCGTTTTCCGGCTCTTCGATCAAATAAACGCCGGTAAAGTCCGGCAGGTACGCCGGAAGCGTCAACGCCAACAGCCGCAACGTACCGTCCGAAGCCATCCAGGATGGAATTTCCAGTCCTCCGCGATAACAGGCAACCAAATAGCGATGTTTATCGTCGGCGCGCTCTATCGTTCGTATATTTTCCAAATCAGGTAGCGCCGTTTGCAAGTGCTCTATCCAACCACGAAAATTATCTGGATGTTTCTTTTCCAATGAGTCAATCACCCAAGGAAGATTGGAACCGTCTGGCTTGAAGCCGCGTATTTGTCCAGGAGGACTGGCTTTGCGTATCAGCAAGCTGTTCAGCACAAACTGCTGAACACCATCACTCAGCAGTCTTTTTAGCCAGGTGGCGACGGGAAATTTTGATTCGTCCTCCGGCAGATTGCCAAGAGCCGATTTGCGCGGCCCAAGCTTAAAAGCAGGCGCCCATCCTTTTCCTTTCTCCTGATAAACTTCGGAATAAAAATTATCATTTCCGCCGGCAACCTTGTTGATTACCGTTTGTGTGCCCTTGCCTCCCTTCGCTGTAATTATGGTCTTCGGTGGCGTATGGGATACAGGGAATAGAGCAGTTTGCGGTGGCATTTCCGTTTCAGGCAGCGCTTTCTTCAGCAAGACTTTTTCCGTCTGAATCATAACCTCTTCTGTTTTGGCATCAATGCCAAAATATACTTCATAACGGACGGTATCAAAATCTTTGTCCCGTAGAAGCTTCCGACGATCTTCGGGAATGGCCGCCTCTATGGCTAACTCAAACTCGGAGCCGGTCCTTTTCCACAACAAATCCTGAAAGTTCTGAGTTCTTTCTCCAACCGCCGCATCCAGTCCGTTGGATACCAAGCCTCCAAGAAATGCCACAACATCCAGAAACGTCGTTTTTCCACTGGCGTTGGGGCCAACCAGGACATGAAACGGCCCAAGGGGCTGGTGAATATAGCGAAGGCAGCGAAAGTTTTTTGCCTCAATGAGGGTAATCATTACTTTCCACCCTTCCCAATAATAATACTTTGTAAATCATTGCTATCGCCCCACCGCCCAATGCGGTTTGCGCGGTTCCTTAAAGTACAGCTTGGCCGTTTCTATCACTCGCTTCAATAGCACCAAATAATCGGCCTGCATATCTTGTACTTTGAGCAAGGATCGTATTTGTTCTTCACTAAACACACTATATAACTGACCAATCGCCGTATCCAAAAACACTGTGGTTAAGGTGGTGACATTACGGAAGGAAAGCGCAACGCTTCGTTTCGCCTGCATAGCGAGGGCCAGACGATCATAGACCTTCTGCCCATCGTCGGAAGCAACACACAGCGGACTGCTGGTTACTTCAAATATGGAAATAGCCAAATCTTTGCTCACACCCGCACCTCGATAATCGTCATGGTGTCGTTGCCGAAAATATCCACCACCTTCACCGCGATCTTGCGCCGGCCCGGCGTGCATTCGTGGAAGGCGCTGACGAGTTCCAGGGAGCGGTCTTTCTTGGTGCGGAAGGACTGCCATTCGTTTTCGAACACGTAGTCGCCGGTCCAGACTTCTTCAAATCCCCCCTCCCCCCCTTTTTCAAAGGGGGGATAGGTATCGCCGCCTTCGTTTCCACCTTCGGACGTAGGGAGATAGGCATCGCCATTTTGTCTTCCCCCTTCGGACGTGGCGGGGTGAACGTTGCTCTGGCTCCCCCCTTTGGAAAAGGGGGGATGGGGGGGATTTATCGGTACCCGGATGATCTCGCGCTTGTTCTCGAAATCGAAGTCCACCGACCAGTAGTCGATCCAGTCGGTCCAATGGGTGGTCAGCGTTTCGCGGCGCAGGATGCCGTCCTTGTCGCGGCTCACTTTCACGATCCGGCCTTTTTCCACCACAATTTTGCTTTGCTTGTCCTTGAGGCTGGCCTCGGCGGCGGCGATGGAGTCCTGGGAGTAGAACACCGAGAAATCGGTCAGCTCCACCGCCACGGCGTTGCCCTTGATGTGCGGCCTCACTTCGATGAAGGACACGTCGTGGAACACCACCTGGTTCTTCTCGACGGCGCGCTTGTCGAACACGTCGGCGGGGATGTATTTCGGCGATATGTCGATGCCCTTGGCGCGGGCATCGTCCAGCACGTTGGGGAACAGGCCCATTTCGAATTCGAAGCCGAGGATGTCCACGCGGGTGACATGCTGCTTGCGGCATTCCAGGATGATTTCTTCCACGAACAACCGCGTCACCGGCAGGTTGACCGGTCCCACCGCCACCAGCCGGCCGGCCTTTTTGCCGTGGAACGTGGCGTAGCCGGTGGTTTTCTCGGCGCGGTAGGCGTGCAGGATCAAATCCAGGAAAGCGGCTTCCTTTTCCGCCAGTTGCTTGCGCTTCTCCTCCTCGCGCAGGTCCGGATTGACGCCGATGTAGTGCTGGCGTTCGTACTTGCCCAAATTCAGGATTTCGAATGCGCGGTAAGGCTTGTTCTCGGCCTTCAACTGGCGCTGCACGCCGATCAATCGCTTGCGGGTGGTATGGACGGCGAACTTGCCCAGATCGGTGGCGATCCAGCGGCGGCCCAGCTTTTCCGCCACCGCCGCCGTGGTGCCGGAGCCGCAGAAGAAATCGGCTACCAGGTCGCCTTTGTTGGACGAGGCTTTGACGATGCGTTCGAGCAGGGCTTCGGGTTTTTGGGTGGCGTAGCCTGCCGACTCTTTTGCCTGTGAGTTGATTGGGTTTAAATCGACCCAAATATCTTGTGACGGAACGCCAGGCATCTCGTCCAAATAGCGCTTTTGTCGCGGGACCGCGCCTGGGCTTGGCTGAATGATCCGGCCTTTAGCCTGCAATTTTTCCATTGTTTCCCGCTTATATCTCCAGAACTTTGTTACTCCCATAAACTCGTAGAAAGGATTCCCTTTTCCAGCGCCGCCTGGAGCTGTCAAGTCCCCCAACTCATAACGACGTCCGGTATCGGGTTCGACTTGCTTATAGTGGGTTTTGATATACCCTTCGTCGTAATCCGTATATTGGACGTTCCAGAGATACTTTGCGCCTTTTGTGTAAAGGAAGATCACATCATGCAATCGTCCGTAATGCTTGGCTCCTTGCGTGGTGTCGCTATGCGCGGTTTGGCGTTTCCATATAATTTGATTCAAGCATTGATCTCGACCGAATACCTCATCCATAACGGCCCTAACGTGATGAGCGACTTGCCAACCCATATGGACATATACGCATCCATCCTCCGCCAATAAGTCCCGCATCAGCACCAGCCGCTCGTAGATCATGGCGATGAAAGAATCCGCGCCCTTGCCCCAGGTGTCGCGGTAGGCGATTTCCTCCAGCACGTTGGGGCGCTTGGTGAAGGTGTCGCCGCCGATTTCGATGTCCATGGAAAAATCCGCGCCCACGTCGAAGGGCGGGTCGATGTAGATGAGCTTGAGGCCGCCCTGGGCTTCGATTTCCTCGCGCAACGGGCCGTTCTTGAGGCTGGAGAGGATCAGCCTGTTGTCGCCCCAGATGAGCTTGTTGGTCCAGCCCTTGAGCTGGCGGCCGCGTGCGTCGGTGTCGAACAGATCGAATTGCAGCCGGGCGGTTTTCTCGGCGCGCGGCTCGTCCACCTGTTCGATCGTCTGGAACGGCAGCACGACGTTGCAGACCTCGCTGCTCTTGCCGTTCCACACCAGTTCCACTTCGCGCTTGTCGCCGAACAGCAGGAAGCGGTATTTGTCCGGCAATGGCTTGTCCGCTTCCAGGTAGCGGAGGATTTCCTGTTTTTCCTGTTCCGTCAGCCGGGCCATGGCCGCTTCTCCTTAACGTAAAAGTCGCAACAACCTTCCTCACCCTCTCCCTCCGGGACAAATCCGCCGGGAGAGGATTTGCACGCATCGCGCCCGGAGGGTGCCGGGCTGGGAAAGCCCGGCATGATTGGGCTGGGGTGAGGGAAACGAGCATGGCGGGAGCGCCTTTCATGATTAAGGGAGACTTGCTCCGCCATGATCGTCAGCTCAAATATCCGTGGTGACGCGGATGATTTCTTCCACCGTCGTCAAACCCGCCACCGCCTTGCGTAGACCATCGTCGAGCATGGTGTCCATGCCTTCCGTCAGGGCGACCGCCTCGATCTGGCGCGCCTGGGCGTGCTCCATGACCAAACGCCTCAAGGCGTCGCTCATGACCAGGAATTCGACGATGGCCAGCCGCCCCAGGTAGCCCGCCCCTGCGCATTCCGCGCATCCGACGGGGCGGTAAAGCGTCACCTCTCCTTCCGGCACGAAGCGGCGAAGGCGGAACTTGTCGACTTGCGCCTCTGGAGCGGAATAAGCCTCGCGGCACTGGGGACACAGGCGCCGCACCAGGCGCTGGCCGAGAATGCCGTTCACCGTGGAGGTGATCAGGTAGTTCTCCAACCCCATGTCCAGCAGACGGGTCACGCCGCCCGCGGCGTCGTTGGTGTGCAGGGTGGAGAGCACCAGGTGTCCGGTCAGGGCCGACTGCACGGCGATGCGCGCCGTTTCCAGGTCGCGCATTTCGCCGATCATGATGACGTCCGGGTCCTGGCGCACGATGGAGCGCAGGGCGTTGGCGAAGGTCAGGCCGATCTGCGGTTTGGCCTGGATCTGGTTGACGCCCTCCAACTGGTACTCGACCGGGTCCTCGACGGTGATGATCTTGCGCTCCGGAGTATTGATCCGGTTCAGGGCGGTGTAGAGCGTGGTGCTCTTGCCGCTGCCGGTCGGGCCGGTGATGAGGATGATGCCGTGCGGCAGGGCCAGCACGTCGAGGAAGCGCTTCAAGGCGTCGCCGTCGAATCCCAGGGTGGGGAAATCGAGCACGATGCTTTCCTTGTGCAACAAACGAATCACCACGCTTTCGCCGTACATCGTCGGCACGGTGGAGACGCGCAGATCCATCTCCTTGCCCTGCATTTGCAGATTGATGCGCCCGTCCTGGGGCAGGCGGCGCTCGGCGATGTTCATGCGGGCCATGATCTTGACGCGGGAAATCACCGCCGCCGTGGAGCGCACCGGCGGGGCGTCCACGTTGCGCAGCATGCCGTCCACGCGGTAGCGCACCTTGAGGGTGTTCTCGAACGGCTCGATGTGGATGTCGGAAGCGCGCGACTCCACCGCGTTCTGGAAAATCAGGTTGACCAGGCGAATCACCGGCGCTTCGGAGGCCAGGTCTTTCAGATGCTCCACATCCGAATCGTCCAGTTCGCCGCCTCCGCCCGCCTCCCCCGTTTCCGGCGCCGCCACCGCTCCGCCGCCGCCGTGCCGCTCGACCACGCGCTCCAGGTCGGACGGCAAACCCACGCGCACCTCCACCGGCCTGCCCAGCGCCAGGGCCAGGGCGTCCAGGGGATAGGGGTCGATGGGATCGGCCGCCGCCACCACATAGCGTTCCGGCTGCGCTTCGATCCCGGCGATCAGGAACTCCTTGAGAAAACGCGGCGAAATCCCCTCCGGCAAGGGGGAAACCATGGGATAGGCGTTGGCGTCGACCAGGGGACGTTCGCTCAGGGACGCCAGCGCCTCGGCCATGTCGCGTTCCGACACCAGCCCCACCTTGACCAGCAAGCGCGGCAGCGGCGTATTGTCGCCCTGCGCAGACAGCCGTTTGGCTTTCGCCAGTTCATGGGGTTTGACCGTGCCGCCCTGCACGAGAAACTCGTTCAGGGGTGCATAGACATCCCGATTGGTTAAAATAGCTTCGATGAAGGAGTCCTCCCGAAAAATCTCTTCCTTTCCGGCGGCAACCCGGACGCCTCTGCCGGGAAAAAACCATCCGGGCTTTCCCAACGAATCATGTCAGATGCGGACCGCGTCCGGCAATCTCCATTCTGTTACCGTCAACCCCCCACCGTGTAAATGAGCACCAGCAACGACTCTCCCCTGACGCTCGGCATCGCCGGCTTCGGCTACGCCGACCTTTACGCCCCCGCCGGGCTCGCCCGACTGCACGCCGCTTTCGTGGAAGACTTGCAACGGCGGCATCTGGGTTTGTGGGACGAATACCAACTCTATCACGACGGCGCGCCCCTGGAACCGCCGCAACTCTCCGACCTGCTGGTGCGGCTGGGTGCGGCGGTGGGAGATTTCCTGGCGCGGCTTTTCGGCGTGGAAGAAGCGCGCGACGCCCAGCGGCGCGCCATCCTGGAGGAAATGGAGTCGATCTTCCGTTACCGGACGGAAATCGTCGCCAAGCTGGCCAGCCGCTTCCGCGGCGAAGACCCGGCCGCCTGGGACTGGAGCGCGCTGGACGCGCAAATCGCAATTCTGCGCGACGCCCTGGCGCCCGAGCACGCCGACGACCTTGAGAAATGCACCGCCCTTGTGGCGGCGCGCCTTTGGCAACTGACGCAGCCGGACGCCGCACCCGGCGACGTCGCCGCTTTACGGTCCAGCCTGTCCTGCCACAGCCAAGCGGCGCAAACCTTCGCCGGCCCGCTGCAAGGCGACGATTCCGCCCTGTTGGAGGCCCTGCTGGACGGCGTGCGCCGCTGGAGTTTCGCCGCCATGCAGCGCCCGGAGTTCCAAGGCTGGCTCAGCTTCAAGATTCCCGCGAAAACCGATTTCAACGACCTGGTGGCGCACGATACCCTCGACTGCCGCGGCTTCGGCGCCTGGGGTTCGCCGCACGGCCATCACCGCCGCCGGGACGGTTTCGCCCTCACCGACCGCCGCTTCGACGACCGGCACGTGCTGTACGAGGTCGATCACTGCATCTACTGCCATGACCGCGACACCGACTCCTGCTCCAAGGGCATGCGCAACAGGAAGGACGGCACCTTCAAGACGAATACCCTCGGCGTGACCATCAGCGGTTGTCCCCTGGAGGAAAAGATTTCCGAGATGCACTGGCTCAAGCGCCAGGGTGACAACCTGGGCGCCCTGGCGCTGGTGATGCTCGACAACCCCCTGTGCCCGGGAACCGGGCACCGCATCTGCAACGACTGCATGAAGGGCTGCATTTTCCAGAAGACCGAGCCGGTCAATATTCCGCAGATCGAGACCAACGTCCTCACCTCGGTGCTGTTCATGCCCTGGGGTTTCGAGATTTACGGCCTCTTGACGCGCTGGAACCCCCTCAACATCCGCCGGCCTTTCGCCCTGCCATACAACGGCAAGAACGTGCTGGTGGCGGGCATGGGGCCGGCGGGCTACACCCTGTCGCACTACCTGCTCAACGAAGGCTTCGGCGTGGTCGGCATCGACGGCCTGAAAATCGAGCCGCTGCCGCAGGAGCTGACCGGCGACGCCACGCGCCCGCCTCGGCCGGTCCGCGATTTCACCACGCTTTACGAGGAACTGGACCGGCGCATCGTGCTCGGTTTCGGCGGCGTGGCCGAATACGGCATCACCGTGCGCTGGGACAAGAATTTCCTCAAGGTCATCTACCTGACCCTGCTGCGCCGCGAGGCGTTCCGCTGTTACGGCGGGGTGCGCTTCGGCGGCACGTTGACCATCGGCGACGCCTGGCATCTGGGCTTCGACCACATCGCCGTCGCCGTCGGCGCGGGCAAGCCCACTTTGATCGGCCTCAAGAACGACCTGACCCGCGGCGTGCGCATGGCCTCGGATTTCCTCATGGCCTTACAACTCACCGGCGCAGCGCGCGAGTCCTCCCTGGCCAACCTGCAGGTGCGCCTGCCCGCCGGGGTGATCGGCGGCGGCCTGACCGCCATCGACACCGCCACGGAAACCCTGGCCTACTACCCGGTGCAGGTGGAGAAAGTCCTGCACCGCTACGAATGGCTGTGCGGCGTGCACGGCGAGGCGGAAGTCCGCGCCCGTTACGACGCCGAGGAAGCCGCCATCCTCGACGAATTCCTGGAACACGGCCGCGCCATCCGCGCCGAGCGGGAACGCGCCCAGGCGGCGGACGAAAGGCCCGATTTCGTCCCGCTGTTGCAATCCTGGGGCGGCGTCACCCTGTTCTACCGCAAGGGCATGAAGGACGCGCCCGCCTACCGGCAGAACCACGAGGAAATCCGCGAGGGCCTGGAGGAAGGCATCTGGCTGGCGGAGGGCATGAGCCCCGTGGAAGCCCTCGACGACGCCTACGGCCACCTGCGCGCGGTGCGCTTCGACCGCCTGGCCGAGAAGGACGGGCGCTGGGTGCGGGACGCCGAACTGGAAGTGCCGCTCCGGAGCCTGTTCGTCGCCGCCGGCACCTCGCCCAACACCATCTACGAATCGGAACACCCGGACACCTTCGAGATGGACGGCAAGTTCTACCGCCGTCACGATCTCCCGGACGCGGGCGCCGACCTGGTTCCCGCCAGCGACACACCGGCGCCTAAAATCGGCCATCCCGCACCGTTCACGTCTTACCATCACAACGGCCGCTACATCACCTTTTACGGCGACAACCACCCCGTTTATGCCGGCAACGTGGTCAAGGCCATGGCCAGCGCCCGGGACGGCTTTCCCTACATCGTCCGCCTGTTCGAGAAAGAACTCGCGGCGCTGGACGCCAACGCCCAGGCCCAGCGGGACCGGTCGCTGCTCGAGTTCCACCGGGAACTGGACGATCAGCTCAAAGCGAGCGTGGTTGCCGTCGACCGCCTCACGCCGACCATCATCGAAGTGGTGGTGCGCGCTCCGCTGGCCGCCCGGCACTTCCTGCCCGGCCAGTTCTACCGGGTGCAGAACTACGAAAGCCATGCGCCTAAAGTGCGTGGCACCACCCTGGCCACCGAGGGCATCGCCCTGACCGGCGCCTGGGTCAACCACGAGGACGGCCTGATTTCGCTCATCGCCCTGGAAATGGGCTCGTCCACGCGGCAGTGCACCCTCTGGCAACCCGGCGATCCGGTGGTGGTCATGGGCGCCACCGGCACCCCGACCCACATCCCCTTCGGCCAGACCGTGCTGCTGGTCGGCGGGGGACTCGGCAACGCCGTGCTGTTCTCCATCGGCAAGGCGCTGCGTGCGGCGGGCAACCGGGTGCTGTACTTCGCTGGCTACCGCTCGGGGGAAGACCGCTTCAAGGTCGAGGAAATCGAATGCGCGGCGGATGCGATCGTCTGGGCGGTGGACAAGCGCCCCGGCAACGACGCGTTGCCCGTCACGCGCAAGCAGGACAAAACCTTCGTCGGCAACATCGTCGAGGCGCTCCTCGCCTACGCCCGCGGCGACCTGGGCGAAACGCCGATCTACCTGGACGAAGTGGACGAAATGATCGTCATCGGCTCCGACCGCATGATGGACGCGGTCAAGCAGGCCCGCGAAGGCGTACTCCAGCCGCACCTCAAGCCCCACCACGCCGCCATCGGCTCCATCAATTCGCCGATGCAGTGCATGATGAAGGGCGTTTGCGCCCAGTGTCTGTGCAAGCACGTCGATCTGGAAAGCGGCCAGGAAAGCTTCGTCTATTCCTGCTACAACCAGGATCAGCCGCTCGACCGGGTGGACTTCGCGCACCTGCGGGCGCGCCTGAGACAAAACACCGTGCAGGAAAAGCTCTCCACCCTGTGGCTGGAGGACTTGCTGGCCGAGCGCCAAGCCTGAAGAAAGTCCTTGCATGCGGCGGCACCGGTGCGTTCCGCGGGAATATTGCGGGGCCCGCAAAAACTGTAGACGGCTTTTGCACTTTGGGGCTCGCAAAGATTAAGGACGAAACGAATCCGGGACGGCCGCGGCGCGTCGGGGGCGGTCGGCGGCCTGAATTTGCGCGCGACGGGAGCAATTTCTCGTATCGAGGCACGGCGTGTGCATGATATCCATGGATATACCTGAATTTCAGCGTAAACTAAGCCGCAAGATCGTCTCCCGGCCAGGAACGGCTCGTTGCCCTCTCCAAGCCAATCCGGACTAATTTCCCACCCCGAAATGAAACCCCCAAAAGAGAATCCACTGAAGCGCTACCTTCTCAAATTCCTCCTGCTGGGAGCGCTGCTCGGCTGTGGTGCGGCGGTGTACCTGACGCCGCTCAAGGAATGGATACGCGAGGAACAGGCCATGACCGTGTGGCTGGCCTCTTTCGGCGCCTGGGCCCCACCGGTTTATGTGGCCTGCGCCGCACTCCTGATGGCGGCGGGCGTGCCGCGCCTCCTCTTGTGCTCGGTCGCAGGACTGGCTTTCGGTTTCGTGGAGGGATTGTTCTGGAGTCATGCGGGCACTTTGCTGGGCTCCTATCTGACGTTCCTGTTCGTCCGCTGGAGCGGGCGCGACTGGTCGCTCGACCATTTCTCCCGCCTCCAGCCGTTCACCCATCACCTGGCCGAGCGCGGCATCCTCACGGTGCTGCTGATCCGCCAATTGCCCATGAGCGGTTTTTACAACAACCTGCTTCTGGGCCTTACCGCGGTCAGCCACCGCGACTTTCTGTGGGGCAGCTTGCTCGGCTTCCTGCCGATGGGCGTGACCGCCTCATTGCTCGGCGCAGGGCTGATCCAGGCGGACGCAGCCACCGCCGCCCGCTACATGCTGCTGGCCGCCATCTGTTTCGCTGTGCTGGGTTTTCTCTTGAAGTGGCTGATGCTCCGCTGGAAAACGGCCGCGCCCGTCGCCCTGGCTTTACCTTCCGAAGAGCACTGACTCGATCGCTCCGCCCATGACAACAGCGCGATCCGCGCTTTTTTTGGTTTCCCTCCGTCCGCCCCCGAACATTCAAATCCTTTAATTTACTTGATTAGAAACAATGTTCAGCCGAAGTGGAACCGAGCCATTTTTTTCCCTCCCCCCACGGGGGAGGGCCAGGGTGGGGGCGAGCTAAAACAAGGTCTTCGGCCAATTTGATCGCCCCCATCCCAACCTTCCCCCGTAGG
>DATDOO010000265.1:0-4415 GCA_035293245.1 Methylococcaceae bacterium
CCTACGGGGGAAGGTTGGGATGGGGGCGATCAAATTGGCCGAAGACCTTGTTTTAGCTCGCCCCCACCCTGGCCCTCCCCCGTGGGGGGAGGGAAAAAAATGGCTCGGTTCCACTTCGGCTGAACATTGTTTCTAATCAAGAAGAATTTTGCATTTCTCCTAAACGCTCCGCGTCGCATTCCCATGCCCCCCATCGAACTCCTCTCCCCCGCCGGCACGCTGAAGAACCTGCGCTACGCCTTCGCCTACGGCGCGGACGCGGTGTATGCCGGCCAGCCGCGTTACTCCTTGCGGGTGCGCAACAACGACTTTCTCGGCGAGAACATCGCCCACGGCATTGCCGAGGCCCACGCCCTGGGCAAAAAGTTTTACCTCGCCGCCAACGTGCTGCCGCGCAACGGCAAGGTGAAAACCTTCCTTCGGGATATGGAGCCCTGGGTGGCGCTCGGTCCGGATGCGCTGATCATGGCCGATCCGGGGCTCATCCTGCTGGCGCGGGAAGCCTGGCCGGACGTGCCCGTCCATCTGTCGGTACAGGCCAACACCCTGAACTACGCCGCGGTGCGCTTCTGGCAGAAACTGGGCATTCAGCGCATCATCCTGTCGCGCGAATTGTCGCTGGAAGAAATCGCCGAGATTCGCCAAGAGTGCCCGGACATGGAACTGGAGGTCTTCGTCCACGGCGCCCTGTGCATCGCCTATTCGGGACGTTGCCTGCTGTCCGGCTATTTCAACCACCGCGACCCCAACCAGGGCAGTTGCACCAATTCCTGCCGCTGGCAGTACGCGGTGACGCCGGCAGCCGAAAACGCCGAGGGCGACTGGCAACCGCTCAACCGCCATCCGCAAGGAGAAAACCTGTATTTCCTGGAGGAAGAGAATCGCCCCGGCGAACTCTTGCCGGTCATGGAGGACGAGCACGGCACCTACATCATGAACTCCAAGGACCTGCGCGCCGCCGAGCATGTCCACCGGCTGGCGGCCCTGGGCGTGAACAGCCTGAAGATCGAGGGCCGCACCAAATCGCACTATTACGTCGCCCGCACCGCGCAGGTCTACCGCCAGGCCATCGACGACGCGGTCGCCGGCCGGCCTTTCGAGCCGGAGTTGCTCGGCGTATTGGAGAATCTCGCCTCGCGTGGCTATACCGATGGTTTCTATCAAAGGCATCATGTCGAGGAATATCAGAATTATCTGCGCGGCTACTCGGAAAGCCACCGCCAGCGTTTCGTCGGAGAGATCCAGAGCCACGATCCGGACACCGGCCATGCGGAAGTTCTGGTGAAAAACAAGTTCGCCGTGGGCGACCGGCTGGAGCTGGTTTCGCCCAACGGCAACCGGGCGTTTTTACTGGAAACGATGACCACGCTGGGCGGCGATCCGCTCGCTGAAGCACCCGGCGGCGGCTGGAAAGTACGCATTCCCTTGCCCGTCGCGCCGGGCGATTACGGCCTGCTGTGTCGTTTTCTGGCTGACGGCAGCACGGAGGAAGAATAAAATTCGTCATTTAGACCCCATCCGGGCGGCGCGGCGCGTCCGGCAAAGCAGACGTACGCCGGCATGAGCCTTCTCCCCGTCATTCACATTCTCGGCCTGGTCTTCATGGGCTTCAGCGGGCTGATGGCTGCCTGTCTTGCCTTCGCCGTCGTGCTGGACGACGGCGCGGGAGCAAGCTTCTCGCTGGGCGTCCTGCTGACGCTCCTGTGCGGCGCGCTGATGTTCTTCCCCACCTTGCGCATCAAGAAGCAAATTCGTGCTCGCGACGGCTTCCTGCTGGTCGCCGCGACCTGGTCGCTGCTGCCGGTCTTCGGCGGCTTGCCGCTCCTGTTGCATCTGCCGGAACTGAGTTTCACCGACGCCTATTTCGAGGCGGCTTCCGGCTTGACCACCACCGGCGCAACCGTGCTCAGCGGACTGGACACCCTTCCACCATCCATCAACCTGTGGCGGCACCTGCTGAACTGGATCGCCGGCATGGGCATCATCGTTTTCGCCGTGGCCATCCTGCCCATCCTCGGCGTGGGCGGCATGCAGCTCTATAAGGCGGAAACGCCCGGCGCGACCAAGGAATCCTCGTTGCCGCCGCGCATCGCCCAGACCGCCAAAGCGCTATGGGTGGTGTACGCCGGCATCACCCTCGCCTGCATCCTGGCTCTGAAGCTGGCCGGCATGAACTGGCTGGACGCGGTGTGTCACGCATTTTCCGCCATGAGCCTGGGTGGCTTCTCCACCCACGACAGCAGTATCGGCTTTTTCGACTCGTTACCCATCGAGATTGTCCTGACCCTGTTTTCGCTGATCGCCGGCATCAACTTCGCCACCCATTTCGTGGCCTGCCGCCGCTTGAGCGTAGCGCCGTACAAGCGCGACCCGGAAGCCAGGGCGTTTCTAATACTGGTGCTGGGAAGCTGTCTGGCGGCGGCCTTCGTCCTCTGGCGCTTCGGCACTTACCCCGATTACCTCACCGCCCTGCGCTACGCCACCTTCAATCTGGTCACCATTGCCACCGACTGCGGCTACGCCACCACCGACTTCGGCCAATGGCCGCTGATCGTGCCGTTGTGGATGCTGTTCCTCAGTTGCGTCTCCGCCAGTTCCGGCTCCACCGGCGGCGGCATCCGCATGATCCGCACCATCTTCCTGCTGAAGCAGGCGCAGCGGGAGTTCTACTCCCTGCTGCACCCCAACGCCGTCGTACCGCTCAAGATCGGCTCGCACGTCGTGAGCAACAAGGTGGTCATGTCGGTGATGGGTTTTATCTTCCTGTACTTCATGAGCGTGGTACTGCTCACGTTCGCCCTGATGTTCGGCGACCTGGATTTCATGAGCGCCTTCACCGCCGTGATCGCCTGCATCAACAACGCCGGCCCCGGCCTCGGGGTGGTCGGTCCGGCCAGCAACTACGCCGGGCTTACGGACTACGAAACCTGGGTGCTGGCCTTCACCATGCAACTGGGGCGCGTGCAGGTCTTTGCCATGCTGATCCTTTTCACACCGGAATTCTGGAAAAAATAAGAGACGGCCATGACCCACTTTTCCACCGCCGACTTGTGCGACCGTTATGCGGAAGGCGGGCACATCCAGATCGCCGAACCGGTTTTCCGTGCCTTCGGGGCGATCCCTGCGTTCAGCGGCCCGATCGTTACGCTGAAAGTCTTCGAGGACAACGTGCTGCTTCGGGAAACCCTGGAAGGAAAAAGCGACGGCGGCGTGCTGGTGGTCGACGGCGGCGGCTCGCACCGCTGCGCCCTGTTTGGGGAAGACCTGGCCCGACTGGCCATGGACAACGGCTGGAGCGGTATCGTGGTTTACGGCTGCATCCGCGATTCGGCGGCGATCGGCACCCTGCCGCTCGGTGTGCGCGCCCTGCACACCCATCCGCTGAAAAGCCGCAAGCACGGCCACGGCGAGCGCGACGTGCTCGTGACGTTCGCCGGGGTAAACTTCCGCACCGGCAGCTACCTGTACGCGGACGAGGACGGCCTGCTGGTCGCGCCCCAGCCGCTATGAATCCTTTGCACGCAACGGCCTGGCGGTCCGGCCGCCGCGTTGATCCTTTTCCGCCGCTGCGGTATAAAACCGACTAATTCACTCAACAAACGCGACATCCCCACCATGGAAATCCTGCTCGCCAATCCCCGAGGCTTCTGCGCCGGCGTAGACCGCGCCATCGATATCGTCGATCGCGCCATTGAAGAATTCGGCGCGCCCATTTACGTGCGCCACGAGGTGGTGCACAACCGCTATGTGGTGGACGGCCTGCGCGACCGCGGCGCGGTATTCGTGGAGGAACTCAGCGAGGTGCCGGCCGGCTCCACCGTCATCTTTAGCGCCCACGGCGTCTCCAAGGAGATCCAGGGGGAAGCCAAGGCGCGGCAGTTGCGGGTTTTCGACGCCACCTGCCCGCTGGTCACCAAGGTGCACATCGAGGTGCACCAGCACGCCAACGCGGGCCGCGAACTCATCTTTATCGGCCACGCCGGGCATCCGGAGGTCGAAGGGACCATGGGCCAGTATGACAATCCGGCCGGCGGCATCTACCTGGTGGAATCGGTGGACGACATCGCTGACTTGCCGGTCCGCAATCCGGACAACCTGGCCTGGGTCACCCAGACCACCCTGTCCATCGACGACACCCAGGGTATCGTCGATGCCCTGAAAAAGCGCTTCCCCAACATCGTCGGCCCGCGCAAGGACGACATCTGCTACGCCACGCAGAACCGCCAGGACGCCATGAAAAAGCTGGCGGTGCACTGCGACCTGATTCTGGTGGTCGGCTCGCCCAACAGCTCCAACTCCAACCGCCTGCGGGAAATCGCCGAAAAACTGGGCAAGAAAGCCTACCTGATCGACAACGCCGAACAGATGCAGCCCGAATGGCTGGACGGCATTGAGAAGGTCGGCGTTACGGCGGG
>DATDOO010000266.1:0-2266 GCA_035293245.1 Methylococcaceae bacterium
AGCGTCCAGACGCCGTTGGCCGGCGCCAGGGGCATGTCGGTGGACTGGCCGAAGGCGTTGGACAGATGCGCCATGATCTGCACCTGGGCGATGTCCAGCATCTCGGCGTTGGGCGTCAGCGCCACGCTGAACAGCGGCGGCGTGGCGGCGGAGTCGACCTTGACCTGGGTGTCGACCAGCTTTTCGATGACCTGGACGCCGTGGGTGATCTCGCGCTGGAAGGTCTTGCCGTCGGCCTGCACCATCAGCGTATGTTTGCCCAGCGGCAAGTCCTTCAGTGTGGCGACGAAATAGCCTTTACGCGCCGGATCGCGCGGCACGTCGATGCTTTCCGGCAGCGCTCCCGCATTCTCTTCCATCCGGTTGAGACGCAGCGTGATCAGGTTGAGGAAGTCGTCCGACTGAATCAGTCCGTTCTTCTCGGTGAACGAGGCGTCGACGACCAGCGCCTCGTCTTTGGGCAGGTAGTTGGGCAGATCCTTGACCACCAGCTTGAGGTCGGTGACCACCGTGACCTGGTTGTCCGGGTCGGTTTTGGCCACCAGCCGCCATTCGCCGGCCTGGGGCAATTGCACGGTGACCAGATCGTAGCCTTGTTCGTGGTGCCAGCGCACGTTGGGTTGCAGCATGTGTTCGCTGATTTCCGTCTTGTCCGGAGCGATCAGCTTGGTGGGTTCCGCTCCGGGGGCGAGGAACGCCAGCAGGGAAAACTCCTGGATGCTCGGGTCGATGCTGAATTTGTTGCCTTGCAGCGGCACGCTGTCGCGCGGCGCGGACTTGACGGCGAGCTTGGCGAACATGCGATCCAGTTGCTCGGCGGCGAGGATGGATTCGTTCCAGCCGCCGCTGTCCTGGGAAAGCTTTTGCAGCAGTTCGTTGTCGGCCAGTTCGGACAGGGCGACGGTGTGAATCTGCACCCCGAGTTGCAGGATGCGCGGCAGCAGTTCGTCGAGGATGCGCTTTCGGGATTCCGCGTTTTTTGTTTTGTCTTTGGAAACGTCCACCATGCCGTCCGTTAATAAAATGACGTGGCGCTTGCCGGAAAGCTCCGTGGCGTTTTTCCAGCCCGCCGTCGCCCGGTCCAGGGCCGCGCCGATGTCGGTGAATTGGCCGCGCGAATGGATTTTTCCGGCGGCGGCGAGGGCCTTGAGTTTCCAGTCCCGCTCCGTCCGGGCCGGCGGCAGGACTTCTTCCGGCGCGTCGGCGAACAGCCACACGCTGGCCCTGGCGTCCGGCGGCAAGAGGTTGACTAGCAGCTTGAGCGCCGGAGCGCGCAGGTTGAGCGGGTCGGTTTTTTTCATGCTGCCCGACACGTCGATGAGGATGCGCACATCGGCGCTGGGCGGCGCGGCGGCGGGGGTCGCGGCGGCGGACAGCGCCACCAGCAGCGGAAGGAAAAAGGCGAAAAGGCGCGACATGTTCCATACCCCTCTTGAATGGATTGATCTTCCCGGCGTTCCGTCGAGTTTTGCTATTATCCCCGACGGCTTTATTTCCCCAATACTGGCGCATCCCATGGCAAGACTCGAAACTCCGGTTTGTGAATTCGGCCGGCCGGCGGTGGATTTTTCGTTGCCCGGCGTGGACGGCGGAATCTGGACACTGGAATCCTGTCGCGGCGAGAACGGCCTGTTGGTCATGTTCATCTGCAACCATTGTCCTTACGTAAAAGCGGTCCAGACGCGGATCGTGCGCGACTGCCGCGAGTTGCTCCCGTACGGCGTCAAGTCGGTGGCCATCATGGCCAACGACCCGAGCGACTACCCGGAAGATTCGTTCGGCAACATGAAGCAAGTCGCGCGCCAGTTCGATTATCCCTTCCCTTATTTGCTCGACGAAACCCAGGAAATCGCCAAGGCTTACGGTGCGGTGTGCACCCCGGATTTCTTCGGCTACAACGCCAACCTGGAACTGCAATACCGCGGTCGTCTGGATGAGAGCAAGAAGGATACGGCCGCGCCCGACGCGCGCCGCGAGCTGTTCGAAGCCATGAAAGCCATTGCCCAAACGGGCCAGGGGCCGAAGGAACAGATTCCCAGCATGGGCTGTTCCATCAAGTGGCGCGGGGAGTGATTCGCCCCCATTTTCTTTACATCCTGAAAATCAAAAATAAGGAGCTATTTCAATGGCCTTTAAACGCCTCACCGACCTCGACCTCAAGGGCAAGCGCGTCCTGATCCGCGCCGACCTCAACGTGCCCGTGCAGAACGGCAAGGTTACCTCCGACGCCCGCATCGTCGCCTCCCTGCCCACCATCGCACACTGC
>DATDOO010000267.1:0-4661 GCA_035293245.1 Methylococcaceae bacterium
GGGAAGATGTCGAAGTCCACTCCATCCACGGCCCGGGCCGTGCCGGCCTCGGTCTGGAAATAGGTCTTCAGATTTCGCACTTGCAAGAGCGGGCTGGGCGCTGGGTTCACCGCAGCCTCGAATATTCTTTGGGGTCGAAGGCTTCGCGAATCGCCTCGCCGATGAAAACAATCAGCAGCAGAGTGAGGAACAACGCGGCCAGGGGAAAGAAAACCAGCCACCACTTGGTCAGATTCTCCATCCCTTGCCCGATCAGCTCGCCCCAACTGGGCGTGGGCGCGGGCAGGCCGAAGCCCAAAAAATCGAGCGCCACCAGCGCGCCGATGTTGCCCACGACGACGAACGGGGCGAAGGAAATAGCGGAGGTCAGCGAGTTGGGCAAAATATGCTTGAAAATGATGGACCTGTCGGAAGCGCCCATGGCGATGGCCGCGCCCACGTAGTCCTTGGCTTTCTCGCGGTAAAACTCGCCGCGCACGTAGTAGGTGATGCCCATCCAGTCAAACGCCGTGAGGATCAGGATCAGCAGCCAGAAGGAAGGCTGGAGGACGAGATTTCTTCCCGGCATGTAAACGGGCACGACGATCGAACTGACGATGATGATGGTGTAAAGAAATGGCAGCGAAGACCAGACTTCGATCACTCGCTGGCCGAGGATGTCCAGTTTGCCGCCGAAGTACCCCAGGACCGCCCCCACCGTGATCCCCACGGCATAACTGATGGCCAGCACCAGCAGCGCAAAAGTGAGAGAGACGTTAAATCCGTAGGCCAGCCGCGCGAAGATGTCCCGGCCGCGGTCATCGGTTCCGAAGATGTGCTGCCAGGACGGCGGATGCGGTGGCGTGCCGGGCAGATCGAGCAGAGATTCCGTGGGGCTGTAGGGATAGAGAGGAAGGATGGCCCAGTTTCCCTGGTTGCGTTCGCCGAATGTTTGGGCGAGGGCCCGGTAATCCGGCTCGCCGAACGATTCCTGGCCAAAGGTGGCGGCCGGCTGGTACTGGAGCATGGGGAAATAAAACTGGCCCTGGTAGCGGACCAGCCAGGCGTTGTTGTTTACGAGCAAGGGCAGAAAAAATGAGAGCGCGTAGGCGCCCACGATGAGAACGAAGGAATAGTGGCCGCGCTTGATGCTGCGAAATTTGCGCAGGCGCCTGCGAAACAGGGAAACCGACCGGCGTTCCGCCGGGATTTCGGGCTGGGGCGCGCGTGGAGATTCGGGCAGATTTGCGGCCGCGTCCGGTGGGATCACTGAAATCGAATCCTGGGATCTACAATCACGTAGATCATGTCCGAGAGGATGTTGCCGACGAGCATCAGCAGGCTGGAAATCACCAGGATGCCCAGGGCTACCGGGTAGTCGCGCTGCAAAATCGAGGTGTAACCGAGGTAGCCCATGCCGTCAATGTTGAACACTTTTTCGATGAGAAAGGAGCCGGCCAGGATCAGGCTGATGACGTGTCCCAGGCCGGTGGCGATGGGAATCAGGGAATTGCGGAGCGCATGGACGAAAATCACGCGCCGTTCGCTGAGGCCTTTGGCAAACGCGGTGCGGATGTAGTCCTGCCCCAGGTTTTCCATCACCGAGTTTTTCATCAAAATGGTGAGCGTGGCGAACGATCCCAGCATGTAGCACAGCACCGGCAGGAACATGTGATGAAGCTGCGCGACGATTTTCTCGAAGAAGTTCAGGTAATCCCAGTTGCTCGGGCGGAATCCGCCGAGGGGAAATACGTTCCAGAAGCTGCCGCCGCCGAAGAGCACCAGGAGCGCCGTGCCCAGCGCCCATCCCGGGATCGAGTAGCCCAGGAAAACAAGGACGCTGCTCACGATATCGAATCGGGTGCCGTGCCGGATGGCTTTGTACACGCCCAGTGGGACGCACACCAAGTAGCTCAAGAAAAATCCCGTTAGACCGAGAAAAAGGGACACGGGAAATCGTGACTTGATGACGTCCCACACCGGGTCCTGATAGACGTACGAGCGTCCCAAATCGAGATGCAGTACATTCCAGAGCCACAGCCCGTATCGAGTGTAAACCGGCTTGTCAAAGCCGTAGTAGCGCCGCATCTCCGCGATCGCTGCTTCTGGAAGTGCAACGTCCACTCTGCCCCCAGCTCCTCCTTCGGACACTGCCATCCTGTAACGCATGATCTGGCGTTCCACCGGGCCGCCGGGAACGAAATGCATTACCACGAATACGGCCAGTGTGATGCCAATGAACGTCGGTATGATCAGCAGAAAGCGGCGGGCAAAATAGCCAGTCATGGACCGTCAGGGGCAGCGGAATTCGCTCAGCGCTGCGATGATTGCTCCTTCTCCTTGTACTCGTCCCAATAGTGGTCCTCGGTTGGCCCCACTTCCAGCTTCACGGACGAATCACGCAAGGCCCGCTGTAACGACGCATCCTTTTCCGGATCGACCCACCACATGAGATGGGACATGTACTCATCGCCTGTGCGCGACAGATAGCCGGGCGGAGTGCCGAACTTATTCCAAAAGGCGATGCGAATGAACGGAGCAGACCAGTGCAATACGTAATTATGAGAGTTAGCGACGATTCCATCGATCTCGCGAATTGCCCGAATTCGCTCTTGCACATCGAACATCTTGTCGTACGCTGCGCAAAGCTCGTCGACCCGCGCGTTCTTGAATCCCGTAACGTTATTGTTGTCATTCACGTCGGCGAGCGAAGACTTCCACTCTGATTCAGGGTTGGGGAAGACCAGGCCGCCCCATGCTAATTGCGCCATCTGAAAGCGCCGTTCCATGACCATTTGGATCTCGGTTTCAAACGTGAGGAGGCGAAGGTTCACATTGATTCCGACCTTTCGCAAGTCCTCCTGGTATACCGTCAGCTGGGGCTCGTCAATTTTGTTCCTGTAGAGTAACTCGATCTGCAACGGAACACCGTTCTTCACGAGTCTTCCCTGGTTGTCGCGGCTGTTCCAGCCGGCCTGCGCTAGCAGTCGCAGGGCCTCTTGCGGATCGTAGTCATTCTTGGGGTTAGTGGGATTCTCATACGGGGTGCCGGCAAAAAAAGAATTGAGCGGCACGTACTCATTGAACATGATTTTCTCGAGAATCTGCTTGCGATTGAAAAGTAACGCCATGGCCTTGCGCACACGAATATCGTCGAATGGAGGCTTTCGCGTATTCAGGGAATACTCCCGTCTGACTTGAGGCGCGCTGTTGAAGACTTTTCGCTTCTGAATCAATCCCCGCTGGACGTTTTCGAAGTTCAAATCCTCCACCCATTGCCGGGGCGCGCGCGCCACAACGTACGTGTCCAGTTCACCCTTCTTGAACATTTCGAAGGCGAGGTTGTCATCGCGCACCACGACGAAATGCAGCTCATCGAAATTACCCATTCCCACGTTTCCCCTGGCCTTCGCTGCCCAATAATCGTTGCGGCGACGAACGGTGATGGACCTGCCCTTAGCAATGTCCGGCTCCCTGATCATGTAGGGGCCGGAACCTGGCAGCAGCTTGTAGTTGTATTCCTTGATGTATTTCTCTCCGTTGACCGTCTTCAGAATATGCGCCGGAAAAATCGGCAGGCTTGCGGAGAAATATAAGAAATTCCGCCAGTTCAGTTCCTTGGCCTGCACTCGAACGATATATTTGCTCTCCGCCACCGGCCGATTTAACTTCCCGAAGGTCATCAGACTCACAGGGTCTTGCAATGTCTTGTCCATCATCAGGTCATACGTGGCTACCACATCTTCGCTGGTAACCGGCGTGCCGTCGGAGAACCGAGCGTTGGGATCGATTCGGAAGCGATAGGTCATCTTGTCCGGCGAGATTTGCCAGTGTGTGGCCAGCGAAGGTATGTAATCCAGGGTCGTAGGATGCGTCGAGAGAAGGGTCTCATAAGCCAGCGAGGTGACTCTGGCGTTGAAATACGTGTTGGCTTCCGGCCCTTGGATTCGAAGAGTGCCTGGGAAATCCGGTACGTAATCGCGGAATACACCGCCCTTCACAGCCCGCGGGTCGCCGATCAAGTCGAAATCGGTGTTGGTCTCCCAGCCTTGGCCGGTGAAGCCTTTGCCACCCCGCTCCGCGGAGACGGAGGGATCGGCGCCTGCGTCGGCGTCCGGGAACACGGGATAGTCTGCCTTGTTCATAGACACGTTGCCCGCGCGGGCGCTCGGCGAGGATGCTCCGGCGCCGCCTTCCGGATTCGAGCCTCGGCCACAGCCGGCACCAATCCCCAGTGTCAATGCCGCGATCAGAACAAGGAGCTTCCTATTCACGTTTGGTCCTCTCTTTTTCAGCGGGCTGCAAGTACAGCACGCATCCGTCCGCAGGACTCCATTCTCCGTTATTTCCCGCGTATGCCAAGCCCATTTTTCGGTTCGTGCCAAGCTGTCATCGGCAACAATCAACCCGGCCCGCCGAAAGTAAGTGATGTTCGCTCACCGGACTTGGTTGGATCTTTGCGCCTGGTCCCAATGGATTTGGAGCGCGCCAGGCAACGGCCCCGCCTCTAAAGAGGCGGGCTACAGCCTCCGTCGCGCGGCAAGCCAACAGAGTTGCATGTTTGGGCATCTAATTTAAGGCTAAAACAGAATCGAAATCCTCGTATGCGAATATGATTTGAGCACGTGATTCGGCCTGTTCTGGCCGCATTTCGTCTTCCACTGTTTCCGCAGGTGCTCAGA
>DATDOO010000268.1:0-6863 GCA_035293245.1 Methylococcaceae bacterium
TCGGCGGGGGCGGCGGCCTCGCGCCGGGGTTGCGTTCGGCCACACTGAGCGGCGGCGGTTTCGGCGAGGGCATGGACGGCGGATTCGGTAGTGGATTCGGCAGCGGTGGAACCAGCGGCAGCAGCGGGACTTCCGGGAGGAGCGCCTCCCGGACGGGGTCGTCTTCCGGAACCTCGTCCGGCAGATCCACCGCGACGGGAGGAGCATCGTCTTCATCCGCGTCCGGGACGGCGAGTGGATTCGGGAGCGGGCTGGGAAGCGGCGGCGGTCTGTCCCTGGGCGGCGGATCGGGTACTTCGCGCAGCAGTTCAGGGTTGGGCGGCGGTTTTGGAACCGGAGGCGGGGGCGGCGGCCAGGGCGAAAACGCCATCCGCATCACCGCCGATACGGCCAACAACGCGCTGGTTATCTATGCGCCGCCTTTCGAGTACGAATCCATCGAAAAGCTCATCAAGGAACTGGACGTCATGCCCTTGCAGGTGCTGGTGGACGCGATGATTATGGAAATCAGCCTGACGGATGAACTGAGGTATGGTGTGCAATGGGCGTTCCAGCACTCTGGTGGTCGTGGCGAGGGGGCCTTGGGTCCCCTCAATGGCGTTGTTGCCGATGCGGCTTCAGCGGCTGGGGGATTCGGTTACCACTTTATCGCTAAAAACGTGCAGGCAAGCATGGAGGCATTGGCGGACAAGAGCAAAATTAATGTATTGTCGGCGCCTTCACTTATGGTGCTCAACAATCAGCAAGCCATCATCAAGGTGGGCGACCAAGTGCCTATCCTTACATCTGCATCCACCCCAACCACTGGCGGCGCTGACACTAATCCCATTGTCACCAACACTGTCCAGATGCGCGACACCGGGGTGCAATTACAGCTAAGACCCCGAGTCAACAAGGGCGGACTGGTGACCATGGACATCCAGCAGATGGTGGACGATGTGAAGGAAACGGATTCTTCCAATATCGATTCCCCCACTATCGCCCAGCGCCAGATTCAAAGCTCCATCGCGGTCAAGGACGGCGACACCATCGTCCTTGGTGGATTGATCAAGGATACTCATACGTCCGCCAACACCGGCATTCCCGTCTTGAAGGATATTCCGATTCTTGGCGCGCTATTCAGCACAACTAGGCGCAGCGTTGATCGCACCGAATTGATTGTGCTCATCACTCCGCATGTGGCGGAAGACCGCAGCCAAGCGATTTCCGTGACCGAGGAATACAAGGCTCGGCTCAAGGGCTTGGCCGACGATGGGTCCACCGCCCCCTGGTATCGCTGATTCGTGCTCGGCCGAGCGGGGAGCATGACACCGCAGCGCCGATCGGCCCTATAATCCCGACGAAACCGGTTTACTTTGGAGGTGGACGTCATGTGGGATTTTCAACTGTTGGCGGCGATGCGGAGCATCGAATCCGCCATGCCGCTGGTGCTGCACCGGGTGCTGGCCTGTCTAGCCATCGCTTTCGGCTATTTGCTGGCCACGCTGGCCGGGGCCGGCACCAGTTTCGCCGTCGGTGCGATGCTGGGCGATGCGCCCAACGCGTTCGGCAGCGTCGGGGCGGTGGGCGGCTTTGTCCTGTTCGCCTGGGTGTTGTACAAGGCCAGAGGTATCTTGCTGCACGGCGTCTGGGCGGGACATCTGGCGGTGCTGGCCGCGGTGCGGGCGGGAGAAAAGGCGCCCACGGGCTGGAAACTGGTGGACTACGCGCGGGGGCTGGTCAAGTCCCGCTTCCCGTCCGCCGGGGAGTTGGCCGACCTGGATAGCGGCATCCGCGGTGTCCTGCGCTGCTATCCGGCCCGCCTGCTCGATCTGCAAGCCAGACTGCCGTGGCGTCACCCCTGGTTGACGCGGGCGCTGGAGCGGATCGTCGGCGAGATGGCCGCCTTGGGCGGGCGCCTGGCGCTAACCGAAGCCCTGTCCCCGGCAGCGGGAAATCCTTGGCGCGTAGCGCGCGACACCCTGGGACGTTGCGCGGCCTCCTGGCCGATGCTGTTCAAGAATATCGCCTGGCTGCATTTGTTCACGAACCTCGGCTGGCTGCTGGCCTACCTGGTCATCCGTGCGCCTTTCGCCGACATCGCCGCCCTGCTGCCCGTCGACGTCCCGGTCTGGACGGAAATTTTCGCCCTGGTATTCTCCTGGGCGCTGAAGGTGGCATTCTTCGAAATCATCGCCGCCGCCGCGCTTCTGCAACTGCATTCCTCGCTCTCGCCCAGCCGTTCCGGCTGGCAGAGCCGGCTGGGAGATTGTCCGGCCCTCGCGGATTTGGAGCGCCGGGCGAAAGAAAAGCGGGCATCGGCTGACGGCTAAGCGACGCGGTCCGCCCGTGGCCCACACCAACCGCCTGGCCGGGGAAACCAGCCCCTATCTCTTGCAGCACGCCCACAACCCGGTGGACTGGTTTCCCTGGGGCGAGGAGGCCTTTGAACGTGCCCGCCGGGAAAGCAAGCCGATCCTGCTTTCCATCGGCTATTCCGCTTGCCACTGGTGCCACGTGATGGCGCACGAATCCTTCGAGGACGCGGAAACGGCGGAGTCGATGAACGCGCAGTTCGTCAGCGTCAAGGTGGACCGCGAGGAACGGCCCGACCTGGACAAGATTTACCAGCTCGCCCATCAAATTCTCAACCAGCGCGGCGGCGGTTGGCCGCTCACCGTGTTTCTAGACCCGCGGGACCGAACGCCTTTTTTCAGCGGTACTTATTTTCCGCCCCAGCCTCGTCACGGACTGCCTTCGTTCCGGGAAGTCCTGCGGCAAGTGGGGCAGTATTATCACCAGCGCCCCGAGCACATCGCGGACGACCGGCGCGCCCTGCAAAATGTCTTCCGCTCCTTGGAAGCCAAGGCTGCGGCCTCAACCCCGGATGATGCCGTGCTGAGCCGCGGGCGGGCGGCTCTGGCTGCGGATTACGATCCGGTCCACGGCGGTTTCGGCGCCGCACCCAAGTTTCCCCATCCGGGCAGCCTAGAGTTTCTTTTGCGCTGCTGGTTCGGCTCCGGACAACGGGACGCCGAAGCCCTGGCCATGGTTTTGCACACCCTGGAACGCATGGCCGCCGGAGGCATTTACGATCAACTGGGCGGCGGCTTTTGCCGCTATGCGGTGGACGGGCGCTGGGAAATTCCCCACTTCGAGAAAATGCTTTATGACAACGGTCCGCTCCTGACCCTGTGCAGCCAGGCGTGGCGCATCGCGGGAGACGCCGATTTCCAGTCCGTAGCCTTGGCTACCGCGCGCTGGGCCACGGAGGAGATGCAGTCCGCGGAAGGGGGGTTTTACTCCGCCCTGGATGCGGACTCGGAAGGCGAGGAGGGGCGCTTTTACGTCTGGGATGCGGACGAAGCGCGATGCGCCCTTACTCCGGAAGAGTGGGCGGTGGTGCAACGGCATTACGGCTTCGACCGGCCCGCCAATTTCGAAGACCACTGGCATTTGCGCGTCGTCCGCCCCATGAATGAGGTGGCGGTGGAACTGGGAGTGACCCGGGACGAGGCGCAAAACCGCCTGCAAACCGCGCGGGATAAGCTGCTGGTCCTCCGCAGCCACCGGGTTCGCCCCGGCCGCGACGAGAAAGTGCTGACTTCCTGGAACGCCCTGATGATCCGGGGCATGGTCGTCGCTGGTCAGACCCTCGCGCGCGTCGATCTGACGGATTCCGCGGCCAGAGCCTTCGATTTTCTGCACCGCAACCTGTGGCGCGAGGGTCGCCTTTACGCCAGTTGGAAGGATGGGCGGGCGCGCTTCCCCGCCTATCTGGACGATTACGCCTTCCTTCTCGACGCCGGGCTGGAGCTCCTGCAGGCCAGATGGGACACGGCGCGGCTGCGCTGGCTGATCGAGTTGGCGGAGGTTCTCCTGGCGCACTTCGAGGATGCGGACCAGGGCGGCTTTTTTTTCACCGCCGACGACCACGAAGCCCTCATCCACCGCCCCAAGCCGCTGATGGACGAATCCCTGCCCTCCGGCAACGGCGTGGCCGCCCTGGCGCTGGCCCGGCTCGGGCATGTGCTGGGGGAGACGCGCTACCTGCAAGCCGCCGAACGCACCCTGCGCGCCGCCGCCGACGCCTTACGCCGTTTGCCCCACGCCCATTGCGCTTTGCTCAACGCCTTGGACGAGTATCTGGAGCCGCCGCAAGTCATCGTCCTGCGCGGCGCGCCCGAAGCCATGGCCGGCTGGCGGAGCGAAATCCTGAATTCCTGGCATCCGCGCCGTCTGTGTTTCGCAATTCCCGCCAGCGAAACCCTTTTGCCGGGCTTGCTGGCGGAGCGCCGTCCGCTCGACGAAGGGGTGGTGGCTTACCTGTGCAGCGGCACCGCGTGCCAGGCGCCGGTCGATTCCCTGGAAGAATTGAAAAACCGGATCGCCACTTAACGTGAAAGTCGCAGCAGCCTTGCTCACCCTCTCCCGCCGGGACAAATCCGCCGGGAGCGGACTTGCGCGCCTCGCGCCCGGAGGGTGCCGGGCAGGGAAGCCCGGCATGATTGGGCCGGGGAAAATGGTCACGGCGACTCGCCGGGCCGTTGGCCTGAAGCTGAATCGGTTTCCACGCGCACCGGCCACGGCGATTCGGTTCTGACGTTTTGGTCGGCCGCATCCGCCGGCAGCCGCAGAACGATTCCGCCCGGCGGTTCGCGCAAGGCGCCGCTTAGCCGCAGGACTAACCCGCCGTCCGCATCCCGCCCGAACCGGTAGTCGAGCACACCGTACCGGGTGGGCAGGCCGCGCACCGCGACGCCTTCTTCGCTGTCCAGCCATTCCGGCCAGATTCCCGCACCGAGCACCAGCGCCTGGTCTTCGGCGCGCTCGTAAGCGAACAGGCTCAGCAGGGACAGGATGTATTCGGCGCTGATCCAGGTATGGGGGATGTCGCCGATATGGCCGGGGGTGCGCGGGTCGCGCCAGGCGATTTCCGGCCATTGGTTCCAGGCGGGCGGGCGGCGGTCGCTCAGGAAGAACTCCAGCACTTCCTGCGCCTCCGCACGCATCCCCACGCGCACCAGCGCGCCGATGACGCGGATTTCGTAAGGGGAGTAATTGCTCCATTGGCCTTGTCCCGCCAAGCGACTCCGGAAGTGCTGTAGATACATGTCCAGGGTGCGCCGCACCGCGTCCGCCGGCAGTACGGCCAGGCCGTCCAGTTGGGCGATGGCGTTGGCGGTGGCGGTGGGGTCGAAATCCGCCCATTCCACCGAGCCGGGGATGAAGTCGATGTGGCGCTCGGCCATGACCGCTGCTACCGACTGGGCCAGATTGTCCTGCAGTTCCCGATATTGCGCGTCGAAGCGGGCGGCGGACCCGCCATCGTCCAGCAGGTCCGCCAGATGGGCGGCGTCGCGGAAGCCCTGCAGCGCCCAGAAATCGTCCCAGTAGGCGTGAACCGGATGGGCCAGATAGCCCTCGTGGCTGACCGATTCCGGCAATAGGCCGTAGCAGGCGCGTTTGTCCGGCGCCAGATAGTCGTTCGTCAGCCGCTGGCGGCGCAACTCTTCCAGATAGGCGGCGGCTTTGAGCGCCGCCGCGCGCATTTCTTCGAGAAAAACGCGGTCGCCGCTAAAACGGTAATACTCCAGCACGGCGAAGACGAACTGGCCGTGGCTGTCGTGTTCGGCGAGCCAGTCGGGTCCGGTGCGGTCGACGATGGCGGGGACGTTGCCGTCGGCTTTCTGGAACGGCGCGTACCAGTGGAGAAAGTCGCGCGCCGCCTCGCCGCAGCCCATGCGCAGCAACGCGGCGGCCATGATGGCGCCGTCACGCATCCAGGCCCGCGTGTAACGGCGCGGCCCCGGTTGCAGCGCCGCGCCGTGGCGGTTGACGAGAATGTGCGCGGCGGCGGTCTTGCAGGCGTTTACCGCGTCTTGCGCCGCGTGGGGCAACTGGATGTCCACCTTATTCAATCGCTGCCGCCATGTTTCGACGGCTTGGCGGAAGGCGGCCGCGCCAGACGGGACGGCCCGGGAAGCGGCGGTCGAGGGCATGGCCAAAAACAACTCCCAACTGGCGTCGCCTTCCAGATTCACGTCGTAGCGGCACGCGCCCGAGGCGAAGCCGAAATCGTCGGTTACGGCCGTTCGCTCCGGCAGTGCGCCAAGGCGCAAGTATTCGCCGATCGATCCTTCCTCGAAGGCGGCGGCGCCGAAACCGTCGGGGTCGGCCAGCGGCCGGACGGCGGGCGCGCCATTCACCCACACCGCACTTTCGCGCCAGGCCAGTTTGCGGATCGGGCTGACGCCACCCAGATTGCCGAACGCCTGCCAGGGCGGGTTGACCTGGAACGGACGGATGGCGACGAAAAAACGCAGCGCGCGGGGCTGGCCAGCAGTGTTTTCCAGGCGGTAGCGCACATATTGCCCTTCCGGAACGGCGAAGGCGGTGATGGTCAGGCGCCAGCCCTGCGCGTCCCAGCGTACCGAGGGGATGGGCAGATAATCGTCCTCCAGGCCGGGCAGCGGCTGAACATCCGCCCAGGTGACCAGTTGCCCGTCCACGAAGAGGAACGGTTCGAGGGAAAAACTGCCTTCGCTGGGCTCCAGGAGGCCTTCTTCGTTGAGCAGGGCGCGCGTCGTCCCGTCGGGCACGCCCACCGGAGTCCAGTAGCTCTGCTCGCCGTGCAGGTAGCGCGGATACAAGCCGCGCGGGCCGCTTTGCGCCACGTGCTGGAAGAACGTGTTCAGGGAGCGGGAAAACTCGAATGACTGGAGCGCCAGGCCGATAATGCCGTAGCCGCCGCGGTTGGGCGGCAGTTCCAGGCGCAAATAGCGCGTTGCGCAGCCCGGCAGGTACAGATAGCTGAATTCGCCCGCCGCCCGCTCGCTCTGGTGGATGGTGCACCAGTCCACACCGTCGCCGGATGTTTGCAG
>DATDOO010000269.1:0-3845 GCA_035293245.1 Methylococcaceae bacterium
CGCGATCCGGCCCTCGCAGTCGGTGCGGAACAGCGGCTGGCCATGATCGAAGCGCTCGCTCAGGCCAGCGGCGCGGCGGGAATGGTCGGCGGACAGGCCATCGATCTGGCCTCGGTCGGGCAAAAGATCACCCTGCCGGAACTGGAAAACATGCACATCCACAAGACCGGCGCGCTGATCCGCGCCAGCGTCAGGCTCGCCGCTCTGGCGAAGCCGGGGCTGGAGGACGACGTCGTGCAGCGGCTTGACCGTTACGCCAAGTGCATCGGCCTGTCGTTCCAGATCCAGGACGACATTCTCGACGAGGAGAGCGACACCCAGACCCTGGGCAAGACCCAGGGCAAGGACCGCGACCACGACAAGCCCACCTATCCCGCCCTGCTCGGCATGGCCGACGCCAAGCGAAAGGCATTGGAGATGCATGAGGCGGCGTTATCCGCCGTGGATTGCTTCGGCGGCGAGGCGGACCATTTGCGCGCGCTGTCTCGCTACATCATCGAGCGGCGCAACTGACTTTTCTCCACCGGGCGCCGTATACGCGCCTTACACTGATCTCGACTCCAGGCGTTTCCAGCGAGGAGCGCCCGTTCTTTATTCCTTACCAAATCCGGTTAATTCGCGCATGACATCATCTATTCCTGTCTCGTTCGAGCAGATTTCCCTTGCCGCACCCGTGTTACAGGCGATCAAGGAAATCGGCTACGAGCAGCCCTCGCCGATCCAGGCCCAGGGCATTCCTCTTTTGCTCGCCGGCGGCGACTTGCTCGGCCAGGCCCAAACCGGCACCGGCAAGACGGCGGCTTTCGCCCTGCCGATCCTCTCGCGCATCGACCTGTCCCGCCGGGTTCCCCAGGCGCTGGTGCTGGCGCCGACCCGCGAACTGGCCATCCAGGTGGCCGAGGCGTTCCAGAGCTACGCCCGGCATCTGGAAGGTTTCCACATCCTGCCCGTCTACGGCGGCCAGGGCATGGGGCAGCAGTTGCGCCAACTCGCCCGCGGCGTGCACGTGATTGTCGGCACACCGGGCCGGGTCATGGATCATCTGCGCCGCGGCACCCTTGCGTTGGACGGCCTGCAAACCCTGGTGCTCGACGAGGCCGACGAGATGCTCAATATGGGTTTTCTGGAAGACGTGGAATGGATTCTGGAACACACGCCGCCGACGCGACAGATCGCCCTGTTCTCGGCGACCATGCCCTCGGCGATCCGCAAGATCGCCGACAAGCATTTGCGCAACCCTCAGGAAGTGCGCATCAAGGCCAAGACCGCCACCGTAGAAGCCATTTCCCAGTTCTACTGGTACGTCTCCGGGGTACACAAGCTGGACGCGCTGACGCGCATCCTGGAGGCGGAAGAATTCGACGCCATGCTCGTCTTCGTCCGCACCAAGAACGAGACGGTGGAACTGGCGGAAAAGTTGGAGGCGCGCGGCTTCGAGGCCGCGGCGATGAATGGCGACATGACCCAGCAGTTGCGCGAAAAAGTCATCGAGCGGCTGAAGGGCGGACAACTGGACATCGTGGTCGCCACCGACGTGGCGGCGCGCGGCCTGGATGTGGAGCGCATCACCCACGTCATCAATTACGACATTCCCTACGACGCGGAAGCTTACGTGCATCGCATCGGCCGCACCGGCCGGGCAGGGCGCACGGGCAAGGCGATCCTGTTCGTCGCGCCGCGGGAAAAGCGCATGCTGCGCGTCATCGAACAAGTCACGCGCCAGACCATCGGAGAAATGCGCCTGCCGTCCTTGCGCGATATCGCCGACCGGCGGGTGGAGCAGTTCAAGTCCAGCCTGGTCGAAACCCTGGCCCAGGAAGACCTGGAGTTCTATCGTGGGCTGGTGGCCGATCTGGTCGGGGAAGACGTCGGCGAGCCGGCCGACCTGGCGGCGGCGATGGCCTACCTGATGCACCGCGAGCGGCCCCTGCAGGCTCCTCCGGAAACGGCTCCACCGCCGCCTGCATATCCTGCGCGGGAAAGCCGTGGCCTCAACGTTGCGCTGTACCGCCTGGATGTGGGCCGGCGCGACGGGGTTCTCCCCAAGGACGTCGTCGGCGCCATCGCCAACGAAACGGGTCTTTCCAGCAAAGAGATCGGCAAGATTACCCTCTACGACGAATACAGCACCGTGGAGTTGCCTGACGGGCTGCCGGAAGCGTTTTTCCGCAGGCTTGGCAAGGTTTGGCTCAGGAACCGGCTGCTCGCCATCCGCCCGATGGAGTCTGCCGGAGCGCGGCCGGGCAAGCCGCCGGCTCCGCGCAAGCCCAAGGGGGAAAAGTCCTTCGCCCGGAAAGAGGGCGGGCACAAGCCCAAAGGCCGGCGAGACTGAACGCGGCGTTTCCTTGCCAGCCCTGCCGCCCACGGCCATAATCGTTTTTTGCGGCCGGCTAGCCGCTCTTTCCGTGAACTCCCAGCATCCTCGTATACATGACCGACCAGAATCCTGATTCCCTGCTGCAAACCATCGACTCCCCGGCCGATTTGCGCGCGCTGGCCCCCGAGCAGCTTCCGCAAGTGGCCGAGGAATTGCGCGAATTCCTTCTGAACAGCGTCAGCCAGTCGGGCGGACATCTCGCGGCAGGGTTGGGCACGGTGGAACTGACCATCGCCTTGCATTACGTGTTCGACACGCCCAGCGACCCGCTGGTCTGGGACGTGGGCCACCAGGCTTACCCGCACAAGATTCTCACCGGGCGCCGCGACCGCCTGCCGACCATCCGCAAGAAAGGCGGCCTGTCCGCTTTCCCGCACCGCGCGGAAAGTCCTTACGACAGCTTCGGGGTAGGGCATTCCAGCACCTCGATCAGCGCCGCGCTGGGCATGGCCAGCGCGGCGCAACTCAAGAGCCGCGACATGCATGCGGTGGCCATCATCGGCGACGGCGGCATCACCGGCGGCATGGCCTTCGAGGCGCTCAACCACGCCGGCACCCTGGATGCCAACCTGCTGGTGGTGCTCAACGACAACGAAATGTCCATCTCGCCCAACGTGGGCGCGCTCAACAACTATCTGGCCAAGATTCTGTCCGGCAAGTTCTATTCCTCCATGCGCGAGGGCAGCAAGCAGTTGCTGAGCATGGTTCCGGGCGTCTGGGAGCTGGCGCGCCGCACCGAGGAACACGTCAAGGGCATGGTCGCACCGGGCACGCTGTTCGAGGAACTGGGCTTCAATTACATCGGCCCCATCGACGGCCACGACCTGGACACGCTGGTCACCACGCTACGCAACCTCAAGGAAATGAAAGGCCCGCGTTTCCTGCATGTCGTAACCCGAAAGGGCAAGGGCTATGCGCCGGCGGAGAACGATCCGGTCGCCTATCACGGCGTCGGCGTTTTCGACCCCAGCCAGGACAGCTTGCCCAAGGCCAAGCCCGGCAGCCCGAGCTATACGGAAATCTTCAGCCAGTGGCTGTGCGACATGGCGGAGCAGGACCCGCGCTTGCTGGGCATCACGCCGGCGATGCGTGAAGGCTCCGGGCTGGTGGCGTTTTCCGACCGCTTTCCCGAGCGCTACTTCGATGTCGGCATCGCCGAGCAGCACGCCGTGACGCTGGCGGCCGGACAAGCGTGCGAAGGCTACCATCCGGTGGTCGCGATTTATTCCACCTTCCTGCAACGGGCCTACGACCAATTGATCCACGATGTGGCGCTGCAGAACCTGCCTGTCCTGTTTGCCATCGACCGCGCCGGGCTGGTGGGACCGGACGGCGCGACGCACGCCGGTAGTTTCGATTACAGCTACCTGCGCTGCATTCCCAATATGGTCGTCATGGCGCCGGCGGACGAGAACGAATGCCGGCAGATGCTTTACACCGGCTACACGCACGAAGGCCCGGCGGCGGT
>DATDOO010000270.1:0-9426 GCA_035293245.1 Methylococcaceae bacterium
TGCAGCACCTCGCGCAGCGACGCCTTGACGAAGCCGAGCCGGTCGGCGGGCAGGCCTTCGAGCCGGTAGTCGCGGGCGTTCATGCTCTGGGTGATGTCGACGATGAACAGATAGCGGAACACCGGCTGCTTCATGGGCAAAACCGGGCGGACAAAACCCAGCGCCAGCAGGACGCACGCCAGCAGCAGGCACCCGAAGCGCCAGCCCAGACTGGCCAGTCGCCCCATCAAGGCCCGCCGCCCGGAATGCCCGGCAGGGTGGAAAACACGCTGGACTTGGAACCGCGCAAGTCGGACTTGGGTTTTTCCTTCGGCGGCGGGGTGATGCGCCAGGCGTATTCCAGGTTGTAGCGCGCGTCCCAGTTGCCCGGATCGAGCCTGAGGGCCTCCCGGTAGTATTCCTTGGCCAGCTCCACCAGCGTGTTGACGCGGGCGTATTCCAACACGCCGCGCACGTTCCACAGTATTGCCCCTTCTTTCAGATAGATCGTGCCCAGGTTGTACAGGACCAGCGCCCGCAATGCCTTGTCTGCCGTTGTTTGCAGGCTGGAATAGAGGCGGATGGCTTCCGCCCCGGCACCGCTCCGCTCCAGTTGCCAGGCTTTGGCGAAGACCAGTTCGGGGTGTGAATTTTCGTCGACGACGCGGGTTGAAGGATCGGGAATGGCGCGGTTGAACTCTTCCATGCGGTACCAGACATAGCCTGCATAAGTCGCACCCAGCAGGCACGCAATTGCCACGGCGAGGAACCAGACGGGTTTCAGCCGGGCCATGTCCGGACCTCCAAAGGCTTCATGGCCAACAGAATCAGCAGGCAAACCAGCGCCGCGCCGAAACACGCCCCGGACCAGTCCTGGCGCGGGATACGTTCCCGGTAGCGCAAAGGCTGATTCTGCAACTTCTCCACGTCCTGGATGGCCACTTGCAGTGCTTGCGGGTTTTCCGTTTCGTAGGCCCGGTAAGGCACGCCCAGCGTCTGGAAATACCGGTGGAGGAAATATTCCGGGCTGGTGCTTTCGTTGGGGTTGTCCGGCGGCGCGGACAAGCGGCCGCTGCGCGGGTTGCGCAGGTAAATCCAGTACAGGGATGCCCGGGCGTCTTGGAACATCTGGCGGAGGGCGTCGCGGGCTTCTTCTTCCATGCGCGCGGCGCCGTCGGAAACCAGCAAAACGACCCGCGAACTGGTCAGGGGCCGGCCGCGGAAATGTTCCAGGGCCGTGGCCAGCGCGGGCGCGATGTTGGTCACCCCGTGGCCGCGTCCCGCCAGGGCGCGGATACCGGCCTGCACGGCGTCGCGGTCCTGGGTCAGGGAGAGGACGTCGATGGGCGCGGCGCTGAAGGCGACCAGCGCGAACAGGTCGTCCTTGCGCCGACCGACCAAATCCGCCAGCAACCGGCTGGCAATGGCGCTCTTCGCTTCCGTCACCGCCCCGCCCAGATACCGGGTGGCGAAGTTCTCGTTCATGCTGGCGCTATGGTCCACCAGCAGGACGATATGCGCGCCCACACCCACCTTCTCCACCCACTGTTCGCGCACGTGCGGCCCGGCGATGCCGCCGGCCAGGGTCAGGATGGCAGCGGCGGCGAGGGCGCGCAGGCCCCGATCCAGGACGGTGGACAGCCGGTCTTCCGGCAGCATGAGGAAACTGGAATAAGCCAGACCCGGCCGGGTACGGCGCAGCAGGGGCAGCAGCGCCAACGGGCCGAGCAGCAAGGCCCAGGGGTGGGAGAAGGCGAAATTCATGCGGTGAGGTGAAAGGTGTCAGCAAGTAGCGGCTACCGCATTCTTGCATAAAGGCGAAAAAATCGGCGGATATATGTCTTGACGTGCCCCATAATGAAGGGCATTGTAAGCCCCATGAAGGCGAGATTACTGAGACGGATCAAGGAAGCCTATGGGAGGGGCGTCATCGAGGGCGTTCTTTGGGAGGTGCCGGCGCCTGTGCCGCCTTCGGAGCACCGTATCAAGTACCGGCTGGTCTATGTGGTGAACGGCGAGCGGCTGGTCGGTTACGACAACGAGCGCGGCAAGGGGGATCACAAGCACGTGCGGGGCGTGGAATCTCCGTATGCATTTCAGGATGTGCCGACGCTGATCCGCGATTTCCTGCAAGACGTGAAAGAGGTGGGCGAATGAAAGTATTGGAAGTGAAAGTAGGCGAACCCATCGAGGCGAGTCTGGAGCAATTCGGCGCCGCGCTGGAAGCCGCGCGGGCAGGAAAGGCGGTGACGCCGTATTCCGGCATCGGCTTCCGCACCATGGCCCAGTTCGGAACGGTGTTCACGCCCAAGCGCTGGGAACTGGTCGAGGCGCTGAAAGCTTCCGGGCCGCTGACAATTTACGCGCTGGCCAAGGGGCTCGGTCGTCACTATCGCAACGTGCACAAGGACGTCACGGCGCTGATGGAGTGGATGGTGATCGAGAAGGACGAGCAGGGCTTGGTATTCGTGCCCTGGGACGAAATCGACGTGCGCTGGCCGTTGATGAGGCGGGCGGCGTGACGGAGGGTGTTGCGATGCAAGGGTATGGAATCAGTTTGGCGGGGCTATGCCGGCAAGAAAATAAATCTGTCCCCGTTGTTATCCTGGCACGAATAGCGGTCGGAATGACGTGGATTGAGAAAGCCGAGACGGTGTTGTCAAATAAATCTGTCCCCTTTTTGGCTGAAATTGGTTGGATCGGGACACGACATTTACTAACGTGTTTTTCGCGCGGGCTACAGTGTGCAGTATGAAACGGCTATCGTGCTATGAGTATTTTTCGTACATATCATTTTTCCTGGCGTTGAAAGACTATCACACAACATGTCAGACCACTCCTTATGGTGCTGGCATCCATCAAGATTATTGAATCTACCTGCAACAAAACAATCTGTTTCACCGACACCACAAATAACATATTTTACCGGTGTATCGCCTTGCGCATTGTTAACCCCCGCCTTTTCCTGGCCGCATCCTAGAATTAGCATAAGAAATACAAAGATAAAATTTTTCATAGAGCACTTGGCATATGATTAAACAGAGTTTTCGTAATTCTGCTATACAGATTCAGGTTCATGGAAATACGCATTCCTTAGCTTATGTGCCAACGGTGTTGCTTCGTAGTAGAGTTTGCCAATATCCCCGTATGTTTGTCCGGCGACAAGCCGCGTAAGTCCTGACACGACAAGGTATTGCATCCACGGTTCGTCTGACTTCTTGGGGAGTTCGTGAGATGTGAGTAGCCTTTGGAGATCATCACCAAAAGCTGAATCGACCGATTGGGAAAGACGGCGAAGCTCTTCGCTAGATAAAACGCTATCGATATAGGCAAGGAACAGCTTGGAAAGCAATATCGGCTTGTCGAGATCAGTTAGTCGCTCCAAGACGAAAAGTAGAGTCTCTCCAACCTTTTGTGCTTGTTCAGCATCCTCACTAATTTTCTCCCTGAGTTTTTGCTTTTGCTTATCAGTAATGCCTTCAAAATTCTGCACAAACCGCACCAGCTTCATTGCGAAGGCACGGTCACGAACGGCATCAATGGCTTTGCATATTTTGATTGCCGTTCCGATGAAGGGTACTTCAGCAAGAATATCTCCGCGCATTAAAGCATCAGAAATAACCTCGCTGCACTCTAGCGATGCTTCAACAATTGGACGTTCTTTCCGGGTAATCATATATAACTATTTGGCTAATATAACATCAGGAGTAATAATGTGTGCAGATATGCTGACGTAAGGAAGCGCATCATTCGAGTTCGCTACCGTAAATCTCGAATTTACCCTCGCAGCCCCAATTTATAGGATAAATACCACACGCCACAAACCGATGGAAACTGGAGAAAGGCCATTCGGCAGCCTGGTTTACCCAGCCATGCTTGACTGGATTCCAATGGATGTAATCCGTGTGGTTGTTAAAGTCGGTTTGATCTCGCACGAGATGCTCCCAAAACCGGCGTTGCCACAATCCACGCTCGCGCCGTTTTTCTCGACTATAGGATACGCGCTCGCCTTTCTCGATGGATCGGGAAAAGTGTCCTTTCAGCAAATTCCACCGGACGGAGAAGTCCGTATCGCCGGGAGGCAGCGTCCAAATGCAATGTAAGTGATCCGGCAAAATCACCACAGCCTCCATGCGAAAAGGATGCCTTTGCCGGGCGTATGAAAAAGCCGAGCGCAGGCAATCGATTTTATCGATCAATAAACGGTTGCCATTTCGTTCGGCAAGATTCACCGTGAAAAACCATGTTGCCCCAGGAACATAGGGGCGGCGATATTCCGTCATGAATTCCGTTTCTCCGCGGTATAGGCTGTTACTCGAACGATGCGCTTCCTTGCGTCAGCACATCCTACGCAGGTTTGACACGAATATAGACCATTATTTGGCGGAATTCATCGGTGGCCCTTTTTCGGCGCCTGCCATGGTTCGGCACAACGCTTCCACGCGGGAGAGCGGATAGTCGCCGGCCAATGCCGTATCCCTCGGCGCAAAAAACAGCCGTTCCGAGTAGGCGAAAAACTGCTCCACTTCTTCCCGGGCACCCGCGAATTCGGGATGTCGGCTCATGAATTCCGCCAAGCCGTTGCGGAATAGCGTATGCCCCGCAGCCTGGTTGAAGGCTTCGTGCACCCGTTTCAGCGCGGTTTGCATGGTCTCGGTATCCTCGGGCTGCCGGCGCAGTTTGCGCAGAGCTTTGGCCGCCGAACGGAATGGCGCGGCTTGTTGGGGGCGGTTCGAAAGCCAGGCGGCTCCCAGACTCAAGGCGGCGAGAACGAGTAAGCCGATGGCCAGCAGGGCAGGGCGACGGGAGTCCGATAAGGGCAGAGGCGGGAGGGAGTCGCGCAGCGTCACTTTCTCATCGGGCGTTCCGGCGGGGATCAAGGGCATGAGCGTCAGTTGCCGCGCTGGCGCCGTCGTGTCGATGACTTCCGTGCCGCGTTTGAAATGCAGCGGCACGGGAGGAATCGTCAGCGTCTCCGCTTCGCGGACGCCCTTGAACACCTGGTAGGTCAGGCTAACGCGATAGACGGTGTGGTTGCCGGCATCGGTTCGCTCCCAATTGGTGGAGCGCACTTCCAGAAAGTCATTGACGGCGCTGTCCGGCAGGGGCAGGAGGGCGGTTTCCAGAATGAATCCCGGTTCCAGTTCGACGCGGATGTCTTCCTGGAACGTGTCGCCCATGACGATGCCGAAATCCCGCGACAGGGTGGCGGAGATGTGGTGAATTGGAGTGGGGGATTCGGCGCCGGCGTTCGCGTAAGGCGGAACGGCGAAGACGAAGAATGCCGAAATGGCCGCGAATAAAAGACCAAAGCCCTTGTTTTTGCTCGCCCCCACCCTGGCCCTCCCCCGGCGGGGGAGGGAACGATGGCGCGTTGTTCGTGGCGACGGAAGGTTCGTGCCGTTCATGCCTGATAAAAATACCGCGTCAGGGCGTCCGCCTCGAAGCGATCCACCAGGAAAAACGCCTCCCGGCCGAAGCGGCCGAACAGGTTCACCAGCACGGTGCGGCGCGCGGCGAAAGTTTCCCGAATCCGCTCGCGGAGGCTCGGGCGCACGAACAGGCGGCGCCTTGCCCCGGTTTCCGGATCGCGCAGTTCCGCGAATCCCCAGGCCGGCAGGCGTTCGTATTCGGCGCTGTTCCACAGGACCACCGGCACCAGGTCGTGCGGGGCAAAGGCATCGAGCAGAGCCTCCAGTTCGCCGGAGGGGAAATGGAAGTCCGAAACCAGAAACACCAGCGCCCGCCGCTTGCCCAAGTGCACGGCGGTTTCCAGCAGAGCGTGCGCGTTGGCGCCTTGGGGCTGGAAATTCCGCAACCGCGCTTCCAGTTCTTCCGCCAGGCCCTTGTGCCAGCGCAGCGGCAGAATCCAGTCCGGGCTCAAGGCCGTATCGCAGCCGAAAAAGCCGAACGGATCGCCGCTGCGAAAGGCCGAATAGGCGGCCGAGGCCGCGAAGTCCGCCAGCAGGCGCATCTTGCCGGCAAAACCCATGGAAGCGGACAGGTCGGCGAGCACATACACCGGCACGGCCACCCGCTGGCGGAATTGCCGGACCACCGGCTGGCCAAAGGGATCGGCCAGGGTGGCGCGCACGTCCAGGTGGCGCGCGTCGGGATGGGCCATGAAAGGGGCGAGGCCGTGGAATTCGAAACCGCCGCTACCGGTGGAGCCCGCATGGCGGCCGGCGTGTTCGCCGTGGCTGCGGCGTTGCATCCGGTAATGAAACTCCTGAATCAAGGCGCGGCGACCTGGGCCAGGATGCGCTCCATCAGGTTGTCGATCAGCCCGGCGCGGCGCATTTCATAAACCGGCGTGAAGAACACCCGGTGCGCCACCGTTTCGCGGAACACCGCCTGCACGTCCTCGGGCAGCAGGTGATCGCGCCCCGCCAGCCAGGCCGCCACGCGCGCGGCGCGCATCATCATGCTCATGCCGCGCGGGCTGGCCCCGGCGAGAATCAGCCGCTCCATGTCCACACCCTCCAGCACGATGCCATAGTCCTTCGGTCTGCGGGTGGCTTGCCACAGGTCCAGGGCGTAATGCTGCAGAACCTCGCTGGCGTGCACTCGGTGCTGGATGAGATGGCCGATGGCGGCGATGTCCCGGTGCGGCAGGATGCCCGGCTCGATGGCGTCGATGAGGGCATCCACGTCGTGGAAGCGCGGGTTGAACATCAGCTCCCGCTGCAACTCCAGGGAGGCGGGCGTGTCGATGTGCAACTCCATCAGGAAGCGGTCGCGCGCCGCCGAGGGGATTTCGAAAGTCTCCTCTTTCTCCACCCGGTTGCGATCGGCGAACACTTGCAGGTACGTGAAAACGTACTCGCGATTGAAGGCGGTCACGCTGCGCTCCGCCATGACGCGCAACAGCATGGAATGCACCTGCGGCCGGGCGCGGTTCACTTCATTGAAGAAGAAAATGGACAGCTCGTCGCCGTGCTTGAGCAGCGGGCCCGGATCGACGCGCGGCTTGCCGGATTCGTCGATGTAGGTGTGATAGATCAAATCGTTCGGCATCAGGTCGACGGTGCCCTCGATGCGTTCGAAAGCCCCGCCCACCCCGCGCGCCACGGCGCGCAGCAGCGTGGTCTTGCCGACGCCCACGTCGCCTTCCAGCATCACGTGGCCGCGGGCGAAGATGGCCACGGTGATCTGCCGCACCGCTGCTTCCAGTCCCACGACGACCTGGTTGATGGCCTGCTCGAAACGTCCGGCGCGCTGGCGCCAGTCGGTGAGGAGGGCGTCTTTGTCCTGGCTGGCTTCGCCGTGCGGGATGTGCAGGTTGTCGTGCCTTTGGGAGTGCGGACGGTGGCTGGTGCCGAAATCTTCAGCCTCGGCGGGGAAGGGTGGGGTGAGTGGTTTCATGGGGAGTCGGGTGGTGCGGCGTGGGCGAGCGTCGCTGGCTGGCGGATGGCGACAGTAGCACAAAAAGTGGGCGGATTTGGCCACTTGAAGCGTTCGGTGCGAATGCCTTGGAGGGTGCAATAGGCGACAGCCCATTGCACCGGATGCGGCCTCATGCGGCGCAATACGCGGGGTCATATTGCGCCCTACGCGGGCTGAACGAAGAGATAGAGTCGAATGGGGTGACAAGGCAACGGAGCGCGAAGGTATGAGGTGTTTGCTCAGGTTACTTTCCCACGGGGTGGCCAAAGCGGTTGAGTTCGTATACCAGAGATTCTTTTTCCTCGCCTTCTAGTTTGTTCGCAATCGAATATGCCATCTTGAGATCACCTAGGCGAGCATATAGTTTGCTCAGGCTAAACACGGCACTAGCATCCGTATTGCTTATCACATTAAATGACTGAAGTAACCTTTTGGCCCGTTCTGCAAAATATATAGCTTTCTTATTATCATTATACAATATCGCTAAATCGCCAATGGCAGAGTAAGATAATACTCTAAGAGATGCTTCTGTAATTGAAATTATATCAGACTCTATGTTTTCGTAAGAAAACAGTTTGTCAGCCATGTTCTCTTCTGAATGCTGTATTTTTAGCAGCGCTCTGATGAATGCATTGCAGTTATCGTTTTCTATGAATTTCTCAACCTCCTTGTTCGATACAAAAAGCCTTATTTTATTCGAGGAAATAGTTAATGATTTTTCCAGGTCATAATTAGAAAGTTGACAATGGAGGGCGGCATGTAAACTTTTTTCAACTTGATCTGATCCCCATGCCATTGCGTAACACGATGTAAAAATAGGCCATACAAGAGCAATTAGCAGTTGATGTGGGAGTTTTTGTGCTATGCAGCGGCTCGACATAGTAATATCGTAAAAAAGTAATGCCACATAGTGGCGTGCGACAATCAGTACGCAGTATTGTTGGGGTGACGTCAGGAACCCCAACAAATCGGCGCTTGGTTATGGTTTAATTTAACCGTTGGGGTTCGCCGACTCACCCCAATCTGCAAATATTGACCGATCAAGAGCCGAATCAAGCCGCCTTCAGCCAGCGTAGGACGCATTAGCGAATGCGTAATGCGCCGTATGAGATCGGTGCTGATGCGACTGCTGGCCCCGTCGCTTTTCGCCGACGGAATCAACGGTTGGTCCGCCGCACTCCGTGTTTCAAACATGCGCGGAATCGTGACGCTGAATTCGCGACAGCACATCCGCCAAGGCATCCTTGGCCCGTGCGGTGTCGTAGTCCGTTTGCAAACCAATCCAGAATCCGTCGCTCATTCCGAAAAAACGTGACAGGCGCAGTCCCGTATCCACCGTAACGGCGCGCTTGCCGGCAATAATTTCGCCGATGCGCCGCTGCGGTACGCCGATTTCCTTGGCCAGCCGGTACTGGGTAATGCCCATGGGCTTCAGGAATTCCTCCAGCAGGATTTCGCCCGGAGTAGGGTGGGGAAGTTCGCGCATGGTTCTATCTCGTTCAGTGGTAATCGACGATCTCGACGTCGTAAGCGCGGCCTTTCTCGAAGCGGAAGCACACCCGCCACGGGTCGTTCACCAGGAGTATTGTCAAGCGTTATTGTGCGTGCGAATGGGCATGACGGGAAGCCGGGTCACGGGGTGCGCCGGTTCAACAGGAAATACACCACCGGCACCACCAGCAGGGAAAACGCGGTGGAGGCGAAGATGCCGAAGATGAAGCTCCAGGCCAGGCCGGCGAAGATGGGGTCCAGGGTGATGACGAAGGAGCCGAACATAGCGGCGCCCGCCGTCAGGAAAATGGGACGGAGGCGGGTGGCACCGGCCTCGATGAGGGCGTCCACCAGTTCGACGCCTTGCGCCCGCAGGCGTTCGATGAAGTCGATGAGGATGATGGAATTGCGCACCACGATGCCGGCCAGGGCGATCATGCCGATCATGCCGGTGGCGGTGAACAGCACCGGATTCTCGTAAGCGCCCACCGGCCCGGCGAACAGGTTCAGCAGCCAGAAGCCGGGCATGATGCCGATGATGGTGAGGGGGATGGCCACCATGATCACCAG
>DATDOO010000271.1:0-5571 GCA_035293245.1 Methylococcaceae bacterium
CAAGCTGACCTTGCGCAACTTCAAAAGCGTAGGCGAACAAACCTACGACTTCACGCAATTCGACCTGCTGGTCGGGCGCAACAACAGCGGCAAGAGCACGGTGCTTCAGGCATTGGCCATCTGGCAATTCTGCGTGGATGAATTTCATCGCTCCAAGCGCGGCGGTTCGAAGGGTATTCAGGTAGTCTTGCCCAACTTTACCGCCTTGCCTTTGCCGGAATTCAATCTGCTCTGGAAAGATAGGACAGATCGAGCCTACCCCACGGATGAAACGGGGAGAAAAAAACAGGAATTCATCCTGATCGAAATTGTGGTCGGGTGGCGCCGAGCGACGGGCGAATCCGATGCCTTTGGCGTCGAATTGCGTTATCACTCCCCGCAAACCATTTATGCCATTCCCACCGGCGGTTGGGCGAAGTTCCGCGCCTGTGAAAGCCGGCTGCCAAGCATCGCTTATGTTCCGCCGTTCTCCGGTTTGGAGCCGAGCGAAAGGTGGCTGGACGTTTCCCCCATCCGGCAGCAGGTCGGCAAAGGCCAGCCTGGCAGCGTGCTGCGCAATTTGTTACTGCGGGTATGCCCTTCGCCGAGCAAAGGACAGGAAGGGCGCATCGCGAAAGGCTATACGCCGTCCAAGGACTGGCGCGAATTGGCTGGCATTATCGAGCGCTGGTTCTCGGTCACGATCCGTGAACCGCAGTACGAATCAGCCAAGGATGTCTATATCACCGTGGAGTACCGGCAAAACGGCAAGGACTACGACATCATCGCCGGGGGTAGCGGCTTTCACCAGACCTTGACCTTGCTTGCTTTCCTGTATGGCTACCATCCGACCACGATTCTGCTCGACGAGCCGGATGCTCATCTACATGTCAATTTGCAGCGGGAAATCCTCGATTACTTCAAATTGAAATCCGCGGAGAGAAACACTCAATTCCTGATTGCCACGCACGCGGAAGAGTTTGCACGGGGCGTGGATGCCAGCCAGATCGTGTCTCTATTGAGCCAGAAACCCACCCGCATTCAATCCACGCCGGAGGTCTTGCGCGCCATGGCGGAGGTGACGAACGAGGAAATCACCCGCGTATTGGCATCCCCTTATATTCTTTATGTCGAGGGCGAGAGCGACGAGCGCATCTTGCGGGCGTGGGCCGGGCGTTGTGGTGTCCAGTCGGCAATTGATCAAATGTGCTTTAAGGCGATGGGCGGTGGTGGCAAGGAAAACATGAAAAAAGGGGCGAAGGAGCATTTCGCCGCCATCAGGCAAATCGTTCCAAATGCGCGCTGTCTGATGTTGTTCGATTACGACAGCAGCGACGAGGCGTTTCACCCCGCACCCGACAACCCAACTCTGTTTGAATGGACGCGGCGGAACATCGAGAATTACTTGCTGGTTCCCTCGGCGTGGAAACGGGTTGCTCTTGAGCAATTCGAAGCGGAACAAGACGACCTATTCGCTCAACCGATCCTCCAGACCATCGAGGATTTCTTCGTGGGTCAAAACCTGACCTTGCCGCCCAAGCAAAGCTGGCGTGACGTTGCCGCAAATATTTTTTCCGTTGTGGATGGAAAACGCATTCTGTTCGAGAACGCCGATGCTCTTTTCCAGCGCCTGCGAAATAGCGAGCCGAGTGTATGCCTGATTCGCGAGCAGGTGGCGCTGAACATGTCTCCTGAGGAAATTCATGAGGACGTTCATCGCTTCTTCGCGAAGCTGAGCAAAATGGTCGGCGGAAGCAAGCCATGATGCGTCCGCTATGCCCTGATTCCCCCGTATGAAATAATTCACCGACTCCAAATTACAGGACACCCGACAATGGACGAGAACAAGAGAAAGGCCCTCGGCGCGGCGCTGACGCAGATCGAAAAGCAGTTCGGCAAGGGCGCGGTCATGCGTATGGGCGACGTGGCCTCGGCGCGCGACATCGAGGTGATCCCGACCGGCTCGCTGGCTTTGGACATCGCCCTGGGCTGCGGCGGCCTGCCGCGCGGGCGCATCGTGGAAATCTATGGGCCGGAATCCTCCGGCAAGACCACCTTGACCCTGGAGGTCATCGCCCAGGCGCAGAAGCTGGGCGGCACGGCGGCCTTTATCGACGCGGAGCACGCCCTGGACCCGGGCTACGCGGAAAAGATCGGCGTCAACATCGACGACCTGCTGGTCTCCCAGCCCGACACCGGCGAGCAGGCACTGGAAATCTGCGACATGCTGGTGCGCTCCGGCTCGGTGGATGTGGTGGTGGTCGACTCGGTGGCCGCACTGACACCGAAGGCGGAAATCGAGGGCGAGATGGGCGACTCGCATATGGGCCTGCAAGCCCGGTTGATGTCGCAGGCACTGCGCAAGCTCACCGCCAACATCAAGCGCAGCAACACGCTGGTGATCTTCATCAACCAGATCCGCATGAAGATCGGCGTCATGTTCGGCAACCCGGAAACCACCACCGGCGGCAACGCGCTCAAGTTTTACGCCTCGGTGCGCCTGGACATCCGCCGCACCGGCGCCATCAAGGACGGCGACGAAGTGGTCGGCAACGAGACCAAGATCAAGGTGGTCAAGAACAAGGTGGCTCCGCCGTTCAAGCAGGCGGAGTGCGAGATTTTCTACGGCGAAGGCATTTCCCGCGAGGGCGAGTTGATCGAACTGGGCGTGCAGCACGAACTGGTGCAGAAATCCGGCGCCTGGTACAGCTACGGCGGCGAGCGTATCGGCCAGGGCAAGGACAATGTGCGCAACTTCCTCAAGGAGCATCCGGAAGTCGCCGACCGGCTGGAAGCAAAAATCCGCGAGAAAGTCTTCAGCGTGGCGCAAGCCGCGCGCGCCGGCCGCGCCGCAGAGCCTGAGGAGGCGGCGGTCTGAACGAGGCGGCGGAAAGCTTCGCCGCAGCGCGGCAGTGCGGGTTGCGCCTGCTGGCCCGGCGCGAACAGAGCGCGGGCGAACTGCTGCGCAAGCTGGTGGAGCGCGGTTATCCGGAAGATATCGCCCGCCAGGTGGTCACAACCTTGCAGGACGGCGGCTGGCAGAACGACGCCCGCTACGCCGAGCAGTTGACGCGCACCCGGCTGCGCAAAGGCTATGGGCCACTGTATATCCAGCACCGCTTGCGGCAGGAGGGCGTGGAAGCGCCGGTCGGGGAAATCCTGCAGGAAGAAGGCCAGGACTGGGACAGCCTCATCGCCGGGGTTTACCGGAAAAAATACGGCGCCACCGCTCCGGGCGACGCCAACGAGCGGGCCAAGCGCGCCCGCTTCCTGCAGGGACGCGGCTTCACCGTCGAGCAGATTCGCCGCTTTCTCGACAACCTGAAGCAACGAGAACAGGCCGATTAGCCGCAATACTGTAATTGGCAGAATCGTCCGCTATTAGGTTCCTCCCCCGACGGGGGAGGGCAGGTGGGGGTAAGTTAAATAAGGTTGCAGCAGCCGATTTTGATCGCCCCCATCCCAGCCTTCCCCCGTGGGGGGAAGGAGCAAAAAACTTCGCTGTGAAGAACGTCGTCAATCCAGAAAAACAATGACCCGACCATGGCCTATCTAAGCAGCGCCGAACTGCGCGCCCTGTTTCTCGAATACTTCCAGGAGCGCGGCCACGCCGTGGTCGCTTCCAGCCCGCTGGTGCCCGGCAACGACCCGACGCTGTTGTTCACCAACGCCGGCATGGTGCAATTCAAGGACGTGTTCCTTGGCCGCGAGACCCGCCCCTACAGCCGCGCCGCATCAAGCCAGCGCTGCGTGCGCGCCGGCGGCAAGCACAACGATCTGGAAAACGTCGGCTACACCGCCCGCCATCACACCTTCTTCGAGATGCTGGGCAATTTCAGCTTCGGCGACTACTTCAAGCGCGACGCCATCCGCTTCGGCTGGGATTTCCTCACCCGCGTCCTGCAACTGCCGCCCGAGCGCCTGTGGGTCACGGTGTTCGACGAGGACCAGGAAGCGGAAAGCATCTGGCTGGACGAGATGGGCATCAACCCCTTGCGCTTCTCGCGCATCGCCGGCACGGACAATTTCTGGTCCATGGGCGATGTGGGGCCGTGCGGCCCGTGCTCGGAAATCTTCTACGACCACGGCGAGGACATCCCCGGCGGCCCGCCCGGCTCGCCCGACGCGGAAGGCGACCGCTACATCGAGATCTGGAACCTGGTGTTCATGCAGTACGACCGCGCCGCGGACGGCACGCTCACGCCGCTGCCCAAGCCCTCGGTGGACACCGGCATGGGCCTGGAGCGCCTGGCGGCGGTCATGCAGGGCGTGCACAGCAACTACGAGACCGACCTGTTCAAGAACCTGCTGCGCGCGGCGGCCGAACTGGCGGGTGCCGCCAGCACCGAACACGCATCCCTTAGGGTCATCGCCGACCACATCCGCTCCTGCGCCTTCCTGGTCGCCGATGGCGTGGTGCCGTCCAACGAGGGCCGCGGCTACGTGCTGCGCCGCATCCTGCGCCGCGCCATCCGCCACGGTTACAAGCTCGGCCTTACGGAGCCCTTCTTCCACAAGCTGGTCGCGCCTTTGTGTGCGGAAATGGGCGGCGCCTACCCGGAACTGGTGCAGGCGCGCGAGCGGGTGGAAAAGGCCCTGCTGCGCGAGGAGGAGCGCTTCGCCGAGACCCTGGAACAGGGCATGAAAATTCTGGAAGGCTGCGTTTCGGGGTTGCAGGGCAAGCAAATCCCCGGCGACACGGCGTTTCTGCTTTACGACACCTACGGCTTTCCGGTGGACCTCACCGCCGACTTCGCCCGCGAACACGAATTAAGCGTGGACCTGGCCGGCTTCGAAGCGGCCATGGACAAGCAGCGCGAGCTGTCCCGCGCCGCCAGCCAGTTCGGCGCCGACTACGACCGGGACGTGGAGGTGGAAGGCACCTGCGAATTCACCGGTTACGATCACCTGCTGGAACAGACCCGCATCCTCGGCCTATGGCGCGACGGCCAGACGGTGGAAACCCTGCACGCCGGCGAGGAAGCCACGGTGGTACTGGAAAAGACCCCCTTCTACGGCGAATCCGGCGGCCAGGCCGGCGATTCCGGCAAGATCATCGCCGGCGAGGCGCTGTTCGAGGTGCGCGATACCCAGAAGCAGGGCGCCGGCCTCCATCTGCACAAAGGCCGTCTGGTGCACGGCGTGCTGCGCAAGAACGATCCCTGCCAGGCGCTGGTGAACCAAGCCGCTCGCCGGGCCACCGCCCTCAACCACTCCGCCACGCACCTGCTGCACGCCGCCCTGCGCCGGGTGCTGGGTGCCCACGTCAACCAGAAAGGCTCCCTGGTGAATACGGAACGGCTGCGCTTCGACTTCGCCCACGACGCGCCCATGACCAGCGACGAAATCGCCCAGGTGGAGCGCTTGGTCAACGAACAGATTCGCGCCAACAACGAAGTGCACGCCGAAGTCATGGCCCTGGATGAAGCCAAAGCCACGGGTGCCATGGCGCTGTTCGGCGAGAAGTACGGCGACGAGGTGCGGGTGTTGCGCATCGGCGACTTCTCCACCGAGCTGTGCGGCGGCACCCACACCCAGCGCGCCGGCGACATCGGCCTGTTCAAGATCGTCGCCGAGACCGGCGTGGCCGCC
>DATDOO010000272.1:0-7135 GCA_035293245.1 Methylococcaceae bacterium
ACCGGCAGGTATTCTGCGTCACCCACCTGCACCAGGTGGCGGCGCAAGGCCACCGGCATTTACGCGTGGAGAAGGCCGAGCGGGACGGCATGACCGAGTCGTCGGTTCGCCCGCTGGACGGCGAAGAACGCACCCGGGAAATCGCCCGCATGCTAGGGGGAATGCGCATTACCGAGCAGACCCTGGCCCACGCGCGGGAAATGCTGGGAGAGGCGGGAAAGCCCCTGTAAAAACAAAGCCCCCGGACTTGCGTCCGAGGGCTTCATGCCGACCGCGGGAGCCGAAACCCGGATCAGTGCTGACCGGCGGGAGCGCCGATCACCGGCGGCGATTTGGGCGTCTCGTCGCGGGAACCGGCGGCGGCGTCTTTCGGCGTCCCTTCCTCCCAGCCCTGCGGCGGGCGCGGCGTCTTGCCGGTCATGATGTCGTCGATCTGCTCGCGGTCGATGGTCTCGTACTTGATGAGCGCCTCGGCCATGGTATGCAGCTTGTCCATGTTCTCGCGCAGGATGCGCTCGGAGCGCTCGTAGTTGCTGTCGATCAATGAGCGGATTTCCTCGTCGATGAGGCGCGCGGTTTCGTCGGAAACGGCCTTGTGGCGCGTCACCGAGCGGCCCAGGAACACCTCGCCTTCTTCCTCGCCGTAGGACAGCGGCCCGAGGCGGTCGGACAAGCCCCAGCGGGTCACCATGTTGCGGGCGATGCTGGTAGCGCGCTCGATGTCGTTGGAAGCGCCCGTGGTCACTTTTTCCGCGCCAAAGACGATCTCCTCGGCGACGCGCCCGCCGAACAGGCTGGAAATCTGGCTTTCCAGCTTCTGCTTGCTGGCGCTGTACTGGTCGCGCTCCGGCAGGAACATGGTGATCCCCAACGCGCGGCCGCGCGGCATGATGCTGACCTTGTACACCGGGTCGTGATCCGGAACGCTCAGGCCGACGATGGCATGACCGGCTTCATGGTAGGCGGTGAGCTTTTTCTCGTCCTCGCTCATCACCATCGACTTGCGCTCCACGCCCATGAGAATCTTGTCCTTGGCCTTCTCGAAATCGTCCATTTCCACCTGTTTCTTGTTGCGGCGCGCCGCGAACAAGGCCGCTTCGTTGACCAGGTTGGCGAGATCGGCGCCGGAAAATCCCGGCGTACCGCGCGCCAGATACTTGGGTTCCACGTCGTCGGCCATGGGGACTTTCTTCATGTGCACGGCCAGTATCTGCTCGCGGCCACGCACGTCGGGCAGGCCGACCGTCACCTGGCGGTCGAAACGGCCCGGACGCAGCAGCGCCGGGTCGAGCACGTCGGGACGGTTGGTGGCGGCGATGACGATGATGCCCTCGTTGCCCTCGAAGCCGTCCATTTCCACCAGCAACTGGTTGAGGGTCTGCTCGCGCTCGTCGTGGCCGCCGCCGAGGCCCGCGCCGCGATGCCGGCCGACGGCGTCGATCTCGTCGATGAAGATGATGCACGGCGCGTGTTTCTTGGCCTGCTCGAACATGTCGCGCACGCGGGAGGCGCCCACGCCGACGAACATTTCCACGAAGTCGGAACCGGAAATGGTGAAGAACGGCACCTTCGCCTCGCCGGCGATGGCGCGCGCCAGCAGGGTTTTACCGGTTCCCGGCGGGCCGACCATCAGCGCGCCGCGGGGAATCTTGCCGCCCAGCTTCTGGAACTTGGAAGGGTCCTTGAGGAAATCCACCATTTCGGTGACTTCTTCCTTGGCCTCGTCGCAGCCCGCGACGTCGGCGAAGGTGACCTTGACCTGATCCTCCTCCAGCATGCGCGCCCGGCTCTTGCCGAAGGACATGGCGCCGCGCCCGCCCGCGCCGCCCTGCATCTGGCGCATGAAGAACACCCACACGCCGATCAGCAGCAGCATGGGAAACCAGGAAATGAGGATCTGCATGAACAGGGACTGGGACTCGGGAGGCTGGGTCTTGACCTCCACGTTGTTGGCGAGGAGATCGTCGATCAGATGCGGATCGTTCGGACTGAACGTGGTGAAGGTCTCGCCGCTGCTCATGCGGCCCTTGATGACCTGACCGTCGATCATCACCTGCTGCACCTGCCCGGACTTCACCGAGTTGATGAACTGAGAGTAGGCCATGCCCGTTTCCGCCGATCGGCGCGGACCGAAGTTGTTGAACACGGACATCAACAACACGGCCACCACGACCCACAAAAGAATGTTTTTCAGCATTTCGTTCAATTTACTTCTCCCAAGAGGATGGGAAGTCTAACGTAAAGCACCCGACGCCGCCATGAACGGCGCTGGGCATCGATTATCTACCTTTTTCCTAGGTTTTAGATGATATACCCGTCGGTAGGTTCCGAAGGTTTCGCAAGGCGGGCTATATAATGCGCAGCATTTTTCCAAACAGGTGAAACCATGCCCATCCAGCTCGGCGTCGTGATGGACCCCATCCAGCGGATCAACATCAAGAAGGACACCACCTTCGCGCTCGTGCTGGAAGCCCAAAAACGCGGCTGGAACCTGCATTACCTGGAAATGGGCGATCTGTACCTGCGCGACGGACGCACGTACGCCCGCACCCGGCGGCTGCACGTGGAACGCAACGAAACACAGTGGTTCAGCTTCGACGGCGAGAGCGACGCGGCGCTGGACACGCTGGATGTGGTTTTGATGCGCAAGGACCCGCCCTTCGACCAAGAATACATCTATGCCACTTACCTGTTGGAGTGCGCCGAGAATCACGGCGTTTACGTGGTCAACAAACCGCGTTCGCTGCGCGACGCCAACGAGAAACTGTTCACCGCCTGGTTTCCCCACTGCTGCGCGCCGACGCTGGTGGCGCGGGATTCGGCCAAACTGCGCGCCTTCCTGCATGAGCAGGGCGAAATCATTTTGAAGCCGCTGGACGGCATGGGCGGCGCGTCCATCTTCCATGTGCGCGAAAACGACCCCAACCTGAGCGTCATCCTGGAAACCATGACCCGCCACGACAGCCGCTTCGTCATGGCGCAGCGCTATTTGCCGGAAATCGCCGACGGCGACAAGCGCATCCTGGTGGTCAATGGCGAGGCGGTACCTTACGCGCTGGCGCGCATCCCCCAGCAGGGCGAAAGCCGCGGCAACCTGGCGGCGGGCGGCCGGGCGGAAGGGCGCAAGCTCACGGCGCGCGACCACTGGATCGCCGAGCAGGTCGGCCCGGCACTGCGCGAGCGGGGCCTGGCTTTCGTCGGCCTGGACGTCATCGGCGACTACCTGACCGAAATCAACGTCACCAGCCCGACCTGCGCCCAGGAACTGGACCGGCAGTTCGGCCTCAACATCGCAGGGCTTTTGATGGACCACATCGAGCAGACGCTGCGAGCGCGCCGCCGCTGATCGATCCGCCATGACCACCAGCCTGTACCGCCAGCCGGGAAACGACCGCTTCACGCTGGCGCTGTGCATCGCTGCGGCGCTGCATGTCCTGTTCATCCTCGGCGTGAGTTTCGAAATGCCCAAACCCGCGGCCGAGCGCCCCGCGCTGGACATCACCCTGGTGCGCAATCCCGCGAAACAGGCGCCGGCGAAGGCGGATTTCCTCGCCCGGGAAGATCAGATCGGCGGTGGGCTGGCGGAAAAGAAAACCGACATCGGCGGGGAGCCTTCGCCGCCTCCGCAGGAAGAAGTCGCGCCTTCCCCGGTAAAGGCCGAGGTCCCCGAGCCGCCGGAACCGGTCAAAACCAAGCCGGTCATCGCCCACAAGATTCCGCGCATCGTCGCCAGCACCCGCTGGGCCGACCCGGTCGAGAAAAAACAGGCCGAACCGCGCCCCCGGCTGGACATGAACGCCCTGCAGCAGCAAATCGCCGACTTCAGCAGCGAATACGTCCAGGCGCAGGAAAAGCAAGCCAAGCGCACGCGCACCCTGTACATCAATTCGGTCAGCGCCCACCGGCACGTGGCCGCCGCTTACGAAAAGGCCTGGCAGGAAAAAATCGAACGCATCGGCAACCTCAACTATCCGGACGAGGCGCGGCGCAAAAACCTCTCCGGAAGCCTCCTGCTCAGCGTCAGCCTCAACCGCGACGGCACGGTGAAAGACATCCGCGTGCGCCAGTCATCCGGTTTCGCGGTGCTGGACGACGCGGCGATCCGCATCGTCCGCCTAGCCGCCCCCTTCGCACCATTCCCGGCGGAACTGCGCGAGGAAGCGGACGTGCTGGTCATCAACCGCACCTGGAAGTTCTTCAGCGACTCCCATATGGCGACCGCGCCCTGATACGGTTTATCGGTGCACGGAAGCGGGCTCCACACGCAGCAAAAACGTCACCGGCCCATCGTTCACCAGCGACACCTGCATGTCGGCCCCGAAACGGCCGGTGGCTGTCCGGGAATGTTTCGCGCGCACGGAATCCACGAAAAAATCGAACCAGCGCCGTCCCTCCTCGGGAGCCGCGGCGGGCGTAAAGCTGGGGCGGTTGCCGGAGCGGGTGTCGGCGGCCAGGGTGAACTGGGAAACCAGCAGCAGTTCACCGTCGATGTCGCGGACGCTGCGATTCATCCGCCCTGCCTCATCGGGAAAAATCCGGTAATTGAGCAGCTTGTCCGCCAGCCGCAGCGCTTCCGCCTCGCCATCGCCGCGCTCCACGGCGACCAGCGCCAGGATACCCCTCCCGATCTTTCCCACGGTCTCGCCCTCCACTGCCACGCTCGCGGCAGTCACACGCTGGACAAGGCCGATCACAACGCGGCTTCGATGCTTTCGCAGAGCGTTCTGAGAATCTTGATGCGTGCGTAATATTTGTCGTTGGCCTCCACCAGCGTCCAGGGCGCCAGCTCGGTGCTGGTGCGCTCCACCATGTCGCACACCGCGCGTTCGTAGTCTTCCCACTTCTCGCGGTTGCGCCAGTCCTCGGGCGTGATCTTGTACTGCTTGAACGGGGTGTTCTCGCGTTCCTGGAAGCGGCGCAACTGCTCTTCCTTGCCGATGCTGAGCCAGAACTTGACCAGCACAGTACCGTTACGCGCCAGTTGCTCCTCGAAGTCGTTGATCTCCGAATAGGCGCGCAGCCAGTCGTATTCCGAGCAGAAACCTTCCACCCGCTCCACCAACACCCGCCCGTACCAGGAGCGGTCGAAGATTACCAGTCGCCCGTGTCCGGGGATGTGGCGCCAGAAGCGCCACAGATAAGGCTGGGCACGTTCTTCCTCGGTCGGGGCGGCGATGGGGATGATTTCGTACTGGCGCGCGTCGAGTGCGCCGGTAATGCGGCGGATGGCTCCGCCCTTCCCCGCCGCGTCGTTGCCCTCGAAGACCGCGACGACGTTGATGTCGCGGTAACGCGGCTTGCGGGTCAGCAAATTCAGCCGCCCTTGCTGTTTTTCCAGCTCCTCGGGGTAATCCTTCTTGGAAATTTTCAGCCCCAAGTCCAGGCGCTTGAGGATGTGGACGTTGTCGATGGAAGGCTCCAGGGGCGGAGCAAGATTGACGCGCCGGACGGTGCGGCTTTCGTCCTGGTAACGGCGCAAGGCTTCGAGCAGGTATTTCCCCACCGTGAGGCCGCGGTAGTGCGTGTCCCAGCCTTCGACGATCAGCCACGGCGCTTCCGCCGTGCTGGTTTCGCGCAGCACGTGTTCGGCGGTGCGGCAGAATCGCGCATACTGGTTATAAAAATCCCAGTCCCGCTGCGTCACCCGCCAGCGGGTCAAGGGATTGTCCTCCAGGTCCTGGAGGCGCTTCTTCTGCTTCTTCTTGGACAGGTGCAGCCAGAATTTGACGACCAGTGCGCCTTCGTCGGTCAGCATCTTCTCGAAGCGCACGATCTCCGCCAAGCGTTGATCGAGTTCCGCCTTGGAAAGGACGCGCTTCATCCGCTCGGCGATCGGCCCGCTGTACCAGGAGCCGAGAAACACCCCGATGCGCCCTTTCGGCGGCAGGCGAGTCCAGAAACGCTGCATTTCCGGACGCTCCTTTTCGTCCGCGCTGGGCTCGCGGATGCCGTGCACGCGGATGAAGCGCGGGTCCATCCATTCACTGAGCAGGTTGACCGTTTCGCTCTTGCCCGCGCCATCCATGCCCGCGACCAGGATGACGACCGGATAGCGCGCGCGCTTCAGCAGGTCGTACTGAAGTTGCAGCAACGCCTCGCGCACCGGCGGAACCTGGTGCGCGTAGTCCGTTTTCTTGATCTTGTGGCCCAGTTCCGCCGATTCGAACATGCTAAGGCTCCCTCCCCCCGCCGCTCAGCGGGGTTTTCCGCACTCGATGCGCAGCGAGTTGGTGTTGTGGTGGAAATTCATTTCGCCGAGGTGGTGCTCCTTCTGGCCCGGCCCGAAGGAAATCTCCTGGTCATCGGGATGGGCGCCGCTCTCCTTCCAGATTTTGAGGGCATCCGGGTGATTGGGGGGATAGCGCAAACCTTCCTTGAAACTTTCCGCCCGGTATAGCCACAGTTCCGCGCCCGGCCCCACGATCAGGGAGTCGATGCGGTTGCTCCAGTCCTCGCCGTTGACCACCTTCAAACTCGGCAGCTTCGCCGGTCCGAGGATGCGCTGCTTCTGCCCCTGGTAGTCGGTCTTGTCGTAAACATCCACCCAGCAGTCGCCCGCGGCGAATGCCTGCGACGCCAGGCCCACGCAGCCTGCCAGAACAGACAAAATTGCTGACTTGGTCATGACGCTTCTCCTCTTGCAACAGGATTGAATGAGAAACAAGAGGGATGAAAAACAGCCCTTTGTTGCAAGTATAGACCGCGCGGCGGAACCGAAGTGCGTCAGTCGTGCGAATGCTCGTGGGAATCCGGCGCGTTGTGATGGTGGTGGTTTTCCGGGTCTACGCGGACAACGCTCACCCCGACGCCGTGGCCGTAGACCATCAGCCCGCCCAGGTCGGCGCCGACCGTCATGATCCCCGCCATCAACAGCGCGAACAGGAAATGGCAGCCCCGTTCGAAGCGGCCGAAACGCGCTCCCCGCCACAGCCGCCAGATGGAAAGCAGGAGCGCCAGGGTGAGTACGCTAAAGCCGAAGTATTCGTGGCGTTCGAGGATATCGTGCACCGCATCGCTGTGCGGCACCGACTGCGCCGCCAGCCAGCCCGCCGTCACCGCCGCCATGGCGCCGACGGTCCCCAGATACAGCAGCGCGCTGGCCGCGGCGCGCCAGTCTTCCCGCCGCAGCAGCGAG
>DATDOO010000273.1:0-15977 GCA_035293245.1 Methylococcaceae bacterium
CCCGCTGATTCCCCTTTACCTCGCCACGGCGCTGGCGGTAGAGCCGCGCACCCTGGGCCTGATCGAGGGCGTGGCACTGACCGCCAGCAGCCTGCTCAAGCTGTTCTCCGGCGTCCTGGTGGACCGCAGCCGCACGGCGCGGGGCTGGGTGGTCGGCGGCTATGCGCTGGCGGCCCTGTCGCGCCCCTTGTACGCGCTGGCATCGAGCTGGCCGTTCGCCTTCCTGTTGCGCCTCATGGACCGCGCCGGCAAGGGGCTGCGCAGTTCGCCGCGCGACGCGCTGCTCGCCTGGTCGGTGGCGCCGGAACAGCGCGGCCTGGCCTTCGGTTTCCACCGGGCCATGGACAACGCCGGGGCGGTGCTGGGGCCGCTGATCGCCGCCGTTCTGCTCAAGGCGGAGGTGCCCTTGCAGGAGATTTTTCTCTGGACGGCCGTGCCGGGGCTCCTGACCGTGCTGCTGGCGGTGACGCTGAAGGAGCCGGCCAAAGACTTCCACGCCACGCCCTTCGACTGGCGCATCCAGGACTTTCCGCCCGCCTTTCGCCGCTACCTGCTGGCGGTGGGACTGTTCACCTTCGGTTATCCGTCCAACATGTTCCTGCTGCTGCGCGCCGGGGAAATCGGCGTGCCGCGCTTCGAGATTCCGTTGTTGTGGGCCACGGTGGCCCTGAGCACCATGCTGTTTTCCACCCACCTTTCCGCGCTCAGCGACCGGGTGGGCCGGGTGCCGCTCATCTTGGGCGGCTGGGTGGTGTATGCCGGATTTTCCCTGGTACTGGCGCTGGATCACGGCCAGGTCTGGCCGTTGTGGGTGCTGTTTCCCCTGTTCGGCCTGTTTTTCGCCGCCACCGAAGGGCCGGAGAAAGCGCTGGTCGCCGACCTGGTGGACAAGAACCGCCTCGGCACCGCCTTCGGCTGGTTCCATCTGGTGTCGGGGTTGATGCTGCTGCCCGCCTCGCTGCTGTTCGGCGCGCTATGGGACTGGATCGGCGCGGAAGCGGCTTTCGGTTTTTCGGCTGTGTGCGCGCTGGCCGCGACGGGGTTGCTGATCCGTCGCTGATTCAAGTCCGACTCCTGGGAACGCCGCCTGCGAACAAACAAAAGGCGCGGACCGATGCCCGCGCCTTCGTTAATCCCCCAAAAGGAATTCCAGCCGATCGAACGGCTTATCTTGCAGTCTTCATCATCAGCAACTGGCCGCCCTGGACCAGTTCGCCGGGGATGCCATAGTGGGCCTGAGCGTCCACCAGGAAGTAGCGGTTGTTGACGACATCGTAGCCTTCCACGTCCTTGAACATCTCGCTGACTTCGACGATGCCCGAAGACTCCTCATCCTGGGTGTTCAGGTAGTTCGCACCCCCGACGAGGAAGCGGGAAGCGTCATGTTGGGCGGCAAGCGTCAGAGCGCCTGTGGCCGGTTCGAACTTCCAGATCTTGCCCAAGTGGGCCTGGTTGCCCACGTCTTCCTGAATCCAGACGTTGCCTGCAGCATCCACAGTCATGTTGTCCATCATCTTGACTTTCGGCGCCACGAGATCGCCGTCCACCAGCACTTCGATGGTGCCGCCCAAGGACGGGTTCCTGATGTCGTCGAAGGTCACCCGCCACAGGCGGCTGTTCTGCTTGCCCTGGTCGGCATTGGCGAAGCTGGCCGTGGTCACGAAATAGAAGCGGTTGGGATTTTGCGTATCCCAATTGCCGTCTTCGACGCGATTCAGACCGGTGCCGCTGCTGCCCAGCGAGAAGCGGGCGCTCGTGAAGCCTACGGGCGGCTCAACGCCGTAACCGTCGATGGCGACCTGCAAGGTGAGGCCGTTGGTCAGGCCCGCCAGCTCCACCGGGCTGCCTTCTTCCTGTTTTTCGCCGACGTAGAAGAAGAGCTTGCTGTTGCCCAGCGCGCCGTCATCCAGGCCGGCGACCACGGTCTTGTCCTGTTCGTAGGGACTGGCGACCACGTTTTCCCAAGCCGCCTTGCCAAGCATGGGCAGTTCATAGGTGGTGCCGTGTTGGCGGCCTGCTGCCATATGGGCGAAGGCGCGGCCGACCGCGTCGACTTCCTCGCCGTTCATGTAAATGCGGCCTTCGTTGAAGCCCTTGCCGGTGTGGCTGTTGAAGAAGGCGGTGGGCGCGGCCAGTTCCGCCGCGCAGAAGCGGTTGAAGGCGACGTCCGCCGTGTCCACGTATTCCGTGCCGTTCCACAGCTTGACGGTTTCGATCAGGTCCTCGCCATTGAGGACCGCGAGGTCGCTCTTGCGTATCTGCCATTTGGACACGAAAGCGCCTTTACCGCCGTGGGTGCGCGCAATACCCGCGCTGTTGCCCAGTTCGTGGTTCATCAGCACGGTGAGGGTGCCGTCGCCGTTGTCGTAAGCGCCGAGACCGTCGGGGATGCCCACCATGCGGTAGGTCTCGTTGCCCTGATGCTTCTTCTTGACGGCGTCGCCGACGGTCAGGATCGAAGCGAATTCGACACCGTCGGCGATGGGCGTCAAATACGGGGGGGCGGAACTGCTGGGGCCGGTAGCGGCCGTCGCAACGGCGCCAATGGGCAACAGCAGCGCGCCGATCACGGCGCTAAGCGTCTTGGGACGCATCGTCAATCTGCACATGGTTAGTCTCCTCGGTTTTCGGGGCTGGGATGTGGCGCGGCCGGCCGGCGGAAAGGGCGCGGGACGCCGGAGAGAAAACTAAGGCCGCTACTTTGCAGGCGGGTGACCGCGGGATGAATCTTCCGTGAATCATGCCCGTCAGCTCTGCGAGGAATGACCGAGCCTAATGCGGGCGGAGCGTGCACGAAAAGACACGCTTGGATCTGACGCGGCGAGAGCGCCCGGAAAATTTTTTTCCGCCGTTATCCACAAAATCTGTGGATAACTCTGTGTGCAATGCTGTGAAAGACGTGCGGCGGCGGGGGATGAGGGGGACTGAGCGGAGATTGACCAGGACCGCTTGACTTCCTGGAATCACGGCTATGCATATGATTTATATATAAGAAAATAGCGTTCGCGAGCGAATTGCTCGGAAATGCCTTCGTGTAGGGAGGGCTAACCTACTGATTCGGCAAACGGTGGATAAGTAACCCCTCGTCCGCCGCCCGACGCGGCCTTTGTCAAGGGCGATTTTCAAAAAAAGTTGGTCGTACCGGGCGGCAATGTTACGCTTTGAAGACAAAAAAATGGCTGTCCGCTTTTCCTTCAAAAATTTTGAATAAATCCTTTCGCACCCTGCGCAAATACAATCGCATCCTCATCGGCGGGCCGGTCGGCTTGGCCGCGTGGGGCATTTCCGGCGTCGGCGCGCTGGCGATCGCGGGCTGGGGACTGAAGGCCCTTCTGCCCGCGCTGGTGTTGAAAGCCGCCTCCTGGGGAATCTGGGGCGTCGGGGTTCTGAAGGAAGGGCGCGCGGCGATTCGCGGCGACTGAAAAATCCGATTCCCGATCGGTTCGCTGGCTCCAAGCGGCGTTTTGTCAGCAAAATCCCACACAATTCCATTTCAGAAGCTATAATCAAGGCGTCCCCTGCAGCGTGCGTGGCGGATTGGGTTACCTCTTGAGCCTAATTCAAAACCCCGGGAACTTCGTTGCAACGATGGTGCGCATGTCCGCCTTCGAGCGGAAAGCCTGAATCGGCGCGGTCGCTCCCACCTGAACCTTCCGGTTCAAGGGCGAAAGTCCGTTACGGCGCATGCGGGGGATCTCTCTTTTCTTTCCCGACGTCTCCGAACCGCCTCCGAGCGGAAAAGCCCGTCGGCGGAAGGCGGCGCCACACCCACGGATCGCCGACCGCTACGCGTCCCGTTCCCAGTCAACGCCCGCCAGCGTTCCGGCGAGAAGCGGAGCGAGCGCTACGCCATTGCTGGGGTGCGGAATGCTGTCGCTGCTGACGATCGGTTCGACGCCCGCGGCCCGCAACACCTCCTGCGCATCCCCCGCGAACAGGGCGTGGGTGATGCACGCCTCCACCCGCGCGGCGCCCGCCGCGTAAAGTTTCCTCGCCACGGCGGCCAGCGTGTGGCCGGTGCTGGCCACGTCGTCCACCAGCACCACGCTCCGGCCGGCGAGCGGCACGTCCGGCAGGCAAATCGCCACTTCGCGATCGCCATGGCGCTCCTTACGCGCTACGGCGCCTTCCAGCCCACTCACGCGCGCGACGACGTCCACCCATTGGGCCGATTCCCCGTCCGGGCCGAGCAAGAGCGGCCGGTCGGCGCGCTGTTTCAGGATTGCGCCGAACAGCGGCGCGGCGCTGACGGCGACGGCGCAACGCAAGGGGATGGCCTGCTCCAGCCGTTCGATGCGGTGCAAATGGGGATCGACCGTGACCACGGCGTCGAAAAGGGTCGCGAGAAAGGCACCGATGTGGCGCTGGCTGACCGCTTCGCCGGGCTGGAAGGCCATATCCTGGCGCATGTAGCTTAGATAGGGCGCAACCAGCGTCAGCCGTCGGCAGCCCTGTTCGCGCAGAGTGCGCGCGGCGAGCAGCAGCTCGATCAGCTTATCGTTGGGGTCATCGAGGCTGCGGTAAAGAATTGTGTCTGCGGCGGGCTGGGGAGGCACGCACACCCGGCTTTCGCGGTCGGGAAAGCGGTGGGTCTGAATTTCGCCGCACGGGCAAGAAAGACGCTCGGCCAAGGCGCGCGCCTGGGCCAAGGATTCGGCGAAGCCCAGCACCCGCACGTTAACGTGAAAATCGCGGCAACTTTGCTCACCCTCTCCCCCTGGGAGAGGGGTGGGGTGAGGGAAACGAGCATGGCGAGAAGACCATTCATGATCAAGGGAGGCGTGACTCGCCATGCTCGTTAGAACTCCAGGAAATTGTGGCTGGGCGGTTCCGCGGTGCCGACGCGATAAGCCGGGCGCGCCAGGGCGAAGTCGCGGGCGAAATCGAAGTTGGACTGGAATTCGGCGTGGATGCGGTACAGGACCTCCCCCTTGGCGACCTTGTCCCCCAGCTTCTTGAAGATGTCCACCCCCGCGCCCTTGGCCATCGGCGCGCCGGCGAGGCGCGCGGTGCTGGCGAGCAGGTAGTTGTCGATATGGGTCACCGCCCCGTCCTCCCCGGCGGGAATCTCGAAGGTCAGGCGGCCGGGCTGCCAGGCCGTTTCCTGCCGGCCCTGGGCGTCGATGATGCGCTCCATGCGCGCCAAGGCGCGGCCGGATTCGAGGATCTCCCGGGCGATGGCGTAACCCTGGCCGCCGCGCACGTCCGGGTCGAATTCGATGATGCGGCCGGCGAGGCGCAGGGCTTTCTCGCGCAGGTCGATCGGCGCAGTCGGGTCGTTGTGCAGCACCTGCATTACGTCGCGCGCTTCCAGCACCGGGCCGATGCCGCGGCCGATGGGCTGGCGGCCGTCGGTGACGACCACTTCCAGATGCAGGCCGAGCCGGTCGCCGACGAACTCGAACAGCTTGCGCAACTGCATGGCGTCGCGCATGGAGCGCACCTTGGCGGTCGGGCCGACCGGGATGTCCAACAAGAGATGCGTTGCCCCGGCGGCGACCTTTTTCGACAGGATGGAGGCGACCATCTGGCCTTGGGAGTCGATGCCCAAGGGCCTTTCCACGGAAATCAGCACGTCGTCCACCGGCGCCAGGCGGGTGGTGCCGCCCCAGGCCAGGCAGCCGCGCTCGCGGCGCACCAGGGGGTCGAGGGCTTCCGGCGGCAGTTCCACCTGGGCCAGCACCTCCATGGTGTCGGCGGTGCCGGCGGGCGAGGTGATGGCGCGGCTGGAAGTCTTGGGGATCAGCAGGCCGTGGGCGGCGACGATGGGCACGATCAGCATGGAGGTGCGGTTGCCCGGAATGCCGCCGATGCAATGCTTGTCGGCGATCAAGGGCTCGTTCCATTGCAGGCGCGTGCCGGTTTCGATCATCGCCCGGGTCAGGGACAGCACTTCCTCGCGATCCAGGCCGTTCTGCCCCGTGGCGACCAGGAAGGCCGCCATTTCCATCTTGGAATAGCGGTGGGCGACGATGTCCTGGGTGATGTCGCGGTAATCCTGAAAACTCAGCCGCTCGCCAGTGATCTTGCGCCGCACCGCATCCATGGAACCGGGCGGCTCGGCCTGGGCGATGCGCACCTCCGTGCCTTCCGGCACGTTCATCTGCGCGAACGCCTGCTCCGACAGGCCCAGCCCGCCGCAATCCACCAGGCGCAGGTCGTCCACCACGTTAAGGACCGCCTGGACGAGATTGCCGTTGCAGGATACTTCCACCTTGGCCAGCGCCTGGAAGCCTTCCGCCCGGTACACCGAGCAGTCGCGATGCAGGTAGGCGACGTTCTCCCGGTAGGTATCGATGCGCACCCGGCGCAGCTTCAGCCGGCTGCTGGAGGGCGGATGATGGTCGTTGGGCATCGAACTGTCCGTCGGGTTGATCCGGCGGACAGTTTACACGTCCAGCTTCAATTCCTTGATCTTGCGGGTCAGGGTATTGCGGCCATAACCCAGCAGGCGGGCGGCATCCTGGCGGTGGCCGCGGGTGTGGCGCACGGCGGTCTCGATGAGAATGCTTTCCGCCCGGTCGATGGCGTCCTTGGCGATGTCGCGTCCACCCTGCCCCAGGCGCAGTTCGGTCCAGCGGCGCAGCGGCTCCACCCACTCGCAGGATTCCGGCGCCGATGCCGGTGCCGACGCAAGCTTGTTCTCCTGGGTCAGTTCGGGCGGCAGGTCGTCCATGTGCACCTCGCGCCCCGAGGCCATGACACTGATCCAGCGGCAGATGTTTTCCAGTTGCCGTACGTTGCCGGGCCAGTCGAGACGCGAGAGGAAGTCCCGCACCTCCGGGCGCAGGGTTTTAGGTTCCACGTTCAGTTCCGCGCTGGCTTCCTTGAGGAAGTGGCTGAGCAGCAAGGGGATGTCCTGGCGGCGCTCGCGCAGGGCGGGGATGTGGATGCGGATGACGTTGATGCGGTGGAACAGGTCCTCGCGGAAACGGCCTTCGCTGACCAGTTGCCCCAGATTCTGGTGGGTCGCGGCGATGATGCGCACATCCACCCGCACCGGTGCGTGGGCGCCGACCGGATAGAATTCCCCTTCGGCCAGGACGCGCAGCAGGCGGGTCTGCAGCTCCGCAGGCATGTCGCCGATTTCGTCCAGAAACAGCGTGCCGCCGTTGGCCTGTTCGAAGCGCCCGGCGCGGCGCTTTTCCGCACCGGTGAAGGCGCCGCGCTCGTGGCCAAACAGTTCCGATTCCAGCAAATCGCGCGGGATGGCCGCCATGTTGAGGGCAATGAACGGCTTGGCCGAGCGCGGGCTGTGGCGGTGCAGGGCGCGGGCGACCAGTTCCTTGCCGGTGCCGGATTCGCCGTTGATGAGCACGGTCACGTTGGAGCGCGCCAGCCGGCCGATGGCGCGGAAGACTTCCTGCATGGCCGGTGCTTCACCGATGATCTCGGTGGCCTTTTCCTCGCGCCGCTCCGCCTGCGGGGCCTGGCGGCGGGCGTGGCTCATGGCCCGCCCGACCAGGGCTACCGCCTCGTCGATGTCGAAGGGCTTGGGCAGATATTCGAACGCGCCGCCGTGGAAGGCCGACACGGCGCTTTCCAGGTCGGAATGGGCGGTCATGACGATAACCGGCAGGCTGGGGTGGACCGCCTGCAGTTCGCGCAACAGTTCCAGGCCGTCCATGCCGGGCATGCGGATGTCGGTCATGATCACGTCCGGCTCGTTCCCCTCCAGCGCTTGCATGAGCCCTGCCGCGCTGGGGAAACACTTGACCGTGTAATCCGTCTTCTGCAGCGCTTTCTCCAGCACCCAACGGATGGATTTGTCGTCGTCGATGACCCAAACGAGTCCGGTCGCACTCATGCTTCCTCCTCCAGAGGCAGGTAAACGGAAAAGACGGTATGCCCCGGTCCGCTGACGCACTCCACCAGTCCGCCGTGCTGGTGGATCAAGGCCTGGGCGATGGACAGACCGAGACCGGTGCCCTCGGCGCGCCCGGTGACCATGGGATAGAAAATCTGCCCCAGCAATTCCGGGCGGATGCCCGGTCCGTTGTCGACGATGTCGATGCGCGCGGCCAGGCGGCAGCGCCGCTGCCCGACGGTCAGTTGCCGGTGCACGCGGGTGCGCAGAGTGATGGTTCCCGACTCGCCGACTGCCTGCGCCGCGTTGCGCACGATATTCAGGATGGCCTGGATCAACTGATCGGCGTCGCCGTCGATCTCGGGAATGCTCGGGTCGTAATCGCGCACGATGCTCACCCCAGGCGGCGCCTCCACCTGCACCAACTGCCGCACCCGCTCCAATACGCGATGGATATTGAGAGGCGCCTTGTGGGGCGGCTTGTTCGGCCCCAGCATCCGGTCCACCAGCGACTGCAGGCGGTCGGACTCCTCGATGATGATGTGTGTGTACTCGCGCAATTCCGGGTCGCTCAACTCCCGGTCCAGAAGCTGCGCCGCGCCGCGCAGGCCCCCCAGGGGGTTCTTCACCTCATGGGCCAGCCCGCGCAACACCATGCGCGCCGCATTCTGCTGGGCGAGCAACTGCTCCTCCATGGAAATGCGCAACTGGCGGTCGGCGTGTTGCATCTGCACCACCACCCCCTGCAGGCGGTCACGGTCGAAAAACGGTGTCAGCGCCAGATTCACGGTCAACGTCTGCAACAGGCGCGACAACTCGGCGTTGTGCTGGGTCAGCGAGACGCGGGTATCCATCACACGGCGCGCGTCCTGCTCGATCAACGCCCCGCCGCTGTCGGGAAACAACTCGCGCAGCCGCAACCCGACCGCCTGCCGCGCGCTGACCGCCAGCAGCATCTCCCCCGCCGTGTTGAGATAAACCAGGCGCAGCGACTCGTCGAACAGCAACACCGCATCGACCAGATGATCCAGCAGGCGCTGATAGAGCGTGGCGGCGGAAGAAGGCGCAATGTCCATGGTTCGTGAACTAGCAAGGGACAGGCCAAGCGGAGAAGCGCCGTGACGCGCCCGGCAAGACAGGGAAAGGCCCGGAAGGAAAGAAGTAAAGCACTATTTTAGTGCACAGGAAAGACGCGTAACCGGCCGATGCACCACTAACGCGCGCGGCGCCTTGGCTGAGCGAAAGGCCGACGATTGACGCTATCCGGGCAGGCTTATAGAATTACCGGCCATCCCAGACCATGGCTACGTAGCTCAGTCGGTTAGAGCACCGCATTCATAATGCGGGTGTCCCAGGTTCAAGTCCCGGCGTAGCCACCAACAAATCAGTATGTTACGCAAAGCAGCCCGCCCGACTCGGATGCTGTAAGTGCGTAGTAAGTGCAAGATGGCCCGGAAGCACCGCCGGGCCTGATTTCTTTCTTCTCACCTTTTAAATACCTTCATCAGCGAAGCAAAACGCTTCGACACCTTTCTTTTATCACCCCTGGTGCATGACGCCCCCTCAAGGGGGCTGCACTGGACGGCGCCCAAAGCGGCGCTTCGGGGAGGTTCAGGCGCGTGAAGCCACGGCAACATTCAAGACGCTTTCAAGATTCGGGCGCTTTTTCGTCCGATTTGGCCCTTCCCGGCTGCGCGGCGGCTTGAGTCTGGAGGACTGATTTTGGGGGGTACCGAAAACCCCCGGCAAAAACAAGCCGCGCAGACCGCGCCGCGCCTGGGCCGAGATTGGCGTTTCCGCGTGTACCTAAAACACTTGTATTCCGTACAGATTCGGCTATGCTTTTCGCCAGGTTTCACAGACGGGAGGGCGGGGCATGGCCACAGCGAACGACGCGTGCCGGGTGGCGCTGTATTTGCGGGTATCGACGGACGGGCAGACCACGGAGAACCAGCGGCTGGAATTGCAGCGGGTGGCGGACAAGGCCGGCTGGCGGATCGTGGAGGTTTACCAAGATCAGGGCGTGAGCGGCGCCAAGGGGAGGGAGCAGCGGCCGGCCTTTGACCGGCTGTGCAAGGATGCCACCCGGCGCCGCTTCGACATGGTGGCCGCTTGGTCGGTGGATCGGCTCGGGCGTTCGCTGCAACACTTGGTTGTCTTCCTGGAGGATGTCCACCGGCTGGGCATCGATTTGTACCTGCACCAGCAGGGCATCGACACCACCACGCCGGCAGGCAAGGCCATGTTCCAGATGCTGGGAGTATTCGCCGAGTTCGAGCGGGCCATGATCCGGGAGCGGGTGAACGCGGGCCTGGCACGCGCCAGGGCGGGCGGCAAAGTGCTGGGGCGGCCGAAGGTGGGGGCAGACAAGGAAGGCGCCATACGCGAAGCCCTGGCCGCCGGAGGAAAGGGCTTGCGCAAGATCGCGCGGGAGCTGGGCGTCGGGGTGAGCGTGGTTCAGCGGGTACAGGCGGAAGGCGCGGGGGCCGCGTGACGGCCCTGTAGGGTGCGCCGAATCCCGCCGCGCGCCACGTGCCACTTCCGAAGAAGGCGTCGAGCAAACGTCCGAAACGTTCGGGCGGCGATTCGGCACGGAGTCAGGTTACAAGTCGGCGGAGAGCTCAGCAAGTGGCCGTTGATGGCGTGCTACGCTTTGGCGCGTATGCGGAAGGTTCCGGCCAAGCGTTGCGGACGTACGAGCGGGGCCGGCAACGGCATCGGCCATCGTGGTACGGGCCTTCCGCGTACCCCCGCCCCCCTTCCGCGCCCCTCCCAGGGGTTTTCTACCCCCACGCGGAAAATTTTGAAAAATCGGGAGGTACCCTGACTCGCCCAAGCGGGGCTGGCCATCGTCTATACTCCAGGCCGAGCTGGCGGGAGAGCGAGCTGTGTCATCTCTTCCATCAAGTGCGGCAATGTCGGACGTCGTGCCGGCGCCAGCTTCCCGTAGTTCCAGGGGCAGCAGGCTCGGCATCGGGCCGGCTGGGAGCATCCCGCCGGGTGCAGGCCGGACGAGTGAGGTTGCCGGAACCCTCCCCGGATATTTACCACTCGGCGGGACTTTCCGGTGTGGTCGTGCGGGTGCCGTTCGCGGTGCCCGCGCGGCTTCTTTGCTGGCGTGCCCAGTCGCCCCCGCAACGCGGTTAGGCTTGGAGACGAAAGGGAAGAGAAGGGGGCCCTGGCCTCTCGCGGAGGCCGCATCCTCCGGTACGGATGCCCCGTTTCCTGCCGCCGCTAAAGATGCCGGCGCGGAAGCAGCAGACGCTCGGGAGAGCGGTCGAATCATAGCCCGGCCTTCCCAGAGTGCAACCGAGTACCGGCTTAGCCAGTCATTACGCACCCTGTAAGCGACGCATCGAGTTGAAAGACCCCTCCCGGCGGCATGTCCGGGGACTGTCTTGACGACGCATCGATCCGGCCTCACCGGGCGGAGCCGGCCGGGAAGTCCGGCCGAGTTGAATTATAGGCGCTCTGTCTGTTTCGACAGGGGCGCCGAACCCGCCGGCCTACCTGGGGAGCATCCGCGACGGGGTACGTCCGATGGGTCTTCCCAACCTGGCACGGGTTCGGCGGTGTCAGTATAGCCTGCCTCCCGTCATCCCTCCGGGGGCGTTTCCGGCGGGCTGGGCACGGAAAGCGCCGCCAGCACCTCGGGGATTTCCCCATCGAAATGAAGATGAAAAACGGAATCCCGCGCTGCGCCGAGAAGCTTTAGCAAAAAGGCCTTTTGCTCGGGGAATTCAAACTGCGCCTGAACGTCGATCAGGTTGTGAACGGCGGCAAGGGTTGCCTCGATTTCCGCCGCGTTCTCGTGGATGGGGATAAACCTGCCGGTGACGGGATTGTCTTGACGGGGGCCGAGTCTCATGGGTTGTTCTCCTGTTTGGGTTGAAATTCGCCGCACCAATCGTGCGGCTCGGAATGCGGCCATCCTCTATCCATTCGCGGTGGTTTTCGTCTGCAATAGCCGGTACCAGTGTAGGAAGGTTTGTTGCCCCAAAATCGGCAGCGGCAACAGCGCGGTTCAGTCGTAGTCGGGTTCATGGTCATCCTCCCAAGGTTCGTCGGCGTCGTCGGGTTCATCGTCCCAGCCGTTGAAGGGATCGGCCGGGGTTTGTGGGTCTTCGTTTTCGTCGGGGTCTTTCACTGTTTCGGCTCCTGTTTGAGCGGTTGGGAAAGGGCCGGCCCTTGCCCTTGGCGGGCCTGGAGGTCGGCCAGGATTTGGGCGATGGCCTGGGCCGGCGTGGTGGCCGTGCCGGAGGCTTCGCGGGGGTGGAGCTGGAAGCGGGCCACGGCGAGCCGCAGCGCTTCGGTTTCCGCCTGGTGGCGGGACAGGCCGGCGTCATGCTCCAGGATGCCGGCGCGTTCTTCGTAGAATTCGGCCACGTCTTGCGGGTCCGGGCATGGCCTGCCCTGTGGCGGTCCGTGGGCGGCCGTGGCGGTGTGGGCCAGGGCTTGGGCCAGTTGGGGCTTGCTGGCCTGGATCAGGGCGCGCAAGGACGGCGTGAGAGCCGTTGATGGCCCCACCCGCAGCCGTCCATCCGCTTCCAGGCTCAGGCGCAAGCCTTGGGCCTGGAGGCTGCGCAGGAGCGACAGGCCGGCCGCCGAGTCAGATAAGCACGTCATCATCGTGGCGGTCTTGGCTGGCCGTCGATGCCGACGGTACCGGCGCAGTTTTCCCGGTGAACTCCATGATGATGGTTCGCTCCTTCAGGTGCTTTTGGGTAATCCCGATACCCACCCGGCGCAAGGCCGGCGCCAGGCGCTTCATGGCGTTGGTCAGGCCGCGCGGGCCTTGGGGCCAGTTCCGGCCTCGGCTCGCGTCTCCGGCGCGGCGTTCCAGTTCGTCGAGCAGTTGGGTGGCGGTGCCTTGCCAGCGGCGGTGGTAATCCAGCAGGGCGCGGACGGCCATGCCTACCGGGGAGGCTTCCAGGGCGGCCTCGTTCGCGTTATTCAGATTCCGCGTGTAAACGTTAAGGAAGGTGCCCGGTGTCCAGCCCAAGGCCGGTTCGGCCGCCACCACCCAGCGGGCGAAGTCCGCCATGCGGGGAAGATGCTCCGGACAAGACTTGGTTTCGTTGGCCAGCGCCGCCGACAATGCGGAGTAGAGCGCGCCCAGCAAGCGCGGGCGGGCCACTTCGAAATTGGCCCATATATCCTGTTCGGTACGGCGCGTGACGATGACCGGAAGCTCCGACATGATGCCGCGCTCGATCAGGTCTGGGCGGGTAGCAATGTCGTCGATGCCGTTGAGGATGCCAGGCGCACACGCGGAAAACGCGGCCTCGTCGAAGTCGGTATACAGTTGCCGGGCGGATATGCCGCCGCCGGTGGTTAGGCGGCACAGGGCATCGGACATGCTGGCGTCCAAGCCGCTGAGGTTATCCAGGCATACCACGGCACTGTTGCGGGCGATGATGGCGAGGTCGTTTTCGGTCTTGGGCAAGGCCTTGAGCGGTACGGCGGATGGGTCCAGCAAAGCGCGCAGCATTTTGGACAAGATGCTTTTGCCGCTGCCTTGTTCGCCTTGCAGAAGGAGCAAGGCGTAAGGGCCACGTCCGCGCAAGGCGCCGAGCAGCCAGCCCACCACCAGGGGAAAATCGTGGGGGGCGACATTGAGATGGTGCCGCAGTTCGTCGATCCGGCCGCCCCGCACAGGCTGGGGTAAAGCCTGCATGGTGGCGGTACGACGGAAGGCCACGGGGGAACGTTCCACCACCTTCCAGCCGTGTGGCGTGATGACGACGGCGCGCCATTGGGCGTCGCCCAGGTCGATGACCAGGGTTTGATCGTCCTGGCGGGCGATGCGCAGGAATACGGGGGCTTCCGGGCCGTCGAACAGGGCGCGGGCGTCCAGGGCATCGATGGTGTCTTGCAGGGCCTGGGCGCTGACGCCGCGCCCGCTGGCGGCATAGTGGCCGTGGCGCAGCACGTCACGAAAAGACTTGCTGCGTATGGGGTGGCATTCCCTGTACCCGTCCCGCTCTATCCAGGCGTAACCGCGCCCTTCCGGGTCGTGGAAGTACTCGAAGCCGGCGGCCAGTTCCAGCAGGGCATCGGCCTGGGAACGCTTGGGCGGCTTGGCCGGCGCGGGTTCGGGTTGGGATTCTTCGGCGGCTTCCGGTTCCGGCGTGGTGTCGTCGGCCGTTTCGGTCTTTTCGGTCGCTTCCCGCAGGGCTGGGCTGGTCCAGCGGTCCACGAAGCCGATTGACGCCCCCGGGTAGCGGGCTTTTACGGCCTCGCGGACCGGGGCCAGGTTCCCGACATGCAAAGCGGCCAGCGTGGTTTCGCCGGTGGCGTGGTGGTGGCGCAGGCCGTCTTCCAGACTGCAGGCGACGGCCAGCCGTGCGGCCTGATCAGGCAACGCGGGCATGGGAAAAAAGCAGCCCTGCACGTGGCCGCCGCGCTGCATGCGCACTTCGCCCCTGGCCGTGATGTTGGCGTAGCTCTGGAGCGTGCCTGCAACGTCCAGCAGCGGCGCCACCAGGGCGTTGCCGCACTGGCGCAAGTTGCCGACGGGAGGCAGGCCCAGCCCGGCCAGCCAAGGATGGTCGGGCTGGGCCGGGCCGGATTCTTCGTAAACCACGGCATGGGCTTGGCGCCGCTTCTCGTGCCGGTCTTCGGCGTCGTCGTCTTCGGCTGCCGGCATTGGCGCGCCCGGCAGGGTGGCGGGTTCGATGGGCCGGGGCCGGCTGCGGGCCTGTATGGCTTCGGAGACTTCGTGGACCGTAAGCCTATCGCCGGTAAATAGGCGTTCCAGGGCGTCGAGGGTTCTATCCTCGGCCGTGGCGGGGGCGTTGGGGGACATGCCGAACGCCCGTCAAGCGGCGGGCGGGAGGGGCTTGCTGACGCGGTGCCGTTCCAGCCAGGCATCCAGGTCATCGCGTAAGTAGAGAACTTTCCGGCCGATTTTTACGTGGGGAGGAGGGGGAGTGCGGTTGGCTCTGTCTCCGGCCATCCTCGCGATGCGAAGGAAGCTCGGCGACATTTGGATGTAGATCGCGGCCTGGATTTCCGTGAAGGCCCGTTGTTCGGGTTCGGCGCCGTGCGGTGTGGTATTGGTGGCGCGTGGGGTGGTATGGGTTGACATGGGGTAACTCCGTCAATATGTGTCGTGACGGATGCCCATACTATGCAGAACTATTACCGTGTCACGTCAAGAATTGGCCACCTAATGATTGTCTTGACTTTTGCCGATTTTTGGAAAACCAGTGCGACAGAAAAGGGGGTTAAGGTGTCTGGGCGAACTGGCGAGCCCAATATGCAAGGCAGTATTGCGCTATGTCTTCGATGACCAAGTAACGGCGAAGATGAGGTATCTTCCTGGTGGCGTCCCCCAGGTAAACTTGTTTCATTTTTGAGGTAGAGCAAAAATATTTTCTGGCAAGTTCATCGATCTGGTTGCTTACCCCTTTATCGGTGGCAATCTGGGCATCTATTTCCGCCGTGAGATCACGTGCGAGTCTCCAGATATTCCAGTTTTTGGTTGGGAAGCAGCCCTGCCCTTTGCGATATTCATAAATATACCGGGCAATAGTACGGTACTGCTCAAAGCAAGAATGCCGGCCTTTTTTCTTGCGGTAATCGCTGGGGTCGAACTGACGGAGTGGAATCGGCAGTGGTAGGCCTGCCCGGTTATAGAGGCGGGCAATCTCGCGAAGCGTACCCACCGCTGTCACGTCTTGGTGCTCCTGCGCAAGGACAAGCAGGACGCGCACCAGTCCTGTAACTTGTTGATCCGATAACTTCCGTTCCGGGTCATGAGCGGAGAGTTTCAAATGGATGCTATTGAGTAACACCACGGCATCATGATCGCCAACCAGAGCTTTTTTCTCCAAACAGTCACGCCAGAAAACAAATTCCTGTAAGGGGTGCAGAGGTTTAACGACAACTGGCGAGGTCATTCGGACACGTTTTCGTCTTTCTTGTTCGAATTTCGCGCCGCTCATATTCAGCGAGCCGCGAGGGGGAAAGGAGGGATCATTTTTAGGTTTCCTGTCACGTGCGGGGTACCGACGTAAGCGCCGAAATTACCGACGCAACGGCTTTTCCTTGCGCCGGCGTTAAGTGATTGATTCGTTAAGGGGTACCGACGCATCGACGGTACCGACGATGTTTTCGCGGTTTCGTCTCGGGACTGTTCGCGGCTGTTTTGCGGATTCATTTCTTC
>DATDOO010000274.1:0-3508 GCA_035293245.1 Methylococcaceae bacterium
GAGGTGATAGCCGTCGGCGATGTCGAATGCCAGCAACAGCCGGTCGCGCGCCGCTGCCTGGGCGCTCAGGCGGAAGGCCTGCTCAGGCGGCAGCAACGCCTCTTCCGCCCGAACGGAAGCCAACGGCAGCCAAGCCAGCAGGCCGAACAGGAGGGGAATCAGGAGTCGCTGGAGAGGCATGCGTGGATCCAGTCGAGATAGGCGGGAGAGGCGTCGCTGATGGGCAGGGCGATGACTTCCGGCGTAGCGTAAGGATGGCGGACGAGGATGTGATCTTTCAGCGCCGGAAATGCGGCGGTTTCCGTCTTGATGAGCAACAGGCGCTCGGCGTCGTGCACGATCTTGCCCTCCCAGCGGTAAACGGAATGCACCTCCGGCAGGACATTGACGCAGGCGGCCAGCCGGGCTTCGATCAGGCTCTCCGCCAGTTGGGCGGCGCTCTCCCCTTCCGGACAGGTGCACAGCACCAGCAAATACGTGTTCAATGGGGTGGAAACGTGCTAAAGATGAATTTTATTATTTTACGCCCGTTTCCCCCATGAACATCTTCCGCCTGTTTCTTCTGGCCGTCCTGATCCTGCCGATCACCGAAATTTTCCTGCTGGTTCAGGCCGGCGCGCTGCTGGGCGTACTGCCCACCCTGCTGCTCATCGTCGCCACCGGCGTGCTGGGTGTGCATTTGTTCCGCACCGAAGGACTGGCGACCTGGACCCGCTTGCAGGCGTGCATGGCGCGCGGCGAGGCGCCGACGCGCGAACTGGTGGAAGGTCCGCTGGTGCTGCTGGGCGGCATCCTGCTGCTGACCCCCGGCTTCCTGACCGACGCGCTGGGGCTGATTTGCCTCTGGCCGGTGACACGCCGCCGGATGGCGGATTACATGCTGGCGAAGGGCTGGATCAATATCGCCGCGCCGCAGGGCTTCGCGCACGGCTTCCGGGGCAAGGACCCGGGGGCGATCGAGGGCGAATTCCGCAAGGAAGATTGACCTGTCCGGCGGAGGTGTTCCTCCACCGGACACATCAAAACCGCATGCATCAATGCTACTTGGCGCGGGATGCGCGGGGCTTCCTGGCCGGAGCGGGCTTTTCCGTCCCGGCTGCCGGCGCCGCCGGCTCCGGTGAAGGGGCCACCGCCGGAGCGGATTCTTCCTTTTCCGCAGGGGCGCCGCCGGCTTCCGCGGTGCTCTTGCTCAGCGCCGAATAGGCCGGGCACCAGCGCAGATAGGCGCTTCCCACCAGCGCGACACCCACGATCAGCAGGAACACGTTGCCCAGGAAAACGGAAAGCAGCAGCGCCGCGCCGCCCACCCAGTAACGGATCTGCTGATCCTTGGTGCCGACGTTCAGCTCGCGCTTGCACATCTTTTTGAAATCGATGCTTTTCAAATCAAAAGCCATTGTTCTACCTCCTCTTAATTCTTAAAACTTACTGTCCGAGTTGGGGATTTTGCAGCGTCCGGGGTATTCCCGCAAGCGGGATTTTGTGCTTGGCGTTCCGCCAGGGTTTCGATTACGCGGACGGCCTTTTCGGGCAGGCTGTATAAATCCTCCCGCTGCCCGTAATCCACCCCGTTGCGCGCCCACGCGCTCCGCTCGGGAGAAACCAGCATATCGCACAGCACGGCGTTGAATGCTTCCTGGTTGAACGGTTCCGGCACAACCCGGCCCGCGCCCGCTTTCAGGACATGGAACGCGTAGCCGCATACGCCGCTGCACAATACCGGCAGGCCCGCCACCACCGCCTCCAGCAAAGCCATTCCCGCCAATTCGGTGCGCGCCGGGTGAACGAACAGGTCGGCGCCGAGCAAAAAACGCGGCACATCGTCCCGTCCACCGCAAAAGTTCACCCGCCCGTCCACTCCCAACCGTTCGGCCAGGGCCGCGAAGCGTCCGGGCCGGTCGTCGCCGACGACGAACAGCCGGCAGCGCCCGCGCAGCGGTTCCGGCAGCGCGGCGAGGGCCTTGACGGCCCGATCCACCCCTTTGACCGGAAAGGCCGAAGCGACCATCAGCAGCGCCAGATCGTCCGCCGCCACGCCGAATTCCGCCCGCCACTCCGCGCGCCGCTGCGCTGCGTCGGGAGGGGCCACGCGGTCGCGGGCGATACCCGGCGGAAGTTCGTGGAACCGCGCGGCCGGGGTGCCGTAACGGCGGATGAAGCGCTCGATTTCCCGCGGCGTAATGACGAGGATCTCCACCCCCGCCTGCGGGGCGAACACCGCCTTCTCGAAAGCCATGAACTGTCGGTGACGGGGGGTCAGGCATTTCCACCACGGCCTGCTCCGCGCCGCATAACAGGGATCGGCGGCGAAATACACATCCAGGCCCGGCAGCTTGTTGAAACCCACCACGGCGCCGAATCCTTCCTCGCGTTTTGCCCGCTCCACGGCCCTGGCCAAGGCGAGATTCCTGCCGAGATAACCCAACCAGCCGCCGGCAGACACGACATGCACCTTGAAGCCTTCCGGAACCGGGCCTTCCCAGCGCAGGGTGAATACATCGACCGAATGGCCTCTTGCCCGGCAGAGCTGGGCGATGCGGAAAAAATCGCGCTGCAGACCGCCGTAAGGGAAATATTTGAACAGGACGAAGGCCAGTTTCATGACGGCATGATAGCCGGGAAATTTCCCGCAGCCGCACTTGTCCTACAATGCAAAACCATGAAAGCGCTTTCCATCCACGAATTACGCGCGGCGGGGCGGGCGGTCGATGCGCCGTTCCGCCTGGACGCGCGCGTGGCGGAATGCAGCGATTCGCTCCATATCCGACGTGTGCTGCGCCTCTTGCCGGGCAAGCGCCTGACCGCCGAAGCCGAATGGCGCGGACAGACTGTCGTGCTCAAACTGTTTTACGCCCCTCGCGGCGCGGCGCGGCATTTTCGCCGCGAGCGCGACGGTCTCGCCGCTTTGCGCGCAGCGGGCCTGGCGACGCCGCAACTCCTGGCGGAAGGGAATTCGGACGGCGCACCGCTGCTGCTTTTGGAGTTTCTCGCCGCGTCGCAACCGCTCTCCCGCGTCGAACCGGCGCGCCAACCCCGCCGGGCCGTGCTCGCGGCCGTCCGGCAGATGCACGCGGCGGGACTCCTGCAGAAGGACATCCATCCCGACAATTTCCTCGTCGCGGGAGAGTCGGTGCATTGCATCGACGGCGACGCCGTGGACGCCGCCCGCGCGGGGCAACCCCTGCCGGAAGCCATCGCGCGCGACAATCTGGCGCTGTTCCTGGCGCAATTCACGCTGGAGGACTCCGCCCTCTGGCTGAAGGCGCTGCCTGCGGCTCCGGACGCAAGCCTGCTGGCCGCCGTCCGCCGGCAACGGCTGGCGCGTTTTGCGCGCTACCGGCCCAAACTGTACCGCGACTGCACGGAAATCGTCCGCGAGCAGGATGCACGCCGCCTCCTTTTGCTGCGCCGGGAGGAAGACAATCCCGCCTTGCGCGCGCTGTTGGAAGACCCGGACGGCTTCGTCGCCCGCGGCGCGCCGCTCAAGCTGGGCCGCAGCGCCACGGTG
>DATDOO010000275.1:0-2474 GCA_035293245.1 Methylococcaceae bacterium
GTCGATGCGCACTTCCGCACCGGAAGGAAAGACGAGGCGCGCATAGCGGGAGCCGCGTTCCACCTTGCTGGGCGTGCCGGTCCAACGCCCCCAGCCGGACGGGGGTTCGCCCTTGAGCCGGTCGAGCGGACGGGGACGGTAAGCCGGGCTGCCCCACACGCCGCGCCCGGCGCTTTCGGCTTGTTTTTGCGCCGCCAGCAACGCCTCGGCGTATTTGAGATTGGGCGGATACAGGCTGACCACCGCCAGCCCTTGCTCCACCAGGGAAAGGTTCAAGTGCTCGCCGTCCTCGGCGAACAGGTGCGCCAGCAGGCGGCCGTACTTGTCCTGCCGCTCCCGGTCGGTTTCCAGGCGCACCGTCCGTCCCTGGACGCGCTGTTGCAGCCAGCGGCGCGCGGCTTCGCCGCCGGATTCGCCCTGGGTATACCTACCGTCGATCTCCGGGGTGTTGACGGCCAGCAGGCGGACTCGCGTGCCGTCATCGAGGACGACGGTATCGCCGTCGTGGACGTGGCGTACTTTGTGGAATCCACCGGGGTCGGCGTGGGGTTCCGTAGCCGGCAGTGCTTGGGCGCCGGCGGAGGGCTGGTCGCCGTAGTGGGTGCGGCCGGATGCATCCTGCCAGCGGAAGACCTCGGCGGCGCCGGGACTGGCGCCGAGCAGCGCCAGCAGTGCGATGAGGCTTAAGCGGTTCTTCAAGATGAAGAAGGAACGCTGTCCGCACCCCACAGCTTTTCCAGTTGGTAGAACTCCCGTGCTTGAGGCTTCATGACGTGGACCACCACATCGCCCAGGTCCACCAGCACCCAGTCGGCGGCAGGCCCGCCTTCCGTGCCGAGCGGCGGCGCGCCGCGCTCCTTGGATTTTTCCGCGACCTGATCCGCCACCGCGCGGACGTGGCGGTCGGAGGTGCCGCTGGCCACGACCATGTAATCGGTGACGCTGGTCTTGCCGCGCACGTCCAGCACCTTGACGTCGCGCGCCTTGCCGTCGTCCAGCGCGGCGAGGACGATGTCCAGCACTTCCTGGGTGGGCAGCGGAGTGGGAACGCGGGGGCGGCTCAGGGATTCAAACAGGTTTTGCAAGCGAAAATCTCCTCGGTTTCAGGATCGGGACGGATACAGACCGGACGCCAGGGCCGTCTCCAGCACGGCGTCGGGCAAAAGATAACGCGCGCTACGCCCGGCGCGCAGCAGTTCGCGAATACGGGTGGCGGAAATATCCAGCGCCGTGACCGGCTGGAACCGGACGGAACCGCACGGCGTGTCGCGCAGTCGGTCCCCGTCGGCCGCAATGCAGTCATGCAGGTGAGCGGCCAGTGCCGCCGGCCATTCCGCCTGCACACCCGGCCGGGTCATGACCAGCAGATGAGCGAAGTTCGTCAGTTCGCGCCAGCGCTGCCAGCCGGGCAGCCCCAAAAAAGCGTCGTGTCCCAGGATCAGGCACAGGGCCGTCGCGGCGCCGAGTTCGGCGCGCAATGAAGCCAGGGTATCGATCATGTACGACGGCCCCGGCCGATCGATTTCCCGCGTGTCCACGACAAAGCCGGCTTCGTCCGCCACGGCCTGCCGCAGCATCTCGACGCGCAATTCGGGCGAGGCCACAGGCTGGGCGCGGTGCGGCGGCTGCCGGCAGGGGATGAAGCGCACCTCGTCCAGATGCAGCGCCTCGCGCACTTCCAGCGCGGTGCGCAGGTGGCCGAAGTGGACGGGGTCGAAGGTGCCGCCGTAGATGCCGATCATTCAGCCGCGCACCTGCCCATCTCCCAGCACCACGAATTTCTGGGTGGTCAGTCCCTCCAGCCCCACCGGCCCCCGGGCATGCAGCTTGTCGGTGGAAATGCCGATCTCCGCGCCCAGGCCGTATTCGAAGCCGTCGGCGAAGCGGGTGGAGGCGTTGACCATCACCGAGCTGGAGTCCACCTCGCGCAGGAAACGCCGCGCACGGCCATAGTCCTCGGTGACGATGGCGTCGGTGTGGCGCGAGCCGTGGCGGTGGATGTGCTCCATGGCCTCGTCGAAGGAATCCACCACCCGCACCGCCAGGATGGCGGCGAGATATTCCGCGTCCCAATCTTCCGCCGTGGCGGCCCTGGCGTCCGGAATCAGAGCCAGGGTTCGCCGGCAACCGCGCAATTCCACGCCCTGCATCCGGAACAGCGGAACCAGCCGCTCGAACAAAGGCGCGGCGACCGTGTGGTGAACCAGCAACGTTTCCATGGCGTTGCACACCCCGTAGCGCTGGGTCTTGGCGTTGACGGCGATCCCGACCGCCTTGTCCAGGTCGGCGTTGTCGTCCACGTAGACGTGGCAGTTGCCGTCCAGGTGCTTGATGACCGGAATGCGCGACTCGCGGGCGATGCGCTCGATCAGCCCCTTGCCGCCGCGCGGAATGATGACGTCCACGTGTTTTTCCAGCTTGAGCAGCTCGCCCACGGCGGCGCGGTCGGCGGTTGCGATGCACTGCACCGCGTC
>DATDOO010000276.1:0-4798 GCA_035293245.1 Methylococcaceae bacterium
TGAAGCGCGCGGTAGGTGCGCTCCCATTCGCCCGCGAGGGGGGTCGTGTGCGCAAGCTGGCGAACCAATGCGGCCAAAGCTTCTATCTGCCGGCGCGCGAACGCCAACTGGGCGAGCGCCTCGTCGTGGTCGGAGGCGTACACGAAATCCACCTTGCGGTCCTGGCAGACCCCGATACACGGCTGCGCACCCTCGATCCGCCCGCAGCCGATGCACTGCCATGCCGTCACGCGCTCGCTCATCGCATCCCGTCCTTGTTCAAAGAGCATGGTCGCTATTTCGTTGACCGTGATCTGCGTTGGACATTCGCTAGCTAATGCGAGTGAGCCAGACCCGGCGCCTTTTTCTGCACGTGTTCGGGCGCCAGTGTTTCGGCCGCATCATAAATGCGTTCGGCGTAGTGCGTGTAAGCCCAGCAACCCGTAGATCAGGCCGGTCGTCACGTAGCGCCGATTGCGGTTGCGCTTGCGCGTCCTGACAAAACCGTCAATTTATCCTGGACATCGACCATTGGGCGCTGTTCTCCCCTGCCTATCGTCAATAGATCCCAGACCAGCAGCGCATACCCGGCAGCAGTCATCAAGCCGAATGCCTCGCGCCACCACATACCCTGCACAAACCAGGGATGCGCTTGCGCGACAAAATAACCGGCCCATGTGGAGCCCTCGATTGCACGTTCGATCTGCGACTGTTCGTAACCGGAAACCAGCATCGCCATGGTCATGCCGACTGTGCCCATACTCAGCAAACCGAGCGCCCACTTCCACTTCCAGCCATTACCGGGTAACGCGTCCTCCATCCACACGTTACCGCGCCACTTCTGCATAGCGAGATAGAAAAAAGCAATGTTGATTGTGGCATACGCGCCAAAGAACGCCAGATGCCCGTGTGAAGCCGTCCACTGGGTGCCGTGAGTATAAAGATTGATTTGCGGCAGGGTGTGCATGAAGCCCCACACGCCCGCGCCGAAAAAATTGCCAAAAGCATGAGCGATGAGCCACGCCATGGTGGGATGGTTGGAATTCTTTATCTTGTTCACGCCCGCGTCAAACACGGCATGTACCACCATCGCTACCAGCGGGATGGGCTCCAATGCAGAGAAAAATCCGCCAATCGTGAGCCAGTATTCCGGTGTGCCGATCCAGAAGTAGTGGTGCCCCAGCCCCAGAATGCCCGAACCGAACATCAGCGCCACTTCAATGTAAAGCCACGTTTCGACAATCCTGCGGCGCACTCCCAGCGTCTTCATCAGTCCGTATGCCATGATAACGCCGACCATCACCTCCCACGTCGCTTCGACCCAGAGATGAATGACCCACCACCACCAGTATTGGTCAATCGAAACATTGGTGACGTAGAACATGCCCGCAAGATACAACCCGAACAAAGCCAGCAAGTCCATTACCAACACGCCCCCAATGCCGGTATAGCGGCCTTTTGTAAAGGTGGCCGCCACGTTGTAAAAGAAAACCAGCACACTCACCACGATGCCGATATCCGCCCAGCGCGGCGCTTCGATATACTCACGCCCCTCGTTGATGAACCAGATGGTTGACATTTCGCCCGGACCGGCCTGCGCCAGCAAAAAGACCAGCACCACAACGGCAACGGCAGTGGTCAACACCCAAAACACCAGGTTGCCCAGGGGCAATCCGACTACCGGGTGTCCAGCCTCGTCTTCCAACAACCAATAGACCGAGCCGAGAAACCCGTACAGCAACCAGACCACCAGGGCATTGATATGCACCATGCGGTTGACGTTAAAGTCCAGCACGCCGAAGAGGAAATCCGGCTCGAGGTACTGCAGGCCGGCAAGCAGCCCGAATAGAAGCTGCGCGCCAAACAAAATCATGGCGGCAATGAAATACTTCGCCGCCAGTTTCTGGCCACCGTTCAGGTTGGCGCTGTCCAACACACCGGTCGTCGCCATGACTAATTCTCCTGTTGCATAGACTTGAAGTTGTAGGGGAAGCCATTGGTATCAATGGTGGACATCCACTTCAGAAAAGCCACGACTCCCCGCGCTTCCTCGTCGGTAACACCCAGATTGGGCATGCGACGCCCCAATGCGTTGTGCAGTTTATTGGATGGGTCCTTGATGAAATCGACCATCAGTTGCTCGCGTGTTTCCTTGGAACCCCAGTAAGGGTCGAGCCAGGACTTGGTCAGATCGGGCGCGAAATAAGCACCGTTCCCCAACAGGGTATGGCAATTGATGCAGTTCTTTGCCTGTATGGTCATCTTGCCCTTGGCGACCAGTGCCTCGGCCTCCTGCTCGGAAAGCTCCTTGCCGAACAAGGGTTCTTTGATACCCCGCACTGGCACTTGCACATAACGCTTTTCATCGAACTTGTATTCGATGCGGTAATTGATGGCCGAATAGGCGGGTACCCGCTTCGACCCCGCTGTAATCTGCCGCATGGAATCGAAAGTCAAAAGGATCAGAACAACAAGCGAGACACCTGTAACCCAGATGGCAGTTTTGCGCCAAAAGGACTCGGATGCCCACCACGGGCTAGTAGCCATGATTACTCCTTTCTCCTGTCGGCTCATACACTTTTTGTACCGGCGTCTTGACGCTCATGTTCGGCGGCGTGCGTTCCCACGCACAAATGCCAGATGGCATGAGGGGCCAGCCAATACCCAACCAGCAAAAACATCACAATAGCCGCCCACAACAGGCTGTTGAACATATGGGTCGCGTGCGCGAGGAACAGCGCGGAGGTGAGCAGCCCGGCATACGCAATGTAAGCCAGGGGCATGAGTTTGGGCATCCCCTTGATACGCGAAAAAGCAAACAGAAGCGCATACAGCGCACCGAGCAGAACGACCATTGCGGAGGTGAAAAATATCGTGAAAAAACTGGCTAAACCGGCTGGTTCTACCACTGTATCTTCTCCTTGGTTGCGTACTATTGGGCCAGCGATTTTCCGGTGACATACAGGATGGCCGCGAGCGCAACCGCCGCCGGGCGCAACCTCGGTAGCCTCTGAATATTCATGGTTTCCACCATCGAATGATTGCGGCGTCTGCGATACCGCCGCCAATTTACAAATCTTAGGAGCGCTGTTTTTCCTCGTATTGACGTAGATCATGCATTGCCACTATTGATTGGGTCCTGCCCGGTGCGCTGACTGTTTAAGCTGCCACCTCGCGCCCCTCGCCCGCCCGCTCTTCCGTGCGACCGTCGCGAATATGGTAAATGCGCTTGAAGGTGGGAATGAACTTTTCGTCGTGGGTGACCAAGCCGGCGACAGCGAGACGAAGATGCCGTGAAGTCCCAACGCAGCGCGGACGCGTTTTCATTCCGCGTCCGGCAGAGTCACTGCTCGTGGTGGAGGCGTTGCATCTGCGTTCTTATCTTGCTCGGCAACATGTTGACGATACGGAAGTAGAGCTTGCGGAACTCATCGCGCCGATTGTCACCGAATAACGGGTCGTCGTTGGTCTCGAACGCCGCCGCGATCTCCCGCCAGTCTTCCTCGGTAAGGCACTCCTGAGGCCGCGCCAGCAGTTCTTCTTCCTTCCGCATGTGATCGCGCAGCATGCCGGCGTAGGCGTCAACCGCCGCCCTGAACAGTCTGAGCCCATCCGGCGCCCCGCCCTGGTAATGCACGAAGGCGCACTGCAGATAGGCGGTCATCTGCGCGCTCCGTATATGCTCGGCCTGCAACTCGTCCAGCACGGCGTTGAACCGCGTGGTGCGGCGGCGCATCGCCTTGAACAGATAATTGTCTTCCTTCGGATGATGGAAGCGCTCCGGGAAGTCATCAATGTAGTAGAGCGCAGCGGCGAGCAGGGCAAAATCCCGCTCAGAGCGCTGTTCTGCGATGTCACCGACCAGGCGCTGCAGCACCTCCAGCACCATTTCCAGCGCGCGGTGCTCCTGCTTGATGATCGCCACCGACACGTCTCGGGCATCCACGGCAGCATTCTCCTGTCCCTTGCCGATGCTCATGCCGGATTCCAAGGCCGGCCTTTGTCCGGATTCTTGTAGGGTTCATACGCTACTCATCGTGAAGCGACGTTGATGTAGATCAACGAATCTCGCTATCGATAACCACGGTGATCCCCGTGGCGGCACCGGTCACGGGCGAACTCACGCCTTGTAGATCACCCGGTTGCGGTGTGGCGTTCGCGGCTTTCGAGATCCGGGCTCCGACCACGACGCGGGGAAAGTTCGAAAGTTTGGTGTCCGGCGTCATCGCCATCGAGTCGTCGAGCGTGAATGTGGCCGGCAATTCCCGCGCCTGCTTGCGCATTATGGCAAGCGGCATGCGCGGGCCGTCGGCCGCGCGGGCAAAAATGAACACGGTATCGGTCGGCGCGACCTTCGCCGCCAACTCCGGCGCAAGTTTCACCACGCCGCTGATCGCGTTGTTGCCCGCGGCGGCGACCCGCTCCCGCGGCGCGGGGCTTCCCCCGCCGAGCGCCTGGGCCTCGGCCACGCTGGCGCGGACCGATTGCGCCAGTTCCGAATCCTGCGGCGCCAGCCGCAATATACGCTCCCAATAAGCGACCGCTGCAGCGTAGTCTTGCTTGTCGAACGCCACCGTGCCGGCGAGCGCGAGCGCCTTGACGTTGTCGGGATCAGCCTGCAACGCACGCGCGATGATTTTTTCCGGTTCGCCCTGCAGGCGTCGGCCTTGCGCCATCGCCAAGGCGTCGGCGTAATCCGCCAGCACCTGGGCATCGCCGGGCAGGCGCTCGACAGCGTGGGCGTAGGCGGCGGCGGCTTCGCCAAAGCGGCCGAGCGCGGCGTAGGAACGCGCCAGCATGACCCATCCTTGGATCTCAT
>DATDOO010000277.1:0-4155 GCA_035293245.1 Methylococcaceae bacterium
GCTGACCCGCTGGAGCCGCGACGCGGTAGAGGATAGCGAGGGGTTCTTCGTTTACCTGCGCGATGTGGACAGCGGCCGCTTCTGGCCGGTGAGCCGGCGCCCCGGCGGCGGCGATCCGGAGCGGGTGTCCGCCCGGCTGGAAAATGACCGTTGCGTGCTGGAACGGCGCGAGGACGGCATCGAGGCCAGATTGGAAATTTCCGTGCACGCCGGGGAGTTCGCCGAACTCAGGCGGCTGGCGCTGACCAATACCGGCGATGTCCCGCGCCGTATCGAAGCGACCGGCTACGCCGAAATCGTCCTGCATCACCCCGCGGCCGACGCTGCGCATCCGGCTTTCGCCAAGCTGTTCGTGCAGACCGGGTACGACAGCGAACGGCAGCTTTTGCTGGCGTCGCGCCGGCCGCGCGGCCACGGCGAGACGTTTCCCTGGCTGGTGCACGGCCTGCTGGGGCCGGGCGATCTGCAATGGGAAACCGACCGGATGCGCTTCATCGGCCGGGGGCGTAACCTGGCCGCTCCTTTGGCTTTGGAACAACCGCGGCTTTCCGGAACCGTCGGCAACGTGCTCGATCCGGTGTTCGCGCTACGCCGCATTCTGAATCTGGCTCCAGGCGCCAGGATCGAATTGTGCTTCTGGCTGGGCGCGGCCGATGACCGGGATGCCGCCCTGAAGCTGGCGGAGCGGCTGACGGAGTCCGTCCACTCCGGCCACTGGCCCGACGCGCCTCTGGACGCACACGGCTGGAAAGACGGGGGCGAAACCGGGCGGGAAAGCATGCCGGCGCGCGCCAAAGCTTCTCCCATGCTGCTCTGCGAAGCGCCGCCGGGCACCGAGCCGTTGCAGGACTGGAACGGCTACGGCGGTTTCAGCCGGGAAGGGCACGACCAATCCGCCGGGAGCGGATTGGCACGCACAGCGCCCGAAGGGGAGCGGGCAGGGATAGCCCGCTATGAATACGTCATCCGCCTGCCGGTGGAAAATGCGCGCCTGAAGCTGCCGCCCTTGCCGTGGACCAACGTGGTCGCCAACGAAATCAGCGGCTTTCTGGTCAGCGAAACCGGCGCCGGCTACGTGTGGAGCCGCAACAGCCGCGAGCATCGCCTCACCCCCTGGTTCAACGACCCGGTGCTCGACCCGCACGGCGACGCCCTGTACCTACGCGACGAGGAGGCGGGCCTGTTCTGGTCGCCCCTGCCGGGCCCCACGCCGCCCGGTTCTTACGAGTGCCGGCACGGTTTCGGTTACAGCCTTTTTGTGCACGACAGCCACGGCATCCGCCAGGAAACCACTTTGTTCATGGCCCGCCACGAGCCGGTGCGCCTGACCGTGTTGCGCCTGCACAATCACACCGCCCGCTCCCGTTCCTTGTCCCTGTTCGGTTACCAGCGTTTGGTGTTGGGACCCATGCACCAGGACGACAACCGCCCTCTCGCCGCCGAGTGGCACGCCGCCAGCCAGACCTTGCTGGCGAGCAATCCCGGCGCAGGCCCCTTTGCCGACGGCGTGGCCTTCGCCGCATTGGGTGGCGTGAGCGGCGACATCACGTTTTCCACCGACCGGGCCGCCTTCCTGGGGGATGGCGGCGCCGCCAATCCCGCCGCCGTGCGCTATCTGGAACGGCTGGGCAACCGGGCGACGGGCGGGGCGGACGCCTGCTTCGCCCTGCACAGCCGCCTGGAGCTGGCGCCCGGAGAGACGCGCGACGTGGTGGTGCTGTTCGGCGAGGGCCGCGGCAAGACCCAGGCCCTTTTGCTTTCTCGGCACTTGCGCAGCCCCGAGGCGGCACATGCCGTGCTGGAAGAAGTACGCGCCTTCTGGAGCGACACGCTGAGCGCGGTGCGCGTGGCCACGCCTGAGCCGGCCATCGACCGCCTGCTGAACGGCTGGGCGGCCTATCAGAATCTGGCCTGCCGGGTATGGGGCCGCTCGGCCTTCTACCAGTCCGGCGGCGCCTACGGTTTCCGCGACCAGTTGCAGGACGCAGCCGCGCTGATCTATCTCGATCCCCGTCTCACCCGCCGCCAGATTCTCTTGCATGCCGCCCATCAGTTTGTGGAAGGCGATGTATTGCACTGGTGGCACCAGGAGCCTTTGGAAAAGGGCCTGCGCACCCGTTTCGCCGACGATTTGTGCTGGCTGCCGCTGGTAACGGCGTTTTACGTGGCGACCACCGGAGACGGTTCCGTGCTGGACGAAGCCGCGCCGTTTCTCACTTCACGCCTGTTGGCGGAGGGCGAGGACGAAGCCTATCTGGAGCCGAGCCTTTCCGACGAGTCCGCCAGCGTTTACGAGCACTGCTGCCGCGCCCTGGACAAGGGCCTCACCGAGGGGGCGCACGGCCTGCCGTTGTTCGGTACCGGCGACTGGAACGACGGCATGAGCCGCGTGGGCAGGGAAGGGCGGGGCGAAAGCGTGTGGATGGGCTTTTTCCTGTATGACATCCTCGGCGAATTCCTGCCCCTGTGCGAGCAGCGCGGCGACAACCAACGGGCGCAACGCTACCGCGCCCAGCGCGAGCACTACCGCGCGGCCCTGGAACGGGACGCCTGGGACGGCGACTGGTACCGGCGCGCCTGGTACGACGACGGCGCGGTGATGGGCTCCAAGGACAGCGACGAGTGCCGCATCGACGCCTTGGCGCAGGCGTGGGCGGTGATTTCCGGCGCGGCGCCGACCGAGCGCGCCGAACGGGCCATGCAGTCCGCCCTGGACCAACTGGTTTCCGAGGAAGATAAGCTCATCCGCCTGCTCACGCCGCCGTTCGAGAATACCCCGCACGATCCCGGTTACATCAAGGGCTACGTCAAGGGTGTGCGCGAGAATGGCGGCCAGTACACCCACGCCGCCTGCTGGGTGGTGCGCGCCTTGGCCGAGCTGGGCTGGCGGGATCAGGCCGCGCGTCTGCTGGCCATGCTGAGCCCCCTGGCGCACACGCGCAGCGAAGCGGACGTGGAGCGCTACATGCTGGAGCCCTACGTCATCGCCGCCGACGTGTACGGCGCCGAGCCGCACGTGGGCCGCGGCGGCTGGAGCTGGTACACCGGTTCCGCGGGCTGGTATTTCCGCGTGGCGCTGGAGTCGGTGCTGGGCCTGAAACTGGAAAATGGCGATACGCTGACGGTGCGGCCGCGCATTCCGGATGAATGGCCGGAATACCGTCTCGACTACCGCCTGCCGGGCGAGCAGACCCGCTACGCTTTGCACGTGCTCAACCCCAACCGGCGCTCCGCTGAGGTGGTCGCCGTCACCCTGGACGCTACGGCCCTGCAGCCCTTTGAGGGCGCGGCCCGTATTCCGCTGACGCGGGACGGGAGTCGGCACCTTGTTGAAATCCGAATGGGATGAACATGCGTGAACTGTATCCGGAAATCGAACCCTATGCCGTCCACGCCCTGGAGGTGGGCGATGGCCACGTCCTGCACGTGGAAGAAAGCGGCAACCCGGACGGCATCCCCCTGCTGTTTCTGCACGGCGGCCCCGGTTCGGGCTGCAAGGCCTATCACCGCCAGTTTTTCGATGCGGCGCGCTACCGCGCCATCCTTTTCGATCAGCGCGGTTCGGGACGCTCGCAGCCCTTCGGCGAACTGAACGCCAATACGACCCCGCACCTGCTGGGCGATATGGAGCGCATCCGCCGCCGGTTGAACATCGAAACCTGGCTGCTGTTCGGCGGTTCCTGGGGCTCGACCCTGGCGCTTCTGTATGCCGAGAAACACCCCAAGCTGGTGCGCGGGCTGGTGCTGCGCGGCATATTCCTGGCCCGGCGGCGCGACCTGGATTGGTTCACCGGCGACGGCGTCAGGCGCATCTACCCGGAAAGCTGGCGGCGCCTGGAGAATCTGATCCCGCCGAGCGAGAGGCACGATCCGATTCCCTACATCCACGCCGTGCTGAACGGCACCGACGAACTGGCCCGCTGGCGCATGGCGCGGGAGTGGCTGTACTGGGGGGGGCAGGTGGCGCTGGGTGAAGCTTTCGATGCCGCCCAGACGGAAGACCTGCCGCCCGGCGGATTGCAACAGGCGCGCATCGAGGCCCATTACGCCGCCAACGGCTATTTCATCGACGAAGAGCAAATTCTGCGCGAAGCCGGAAAAATCGCCCACATTCCTACCGTCATCGTGCAAGGCCGGCGCGACCTGACCTGTCCG
>DATDOO010000278.1:0-5459 GCA_035293245.1 Methylococcaceae bacterium
CTTCCGGGCCGGCTTGGTTCTTTAAGCCGTCGATGACCTCGCGGAACTGGTTCACGTCCTGGAAGCTGCGGTATACGGAAGCGAAGCGCACGTAAGCCACGTGGTCCAGCGCGGCGAGTTCGGCCATGACGCTTTCGCCGATTTCGCGGCTGAACACCTCGCGCTCGCCGGAGGTCATGAGCTTTTTCTTGATGCGGTTGATGGCGTCGTCGATACGGCTCGCTTCCACCGGGCGTTTCTCCAGAGCGCGCAGCATGCCGGCGCGCAGCTTGTCCTCGCGGAACGGCTCGCGGCTGCCGTTGGACTTGACCACGCGCGGCAACGTCAGTTCGGCCAGTTCATAGGTGGTGAAGCGCTCCTGGCACTCGGCACATTCGCGGCGGCGGCGTACCTGGTCGCCCTCGTGGGACAGGCGCGAGTCCACCACCCGCGTGTCCTGGGCGCCGCAAAACGGACAACGCATGCCGGCTTGCGCGCGCTAGCCGTAAACCGGGAAGCGCCGGCACAGGGCCAGCACGTCGTCCTTCACGCGGCTGATCACGGCCTCGTTGTGCAGGTCGTCCAGCACGTCGCAAATCCAGCCGGTCAGGGTGCGGCATTCGTCGAGGCCGAAGCCGCGGGTGGTCACCGCCGGGGTGCCGATGCGCACGCCGCTGGTGACGAAGGGCGACTGCGGGTCGTTGGGCACGGCGTTCTTGTTGACCGTAATGTGGGCGTGGCCCAGCTTCTCGTCGGCCAGCTTGCCGGTCAGCCCGCGGGAAATCAGGCTCAGCAAAAAGAGGTGGTTGTCGGTGCCGCCGGACACGATGTCGTAGCCGCGCTCCATGAAGCCGGCCGCCATGGCGCGGGCGTTGTCGACGACGTGGCGCTGGTAGACGCGGAATTCCGGCTGCAACGCCTCCTTGAGCGCCACCGCCTTGGCGGCGATGACGTGCATCAAGGGCCCGCCCTGGATGCCGGGGAAGATGAGCGAGTTAAGCTTTTTTGCCAGTTCCTCGTTCTTCTTGGCCAGGATCAGCCCGCCGCGCGGGCCGCGCAGGGTCTTGTGGGTGGTGGTGGTGGTCACGTCGGCGATGGGCACCGGGCTCGGATACAGGCCGGCAGCCACCAGCCCGGCCACGTGGGCCATATCCACCAGCAGGTAAGCGCCCACTTCGTCGGCGATATTGCGGAAGCGCTGCCAGTCCACCACCCGCGAATAGGCGGAGAAGCCGGCCACGATGAGCTTCGGCTTGTGTTCGCGGGCCAGGGCATCGACCTGTTCGTAGTCGATTTCGCCCGTGGCGACATTCAGGCCGTACTGCACCGCGTTGTACAGCCGGCCGGAGAAATTGACCTTGGCACCGTGGGTCAGATGCCCGCCGTGGGCCAGAGACATGCCCAGCACCGTGTCGCCCGGATTCAGCAGCGCCATGTACACGGCGGCATTGGCCTGGGAACCGGAGTGGGCCTGCACGTTGGCGAAGTCGGCGTCGAACAGGGCCTTGGCGCGGTCGATGGCCAGCTGCTCGACGATGTCCACGTACTCGCAGCCGCCGTAGTAGCGCTTGCCGGGATAGCCTTCCGCGTACTTGTTGGTGAGCACCGTTCCCTGAGCCTGCAAGACGCGGGGGCTGGCGTAGTTTTCCGAGGCGATGAGCTCGATGTGATCTTCCTGGCGTTGCTCTTCGTCCTGAATCGCTCTCCACAGATCGTCGTCGAACCCGGCGATTTCCATCCCTTTGCTGAACATGGCGCGCACCCTCGATGTCTGGTTTTGCAAAATGGAAATTGTACCGCCGAATACCTGGATTCCGCGCGCCGCCATCAGGCGGGGCGTGAGCGGGACCTCAACTGACGAATCTTGCTCGCCACCTCCTCGACGGAACAATGGGTGGTATCCACGACCGGAATCCCTGCGGCGCGGAACAGCTCCGCCGAAGCGCGTACCTCGTGCTGGCACTGGCTGAAGGCGCTGTAGGGACTGTCCGGACGGCGCTCTTCCCGCATGCGCTGCAACGCCAGGGGATCGGTCACCAGCCCCACCAGGCGGTCGCGGTACGGCGCCAGCACGGCGGGCAATTCACCCCTTTGCAGCTCGTCCTCGGTCAAGGGGTAATTGGCCGCCTTCAGACCGCAGTGCATGGCCAGGTACAGGCTCGCCGGGGTCTTGCCGGTACGCGACACGCCCAGGAGGATGACATCGGCGTCGGCATAGGCCTTTTCGTTGACGCCGTCGTCGCAGGACAAGGCGAACTTGACCGCCTGCATGCGCCTCCGGCCTGCTTCGCGGTCGGCCAAGCCGTGGGTCTTGCCGACCACCGGCGTGGAAACACGGGAAAACTCCCGCTCCAGCGCGCCAATGAACGCCTCGAACAGGTCCAGCACCAGCGCGTCGCTCTCGCGCAGCAGGGCGCGCAGCCGGCTGTCGGTCAAAGTGCTGAGCACGATGGGCCGGACGCCGTCACGCGCACGGGCAGTGTCGATATGTTCGCGCGCCGCGCGCACCTTGCTCTCGCTGTCGGTAAACGGCAGGAGCACCGGCTCGAACGCCAGACCGTCGAACTGGCTGAGCAGGGTGCGCGCCAGGGTCTGGGCGGTAATGCCGGTGTGGTCGGAAACGATGAATACCGTGCGCTTGTTCACGCCCCGCCCGCGGAAGGAATCTTCGTCCGGACAAAGCGATGCGCCTCGGCGCGGACGAAATCCTTGAACGCCAGGGCGATGCCGGATAGGCGCTTGCCGCTGTGATGCACCATGTACCAGTGGCGGCGGATGGGGAAGGCTTCCACGTCGAGCATGACGAGCCGTCCGGATTCCAGTTCGTCCTCCACGGTGTGGACGGAGACGATCCCCAGGCCGAGCCCCTCTTCCACGCCCAGCTTGATGGCTTCGTTGATGTTCATTTCCATGCTGGCGCTGATGGACATCTGATGCTCGGCGAAAAAGCGCTCCACCGAGTCGCGGGTGCCGGAACCCTGCTCGCGCATCAGGAAGGTTTCGTTGCGCAGCGCTTCCAGAGCCACGCCATTTTTTCCGGCAAGCGGGTGGGACGGCGGCGCGATGACGATAAGAGGATTTTCCATGAACGCTTCCGCCACCAGATCCTGGCCCTCCGGAGGCTTTCCCATCAGCACGATGTCGGTGTCGTTCTTGTCCAGTTGCCTTAAGAGGCCGCGCCGATTGGTAACGCGCAGGTTGATGGAAGCGGCGGGATATTGCTTGCGGAAAGCCGCAAGCAGGCGGATGGCGAAGTAGTGCACGGTGCTGGCGACCGAGACGGTCAGCTTGCCGCCCGCGGCACCTTTCATTTCCTCGATCACCTGCCCGGCTTCCTCCAGATTGCGCAGGATGACCTTGCTGAGCCGGTACATTTCCTCGCCGGCGGCGGTGAGATAGATTTTCTTGCCCAGCCGCTCGAACAGCGGCAAACCCACGGATTCCTCGAACTGCTTGATTTGCATCGACACCGCCGGCTGGGTCAGGTACAGCTCTTCCGCCGCGCGCGTGAAGCTCAAACGGCGCGCGACGCGCTCGAAGACCTGTATTTGCCGGAAAGTCAGATTCATGCCAAAAGTTGGGTAAAGGGTTGGTTATATTGAGCGCAAGAAAGTCTGATTGAATTTTATGTTTACCCTAAATTAACATTGAGCGGTTCAAGCGGCCAAAGGTTCCTTGCCCTGCCCCACGCAAAGCGGCGGGCGAGTCTGAATCGAGGATAAACCCGTTGACCTACACGTCATTGATTCACAATAAATATTTAGTATAGAGGGACAAACATGCCCACGCGCCGAGAACTCGCTAACGCCATTCGTGTATTGAGCATGGACGCCGTGCAAAAGGCCAATTCCGGTCATCCGGGCGCCCCGATGGGCATGGCCGACATCGCGGAAGTCCTGTGGAACGACTATCTTCGCCACAATCCGACCAACCCCAAGTGGCCGGACCGCGACCGTTTCGTGCTATCGAACGGCCACGGCTCCATGCTGATCTACTCCCTCCTGCACCTCGCCGGCTACGACCTGCCCATCGAGGAACTGCAGCGCTTCCGCCAGTTGCACTCCAGGACGCCGGGCCACCCGGAATACGGCTACACCCCCGGCGTGGAAACCACCACCGGCCCGCTGGGACAGGGCATCGCCACCGCGGTGGGCATGGCGCTGGCTGAACGCACCCTGGCGGGCCAGTTCAACCGTCCCGGCCATAACATCGTCGACCACAATACCTATGTTTTCATGGGCGACGGCTGCATGATGGAAGGCATCTCCCACGAAGCCTGCTCCCTGGCCGGCACCATGGGCCTGGGCAAGCTGATTGCGTTCTACGACGACAATAACATTTCCATCGACGGCGAAGTCCGCGGCCATGCCGGCCACACCCCGGGCTGGTTCCAGGACAACACGCCCAAGCGTTTCGAAGCCTACGGCTGGCACGTGATTCCGAAAGTCGACGGCCATGACGCCGACGCCATCAAGAAAGCCATCGAGGAAGCGCGTTCGGTGAAGGACAAGCCGTCCTTGATCTGCTGCCAGACCGTCATCGGCTGGGGCTCGCCCAACAAGCAGGGCAAGGAAGAATGCCACGGCGCCGCCTTGGGCAACGACGAGTGCGCCCTGGTGCGCGAAACCATCGGCTGGCCGCATGCGCCGTTCGAAATCCCGGCGCACATCCGCGATGAATGGAACGCTTGCGAATACGGCGCGAAGCTGGAATCGGACTGGAACGACCGTTTCGAAAACTACCGCCGCGAGCATCCGCAACTGGCGGCGGAATTCGAGCGCCGCATCGCCGGCGAACTGCCCGCCGACTGGGACGAAAAGTCCCGCGCTTTCATCGCCAAGGTCAATGAAAAGGGTGAAACCATCGCGTCCCGCAAGGCGTCGCAAAACACCCTGGGCGGTTATGGCCCCTTGCTGCCGGAACTCACCGGCGGCTCCGCCGACTTGGCCGGTTCCAACCTGACCCTGTGGCCCGGCTGCAAGGACGTGAATGCGGGCGACAAGGACGGCAACTACGTTTACTACGGCGTGCGCGAGTTCGGCATGTCGGCCATGATGAACGGCCTTGCCCTGCACGGCGGCTTCAGGCCTTACGGCGCCACTTTCCTCATGTTCTCCGAATACGCCCGCAACGCGGTGCGCATGTCGGCGCTAATGAAGGCGCCGGTCATTTACGTCTACACCCACGACTCCATCGGCCTGGGCGAAGACGGCCCCACCCACCAGCCGGTCGAGCAGACCGCCACCCTGCGCATGATTCCCAACATGCACGTGTGGCGCCCTTCCGACGCGGTGGAATCGGCAGTGTGCTGGAAGGCGGCGATTGAACGCACGGACGGCCCGAGCTGTCTAATTTTTTCGCGCCAGAACCTGATGCACGCCCCGCGCACGCCGGCACAGATCGAAGCCATCCGCGAGCGACTCGGTCTCAACGACCCGCTCCTCGTCCGGTACGGGGACTGGCTGTTCGATGCGGTGCGC
>DATDOO010000279.1:0-7485 GCA_035293245.1 Methylococcaceae bacterium
GTGTGCATCGACAACGCAGCCGTCGCCGATTTCCGTGTCGGCTTCGATGACCGCGTAGGGGCCGACCTGCACGCCGGTGCCGAGCCGGGCGCTGGGAGAAATCACGGCGGTGGGATGAATGGGGGTCGTCATGGGTTTTTCTTCCTGGGCAATCAGCCGCGCGGGTGGCAGCGGGCGTGGAGTTCCTTGAGGCGTTCGCGGGCAATATGCGTGTAGATTTGCGTGCTCGAAAGGTCGCTGTGGCCTAGCAGCAGTTGCACCACCCGGAGGTCCGCGCCGTGGTTCAGCAAATGGGTGGCGAAGGCGTGACGGAGCGTGTGCGGGGACAAGGCGGCGAAAATACCGGCCCGGTGCGCATGGCGTTTGATGATATGCCAAAACGCCTGCCGGGTCATGGCCGCGCCGCGGTTGGTGACGAAGATGTGGGGGCAGTCGCGGCCCGCGAGCAGTTCGCCGCGCGTATCGCGCAAATAGTGCTCCAGCCAGTTCAGGGCGTCCTCGCCGAGGGGAACCAGCCGGTCCTTGCTGCCCTTGCCGCGGACCGCCACCAGCCCCTGGCGCGAGTTGACCTGCTCCAGGCGCAAGGTGACCAGTTCCGTGACGCGCAAACCCGTGGCATACAGCAGTTCCAGCATGGCGCGGTCGCGCAAGCCGGCTGGAGTCCCGCTGTCCGGCGCGGCCAGGAGCCGTTCCACGTCGCTCTCGCTCAGGCTGTGCGGCAGGGGGTGGCCGATGTAGGGCGCATCGATCGTTTGGGTGGGATCGTTGGCGACATGCCCTTCGCGCACCAGGTAGCCGTAAAACTTGCGCAGGCTGGACAACAGGCGGGCGCTGGAGCGTGGGCTGGCGCCCTTTTGCAGTTTTTCGCCCAAATAGGCGGAGATTTCCGGGGCGCCGACGCCGGTCAAGGAGCAACGCTCGCCCAGCCAGCCGGCGAACAGGCGGATATCCGTTCCGTAGGCGCTCAAGGTATTGGCGCTCAAGCCCTGCTCCAGCCACAAGGCGTCCTGAAAATGGCGGATCCACTCCGTGGCGCTAGTCTCCGCCATCCGCGCCTTTCCAGCCTTCGTGCCGCAGCAGCCAGCGCTTGTTCTCCAGCGCCCGGCCCGTCGTCGTGCCGCAATAACCGCCCAGTCCCTCCTTGGCGACGATGCGGTGGCAGGGGACGACAATCGGCCACGGATTGGCTCTGCAGGCCGCCGCGACGGAACGGGCGGAACCGCCCACGTGCCGAGCCAGTTGCGCGTAGGTTCGCACCTCGCCGGGGGGGATGGCGGCCAGCGCCTTCCAGACAGAGCGCTGATAAGCGGTTCCGGTAGCGGACAAGGCGAAGTCGAAATGCGTCCCCCCTTCGCGAAAATAAGTCCGCAGCCGGGCTACGGCGGCGCGCAAGAAAGGCGAGAGCGGCTCCCGGAGTTCCGCCGTATCCTCAAGGAAATCCACCGATACCAGCGCATCGGTCTGCGCCTGCAGACCCAGGCGTCCCACGGGGGAGTCGATTACCGCGTTGTCATCCATAAAGGCCGCCAACAAAAAAAAGCCAACGATGGGGACACCGTTGGCTTTCTTGTCGTGCTGCGGGAAAGACTCAGCCCAGTTTTTCCTTGATGCGCGCCGACTTGCCGGCGCGCTGGCGCAGGTAGTACAGCTTGGCGCGGCGCACGTCGCCGCGGCGCTTGACCTGGATTTCCTGCACGATGGGGCTGTGGGTCTGGAACACCCGCTCCACGCCCTCGCCGTGGGAAATCTTGCGTACCGTGAACGCCGAGTTGTAACCCCGGTTGCGCTTGGCGATGACCACGCCTTCGAAAGCCTGGAGACGCTCGCGGTTGCCTTCTTTGACCTTCACCTGCACCACGACCGTGTCGCCGGGATTAAAGCTCGGAATGTCCTTTTTCATCCATTCGGATTCGATTTGATCGATTATGTTCATAGCTCTGCCTTATGTCGTTTCAGTCCCAAATTCTTCGATAAATTCGCGCAGCAAGGCCTGCTGCTCTTTGTCCAAATTTTTGCGATCCAGCAAATCGGGCCTTCTCCGCCAGGTCCGGCCCAACGCCTGCTTCAGGCGCCAGCGGCGAATCGCTTCGTGGTTGCCGCCGCGCAGCACGGCCGGTATCTCCCGCCCCTCGAAAACTTCCGGCCTCGTGTAGTGCGGGCAATCCAGCAGGCCGTCCGCGTGAGAGTCCTGAGCCGCGGATTCCGCGTCGCCCAGGACACCGGGCAGAAGCCGGGTTACCGCGTCGATCACCACCAGCGCCGCCAGTTCCCCACCGCTCAGTACGTAGTCCCCGACGGACCATTCCTCGTCCACCTCGGTTTCGATCAGGCGCTCGTCGATGCCTTCGTATCGCCCGGCGACCAGGATCAATCCCGGCAGATCCGCAAATCGCTGCACCGCCCGCTGGTCGAACAAGGCGCCCTGTGGACTGAGATGCACCACCAAAGGCGGTGCATCCGCCGCGGCTTTCGCGGCCCGGATCGCATCGCGCAAGGGCTGCACTTTCATGACCATACCGGGGCCGCCGCCATAAGGCCGATCGTCCACCGTGCGGTGCCGATCTGCGGTGAAATCGCGCGGATTCCACGTTACCAGCCTCGCGAGCCCGCGCTCCAGCGCCCGGCCGGTTACCCCGCAGTGGGCGGCTGCCGCCACCATTTCCGGGAACAGGGTAATCACGTCGAAACGCATGCCCCGTCCTCTTGAAACCTGTTAAAAATCCGCTTCCCAGTCGACCAAAATCCGCTGTTCCGCCAGATCAACCTCACGCACCGCCTGGCCGAGCGTGAAAGGGATCAGCCGTTCCCGATCTCCCATGACGACCAATACGTCGTTGGCTCCGGTCTCCATGATCTGGTCGACATGGCCGAATTCCACGCCCGCCAGATTCACCACCCGCATGCCCAACAAGTCGGTCTGGTAGTATTCGCCCTCACCGGGAGCCGGTAAACGCGAGCGGGGCACGGAAATGTACCGGCCCACCAGTGTTGCCGCCTGGTCGCGATCGGCAATCCCCTCCAACTGCGCCACCAATCCCGAGCCGTGGCGCCGGCCGTCCACAATGCGAACTTCCGGTAGGGGGGGCGTCCCGTCCATCTGCCAGGGGGCATAGGCGAAGATGTTCTCTTCGGGGGCGGTAAAGGAGCGGATTTTCACCCATCCTTTGACACCGTACACGCCGGCGACTTTGCCGACGACGACCCGGCGTTCCACGGAACGCGCTTGCGGCGGCGCTTATGCCGCGGCTTTGGCGGCTTCCTTGATCAGGGCAGCGACGCGCTCGGTGGTCTGGGCCCCGGTGGCGATCCAGTGGCTAACCCGCTCGCCGTTCAGTTGCAGGCGTTGATCCTTGCCGCTTGCGACCGGGTTAAAAAAACCGACGCGTTCGATGTAGCGGCCATCGCGCTTGTTACGGCTGTCGGTTACCACGACGTGATAGAACGGACGCTTCTTTGCGCCGCCACGTGTCAGACGGATCGTCACCATGCTGTCTTCCTCGTTACAAAAGCATGCAAATTAATCGACATATTTTAAGCATCTATTCCGCAAAGTAAATCTAATCGCGCATTCACCTTCGGAACGGCATGCCGCCGCGCATGTTCGACGACATGCCGCGCATGAGGTTGGCGACATTGCCTTTCTTGAATTTCTTCATCATTTTCTGCATTTGCAGGAATTGCTTGAGCAGCTTGTTCACCTCGTGCACCTCCACGCCGGAGCCGCGTGCGATGCGCCGTTTGCGCGAGCCGTCGATGACCGCGGGGAAGGTGCGCTCCCTCGGGGTCATGGAATTGACGATGGCGACCTGCCGGTTCAATTCCTTGTCGTTGACCTTGTCGCGCGCTTCCTGCGGGATGTTCGCCATGCCCGGCAGTTTGTCCATCAGGGAGCCGACGCCGCCCATGTTCTTGAGTTGCAGCAACTGGTCGCGGAAATCCGCTAGGTCGAAGTCCTTGCCCTTCTGCACCTTCTTGAACAGCTTTTCCGCCTTGTCGCGGTCCAGCTTGCGTTCGGCCTCCTCGATCAGGCTGAGCACGTCGCCCATGCCCAGGATGCGCGAGGCGAGGCGATCGGGATGGAACAACTCCAGCGCGGCGGTCTTTTCGCCCACGCCGATGAATTTGATGGGCTTGCCGGTGATGTGGCGGATGGACAGGGCTGCACCACCGCGGGCGTCGCCGTCGGCCTTGGTGAGAATGACGCCGGTGAGGGGCAGGGCGTCGTGGAACGCCTTGGCCGTGTTGGCGGCGTCCTGGCCGGTCATGCTGTCCACCACGAACAGGGTTTCCACGGGCTTGGAGGCGGCGTGGATTTCCTTGATCTCGCGCATCATGTCTTCGTCGATGTGCAGCCGGCCGGCGGTGTCGATGAGCAGCACGTCCAGGAAGCGCCGCTTGGCGGCGTCGATGGCGTTCAAGGCGATGTCCACCGGCTTCTGGCTGGGATCGCTGGGGAAATATTCGGCCTGAACGTCCAGGGCCAGGGTTTTCAACTGTTCGATGGCGGCGGGACGGTAAACGTCCGCGCTGACCACACCGACCGATTTCTTGAGATTCTCCCGAATCCACAGCGCCAGCTTGGCCACGGTGGTGGTTTTGCCCGCGCCCTGCAAACCGGCCATGAGAATCACGGCGGGCGGCTGAGCGGCCAAGTCCAACCCCTCGTTGGCGTTGCCCATGACGGAGCGCAATTCCTCATGGACGATCTTGACGAACATCTGTCCGGGATTGAGGCTCTGCTGCACTTCCTGGCCCAGGGCACGGGTCTTGACCTGTTCGATGAAATCCCGCACCACCGGCAGCGCCACGTCCGCCTCCAGCAGGGACATGCGTACCTCGCGCAGGGTTTCCTGGATGTTGTCCTCGGTCAGGCGCGCCTGACCGCGCAGTTTTTTCAGCGATTGGGAAAATCGTTCGGTGAGATTGTCAAACATGGCGCCGCTGGGTCCGCGATGGAATGGGTGAAGGAAATACAGGGACGCCATTATGCCACAGGGCGGCTGGCTGGCTTCCTTTCAGTGGAACACGCGGCGGGGTTCTGGTTGCCGGCCTCGTCCACGGGGCGCTGTTCGCGGCCCTGGCGGAAAACGATTCGGCGCGTCTCGCGCCGAGTCCGCCGGCGGGGGGCGATGATGGTGAGCATCGTCGCGCCGGCCAAACCGCGCCTCGACACACCGGCGCCGGTGCGGCGGAACCCCGGCCGGCCAAGTCCGAGCCCAGCAAGGCAAAGCCACCGGCAAGGCGGACGCCCAAGCCTGTCAAGCGCCGGATGCTCCTCCTCCGCCCTCCAGCGCTCCGCCCGCGGCTTCGCCGTCCGAAGCTCCGGGCTTGCCGGCCCCGGTCACGCCACCCCGTTTCAACGCCGATTACCGGCACAACCCGCCCCGTCTATCCCGCACAATCGCGCGCCGCCTGGGAGAGCAGGGCCGGGTGGTCTTGCGCGTCCTGGTGGGGACGGGCGGCAACGCCGAGCGGGCGACCAAGTACGTCAGCGACGGCAGCAAGATCGTAGCCGGCAATCCCGACCTCGACCCGGCCCACTCGTGGAATTTCGACGTCGGCGGCGAATACGCCACGCGCGACGTGTTTCTGGGCGTCAACCTGTTCCACAAGGAGATCAGCGGCGTGATCGAGGAGGTGGACACCGGCATCAAAAAGGGCGGCAAGAGCGTGTTTCAGGTGGAAAACGTCGGCGACGGCTGGACCCGCGGCATCGATCTGGAGCAGCGGCTGACTTTCGGATTCACCGGCATCGGGGCGCTGGAGGGCCTGCAATTGTGGGCCAACGAAACCCTGCTGGAATCCAGGGTCAAACTCGATGACCCAAACGCCAAGGAGCGCTGCTTCAAACAGCAGCCGAATTTCATGGCCAACCTGGGGCTGGATTACACTTATGCGCCTTGGGGTACCACGGTCACCGCGGCTTTGAGCTACGTCGCCGAGCGGCGCGATTTCAAGGTCAGCGGCGACGTCACTTCCATTAATCCGTCCGCCACGCTGGACTTGTCCGTGCGTCAACGCATCTACAAGGGGCTTTCGGTTTTCGGGGAGGCCGACAACGTCACGAACGAGCGCAAGGTGGAGAGCGAGGCCCTGGCCAACGGCAGCAGTACCCGCAAGGTTGAAAGCGCCGGACGCACTTTCCTCGTGGGTCTCAATGTTCAATTCTGAGCGACGATAATCCATGAACATCAACTGGCGAACCTGGCACGCCTGGCTCAGCGTCATCCTGAGCCTCGGCCGACTGGTCATGGACGTGCACACCGGCGAGGCTTTTCTGGGCAAGCGCTGGAACTGGGGGTGCAAAACCGCAGGGATTTCAGCGACGATCTGTTTGCCGTGACCCTGATCCATCCGGAAAACAGGACGCTTCCCGCCTACCGGTCCGGCCAGTATCTGACGGTGCTGGTGGAGCGGGAGGGGCAGCCTCCCTTGCGGCGCTGTTATTCCCTGGCCGCCTGGGACAAACGGCCCGCACGTTACGAACTGGCCATCCGCCACCTGCCCAGCGACTGCCGCGCCGGCCATTGCGGCGCCTGCCGGCTCACGGTGGCCGAGGGCCGGACCCGTTGGCTCGTGCCGCCGAAATATCCGGTTGCTGGAAACGAAATCCTCGCCTGCTGCACGGTGCCGGAATCCGATCTGCGTCTGGTGCGATGAAGAACTGGCGGCGGTTTTCCCCATACCTGTGGTTCACCTTGCTGGTGGGCGGACTGATTGCCGGCCTGGCGTTCCGCGGCGGGCTGGCGCCGGAAACGGCGCAGGAAGCCTATGATTTCGTCGCTCCGACCATCGGACGCATCGAGTCCGTGGTCACCGCCCAGGGCAAGCTGGAGCCGCAGGAGTACGTGGCGGTGGGCGCCCAGGTATCCGGCCAGTTGCGGAAAATCCACGTGGAGATCGGCGATGTGGTGAAGGCCAGCGATTTGCTGGCCGAGATCGATCCCCGTGTCTACCAGGCGCGGGTGCAGGCCGACGAGGCGCGGCTCAAGACCTTGCGGGCGCAACTGGTGGAGCAGGAGGCGCAGAACATCCTGGCCGATCAGATCTACCGGCGCCAGCAGCGCCTGATCGCCAGCGACGCGGTGAGCCAGGAGGCCCTGCAGATCGCCGAAACCACACTGAAAGCCGGGCTGGCCAGGGCCGATTCCGTCCGGGCGCAGATCGAGGAGGCGCGCTCCACCCTGGACGGCGACCGAACCAACCTGGGCTACACGCGCATATACGCGCCCATGGCCGGCACCGTGGTGCTGCAGAGCGCCCGCGAAGGCCAGACCCTCAACGCCACCCAGCAGGCGCCCACCATCCTGCAGATTTCCAACCTGGACCAGATGACCGTGCGCGCCCAGGTGGCCGAGGCGGACGTGATGCGCCTGGTGCCGGGCATGCCGGCCTATTTCGGCACCCTCGGCGCCCTGGAGCGGCGCTGGCAGGGCACGGTGCGGCAGGTGCTGCCGTCGCCTGAGGTGGTCAACGACGTGGTGC
>DATDOO010000280.1:0-11342 GCA_035293245.1 Methylococcaceae bacterium
GTCGGGTCTTCTTTTTTCATGCCTTCCGGCGCGCCCGGCAGTCCCACTTTGGTAAGTCCGGTGCGGATCGGCGACTGTCCGGTGACGAACGCCGCACGGCCGGCGGTGCAGCTCTGCTGTCCGTACCAGTCGGTGAACAGGGCGCCTTGGTTGGCGATACTGTCGATGTTGGGCGTCTTGTAGCCCATCATGCCCCGGTTGTACGCGCTGACGTTGAACTGGCCGATGTCGTCGCCCCAGATGACGAGGATGTTGGGTTTCTTCGCCTGGGTAGCAGCCGGGGGTGCGGCCGTCGCGGGCGTCTCCGCCGCCGCCCAGCCGGAATACGCCACCAGAGCCACCAGCATCAAAGCCGCGAGGCTTCCGGACCATTGATAAATCGGTTTCATCGGTTTCATCGGTTTTCTCCTTAAGAAGATTTCAGTTGCCAACCTACATTTCCGCCGCAACCACCCCCTTGCGCAATGCCGTTTCGTTTAGCCCCTCGCCCTTTGGGAGAGCCCAAAGCGCGCTGTCCGCGCCGAATGACCCCGTCCGGTTCCCCCCTTTCGCAAAGGGGGATGCCCGCTTCCAGTCCACAGGTAGGGTAAGTTCCTGGGTTAATGGGGTGAGGGCAAAAGCGCGGAACCGTGACGACAAGATCATTGAAACATCGAGCCTTTTCCCCTCACCCTAGCCCTCTCCAGAACCCTCACCCTACCCTCTCCCGGAGGGCGAGGGAGTTTCGAGATTACCCAAAGTCCTTGACTGAGCGGCATCGTCCTTGGTGGTGCTCGCATACAACCAACTTCAGCTCCAGGCTTATTCCTCGACCTTGGGCACGGCCCCGCACCCCTTCAGGCGCGCGGCGGTTTTCTTCGCCCAGATGGCGTAGGACTGCTCCACGTCGTCCCAGCTATTCAGCGTGCCCGCGCCGAGGGATTTCTGCCCCACCCGCCGGTCCACGGCGGCGAACAGGCGCTCGCCCGTCGCGGCGTCCAGCACTTCCCCTTCCGCGCCGGCGATGCCGACGAAGCTGTCCACGCCGGTGGCCAGCCCCTTGGCCTTGGAAACCAGCAGCGTGCCGGGATGGATGCTGGAGACCGTATCCAGCACCACGTTGGAACCTTCCGCCTCGGTGATGGCCGCGCGGACTTTCAAGGTTCCCGGCGCGGGCTGGGCGACGATCTTGTAGTGCTGGCCCAGTTCCTTGCTCAGGGCCGAATGCAGCGCGTTCACCAGCATCTGTTTGTCTTCCGCGTCCAGCTTGGCCAAATCCTGGTTGCCGCGGGTCCACAGGGTCACCGGCTCGATCATGACCTGGCCATAGGTGCGGCAGTTCTTCGCATAGGCGGGATTGACGTAAACCAGGAGGGCTTCGCCCTCGCCGCCTTTTTTCAGTTGCGAATAGTCCTTGAGAAATCCTGCGGGCTGCGCGTCGCGCGCCTGCTTGGTGGCCGCGCAGGCGGCGAGCAGGAGGGAAAGAAAAACCGGGAGGAAGGAGTGGAAGGGAAGGGATTTCACTCCGAAGTGTCCCCGAGCGCCGCAACCACCCCCGCCGCTTTTTCCAGCTCCTTCCCCCCACGGGGGAAGGGTGGGATGGGGGCAATCGGAATCGGTCTCTGCAACCTTGTCGAACTCGCCCCCACCTGTCCTCCCCCGTTGGGGGAGGTACCCAGTAGTGGCCGCATCTGTCAATTCAACAGCATTCCTCGATAAACAATTGATATTCATGAAGGCTCATCCCTTATCAGAAATTGATTTCCGTCCGCGCCCCGACCACCCAGGCGCTGTCGGCGCGCTGGATGGCCGAATCCACGTATTGCACGTCGCCGGTGACGTGCAGCCAGGGGGCGAGGGCCACGTTGTACCAGGCTTCGAAGCCGGTCTCGTCGTGTATCTGGAAGGTGTTGAGCACCGGTTCGTTGCTGGCGCCCACCGCAAAACCGCCGATGCCCCAGGTGTCGTCGGGCCTGCTCGAACCCACGCCGCGCCCTCCTAAACCGAAGGCCGTGTTCCACTTGATCGGCGACGGATGGCCGTCGGACACCCCGGCGCGCACGAACAACCCAAAACCGCCCTTCTCGTCCCCGTGCAGGTATTGGTGGGCGTTGTAATACAGCGTCCAGGACTCGTCGCCGGTCACCACGGGGCTGCCGGTGGTGGCCAGGGATATCACGTGCAAACGCGGATCGGCGCCCAAGTCGATGCGGTCGCGGTCAAAGGCGTAGATGAAGCCGAAAGTCTGCTTGCCCGGCAGACCGGCCAGTTGGTGCTTGAATTTCCATTCGGTGGCAAATGAGGTTCCCGCGTCTTCCTCGAAGGGGTTGAAGCCGGCGGACTCCTCCGAATTGAGGAAGCCGGCGGTGCCGAGGATGTCGTCGTTGGGGATGAAAACGGCCATGGCGCCCAGGGCAACCACGGGAGCGGCGCCGATGAACACCGGCGAGAGGCGGAAGGCGGTGTTCAGGAATTTGGAGCGGGAACGCAGCGAGCCGGCCAGTTCGTTGCTGTCGCCTTCCGCCATGTTCAGCAGTCCGGCCACCAGCCCGAATTGCGGGGAAAAAAACTGCGCATAAGTCAATTCGGTGAGGGCCAGCACGTCCTGGCCGCCGTGACCGGGGACGGTGGGCAAAATGGCGTCGCCGTTGACCGGCATCAGGGCGCCGGCGCGCGGGTCCACCGAATCGCCCACCCGGCCTTCGCCGCGCACGGTCAGGAAACCGCCCGGCCACAACCCGGCCTTGCCGGTGTCGAGCTTGAGCAGCATGTTGAACATGGCGCTGCCTTCGGTCTCGTGTTTTTCCGGAAACAGGCGGTTGAACAACCGTCCCTCGAAGCCGCCGTCCGCCACGTGCTGGGTCACCTGGGTGGCGTCGAGATCCAGCGTCACGCCGTGGCTGGCCAAATCATCCCGTACCCCGCCCCAGTCGCCGGTCAGTTTGGGACGGGTAAGGAGATCGCCGCCGAAGGACGGGGGCGCCTCCTCGGCAAGGGCGGTGGTCGCGAGCAGGCTCAGGGTGATTCCGGTGATGAGTGTGCGCATGGTCTTTTCCAGTGTTGATAAATGATTCCGCGTCCGGTTGGCGCCGCGTGACAAAACCTCGCCTTCGGCATTACTGTCCCAGATGCTCCAGGGCTTTTTGCATGGGAGCCCCGGATATTTTGATCACTCCGTCCAGGGGGCGGCTCATTTCCAGAATCAGGAAAACCGCCGTAGCCAGCGACACCGCGCCGAGGAACAGCACCGCGATTACCGTGGCATTTCGAGGCGAGAGCAGGCCAAAGCTGACGTAGAGCAACGAGAGCCAGAACAGCAGGATCGCCAGGAATGACAGCGGGAAGGTGCTTTGGGTCTGTTCGATGAACAGCCAGCGCGCCAGCAGCAACTCTCCGGCGATCTGCTGGGCCTGGACCAGCAGCGTACGCTGGGCGTCGCTGTGCGGGCTGAGCGCCCTGAGCTTCTCCTGAATCTGCTCCAAGCCCTTGACCGACTCCCACGCCGCCATACCCGAGCCGTCGGGTTGCCTTTCCGACCAGAACATCTCGATGCCGGCGGTCAGGTTATGGCGTAACTGTTCGCGAATCGGTCCCGATTCCGCTCCATATTGAGCCAGTACCCGATCCAGCAGGACGATTTTCGCCCCGCCCTGGACAATCCCGGCGCTCATGGTTTCGAACGACCCCTTGGCGGAGCTGACCAGGAGGCCGAGCACCAGCGCCGCGAGAGTCGCGATCATGCCGGCCCCCAGCTTTACAGCGTCCTTCGAGTCGTCTTGAACGTGATGTTCGGGAAGGCGCGATCTCACGAACATCCCCAGCAGCGCGCTGCCGAAAATGCAGACGGCAAAGATCAGGGAAAGGGTTGTTTCACTCATGAGGGTTTCTCTGGGTAAAAAACGATTGCCGACACAGGCCGGGGGATGCGCCGTGCCATGGTGGCTGGGGGATGGCTGAATTTCCTGGCCTTCATTTCGGAAACAGCAAGGTGATCTGCAAGCGCATCTGCCAATCCGGGCCGATCTCCGGCGAGACTACGTGGTAATAGCTTTCCAGCAGCGCGCTGACCTTCTGCGGGCCGACGGCGAACACCTTGCCCACGCCGCCGCCGAGCGGAACCAGCCAGCGATTGTCCTCATCGGCTCCCCACACGGCCGCGATGGAGGGCGAACTGCTCAAATACCAGCCGTCGGGCAGGTTGTAGTTGACGATCGGCCGAAGGGTCATAACGTTGACCTCGGCCCGGCTCGCGTCGCCGGCAAAGGACCACAGATTGCTGGCGATGGCGCCCACCACCCAGGGCCCATTCATATAAACGCCCGTCAACGCCGGTCCTGCCTGCCACTTTCCGGTGCCCAGCGGCTCTTCGCTGGCCGTGGGGAAAACAAACGCGGGCCCCGCGCCCCACACGAAATGGTCGGTTTTGGCCGGTGACAGGAACAGTTGCAAGGCGATGTCGCTCAACCCATCCGTCGCCACCGGCCAAGGCAGGTGGGTGATCGGCATTACCGTACGGGTAACCAGGCTCCAGTCTTCGTTCACATCGAAGGGGACGACCGGCTGGATGCGCAGAAAATTGAGCACATCGTGCTCGGGACCGAAACCGAATTGCGCGTTGTCCTCGACTTGCACCCGGACGAAACGGGTCAATGGGTTTTGTTCCGCTTTGGCCAGTTCGGTCGCGCTGTCCTGGGCCAGGGCAGGAGCCATCGCGCCGAGCAGGACCGCCAGGGCGACAGCGCGGCGCACGATGGAAATAGGCGTCATTTCCCTTCAACCGTTACCTTCCCGATCCTGCCGGTGAACGCGTTGTCCCTTTCCTTGTAGTCCTCCGTTACCGGCGTGCCTTCGTCCACGCCCACGTCGGCGCCGTCGTCCGAGGAGAACACCGAGGCGTTGGTATGCTCGACGCGCCCTTCGCCCACCTTCCGGCCGTTGACCAGCAGCGTGGCGGTGCCGCCCTTGCCACGCCCGCCGCCGTCGTAGGCGAACTCCAGTTTGACCGTGGCCTTGCCCGCGGGCAGCGCTTCCGGCGCGGAAACGCTGTAACGCTCCAGCCCCACCCAGTTGTAGGTGTAACCGGGCTTGCCGTCCTTCAGGTACAGGCTCCAGCCGCCGAAGCGCCCCCCTTGGCAAAGAACGACGCCGTTCGCCCCGCCCTGCGGAATTTCCACCTCGGCGGTCAGGGTATGCGAGCGGTTCTTCACGTTGATGAAGGTGTTCTCCATCATGCCCGTCATGCCTTCGGCCAGGGTCAGGGATGTCCTGCCGCCCATGAGGTCCGGGCGTCCCGCGAGCGCAGGATCGAAGCGCTCCATGGTCCGGTCGTCGATGGGCAGCACGTTGTACCTGGCTGCTTCCTGCAAGAACAGCGCCTGCATTTCCTTGAGCTTTTTCGGATTGGCTGCGGCCAGGTCGTTGGCGAGGCTGAAGTCCTTCGTCGTGTCGTAAAGCTCCCAGGTGTCGTCGGTCAGCGCCGCCCGCGGCTCATATTCCCAGGGCGCCCGATGCACGGTGCCGGCGAACCAACCGTCGTGGTAAATGGCCCGGTTGCCGAGGATTTCGAAATACTGGGTGGCATGGCGGCTCTCGGCCTTGGCGTCGTCGAAGGTGTAAACCAGGCTCGCTCCTTCGAAGGGCTTCTGCACGGTGCCGTTGACCGATTTCGGGAACGGGAGGCCTGCGGCATCCAGCACCGTCGGCGCGATGTCCGTCACGTGCTGCCACTGGCTGCGCACCTCGCCTTTGGCCTTGATGCGCTTGGGCCAGTGGACGACCATGCCGTTGCGGGTGCCGCCGTAGCTGGACGCCACCTGCTTGGTCCAGGTGAACGGCGTATCGCCGGCCACCGCCCAGCCTGCCGCGTAGTGGTTGAAGGACATGGGCCCGCCCAGATCGTCGATTTTCTTGAGGATGTCGGCCGGGTTTTCCGGTACGCCGTTGAAGTAGGTGGATTCGTTGAACAGCCCCGCCATGCCGCCTTCGGCGCTGGCGCCGTTGTCGCCGGCGATGTAAATAAACAGGGTGTTGTCCATCTCGCCCAGGTCCTCGATGGCCTGCACCAGCCGGCCGACCTCGTGGTCGGTTTGCTCGCCGAAGCCGGCATACACTTCCATCTGCCGGGCGAACAGCTTCTTCTCATCCGCCGGGAGCTTGTCCCAGTCCTTGATTTCCCTGGGCTTGGGCGCGAGCTTCGCCTCGGGCGGCACCACGCCCAGCTTTTTCTGCCGTTCCAGGGTCTCCTCACGGTATTGGTCCCAGCCGGCGTCGAAGCGGCCCTTGTTCTTCTCGATCCATTCCCTGGGCACATGGTGCGGCGCGTGGGTGGCGCCGGGAGCGAAGTAGACGAAGAACGGCTTGTCGGGAGTCAGCGCCTGCTGATAACGCACCCAGGCCACGGCCTGGTTGGTCATGTCGGTGGTGAAGTGGTAATTGGGGTCGCGGGGCAGATCCACCTTGGCGGTGCCGTCATAGATGAGGGGCGACCATTGGTTGGTCTCGCCGCCGATGAAGCCGTAGAACTTGTCGAAGCCCGAGCGGGTCGGCCAGCCGTCGAACGGACCGGAGACGCTCGCCTCCCAGGGCGGAGTCTCGTGGTACTTGCCGAAGGCGGCGGTGCTGTAGCCGTTGTGCCGCAGCATTTCGGCCATGGGGGCGACGCTTTGCGGCCGGATACCCGTGTTGCCGGGAAAGGCCGTGGCGAGTTCCATGATCGCGCCGGCGTTGTTGGTGTGGTGGTTGCGGCCGGTGAGCAAGGCCGTGCGCGTCGGCGAGCACAGGGCGGTGGTATGGAACTGGTTGTAGCGCAGACCGTTCTCCGCCAGTTTTTCCAGGGTCGGCATGCGTACGCCGCCGCCGAAGGCGCTGGGCTGGCCAAAGCCCATGTCGTCGATCAGCACGACCACCACGTTGGGCGCGCCCTCCGGGGCCTTGACCTGGAAGCGCGGCGGCGCCTTGGCCTTGCGGGCGTTCAGTTCCTGGATGGCGGGATACTTGGGTTCGGGGATGGGCAGGACCGTGCGGTCGAGCGCCGGCGTTTTGCCCTCCGCGGCCAGTGCGACCAGCGGACCGATCGACACAAGGCCGAAAAAAACGGCGAACAGTTTATGCGCGGCTTTCATGGTGGATTCTCCTTGTCGTATCGATCGTTCGGTCAGATGTTGCTTTTTTTTCTCGACGCACCGGTTCGATTCCCTAAGCCGAAAAGACGCCAAGGCCGAGACTCATGGAAAAGAGCGGGATGGCCCCAAAGGGCAGGACAGGCTTGAGCCGTCCCTACCCCTTATCTCGGCGCATGGCGCGAGCAGCTTTCACGCTTCGGGTGATCGAGTCGCCCGGCTCGCGAAGGGCGCCGCCTCAGTACGGCGGTGGAACCGATACATACATGACTCCGCCGCCACCATAAGCCTGGGTGTACCAAGCGGGGCCGCACTGGAAGTAAACGACGCCGTTGACCGTGGTCTGCATGGCGGCGCATGGCAGGCTGGTGTATCCGGCAGGCGGCGCCGTATACACGACCGTCGTGGACGGTGTGGACGCCTCGCCCGCCGCGTAGCCGGCTGCCGCGCCGATGACCGCCGCACCAACCGCCACGGCCGCCACTTCGCCGTCGTCCCATTCACCGTCATGGTAATAACCGCCGTGGTAGTGGCCTTCGTCCTCGTAAAAATCCTGCCGATCCTCCTGCATGTTCGACTGGTGCTGCTGCCAGTCCTCGCGCGACTGGTTCTGATGCTGTTGCCAGTCTTCCCGCGACTCGCCGGCGGAATCCTGGCGCTGCGATTGCCTGTCGGTTACCTGTTCTTGGCCCTGAGTCCGCGTATCGGCGCGGGTCTGGGTGCGATCGGAAGCTTGGGATTGACGCGTCTGCTGCGTGGTCGACCGATTAGTCGAAGCGGTCTGCTGGGTCTGTGAACGCTGCGCCGAGCGCTGGGTCGAGCCGGCTTGACGCGACGCGGCCGCACCTCCGCCCTGTGCCTGGAAACCCTGGCCCTGAAAACCTTGGCCTTGGGCGCCCGCACCCCGGGAGGAGAAGCTGCCGCTCGAAGCAGGGCCGCTGCGGGAGAAACCACCCCCGCCGCCACCGGAAAAGCCTCCGCCCCCGCCCCCGCTGCGGGAGAATCCGCCTCCACCGCCGCCACCGGAAAAACCTCCACCTCCACCGCCGCGAGACATACCCCCGGCTCCGCCACGGCCACCACCACCGCCGCCGCCACGGGCGTCTGCGTCCTCCGCCACGCCCACCAGGAATAATGCGGTCACGAGCAGGCTTGCGACCATCAGGAGATTTTGCTGTTTCATGGCTGGCCTCCGTTTTGCTGCGGAACATCGGTTTTCTGAGCCGCAAGCCGGGGAAGGTGCGCCAGGAAGGCGATCTTCCTGGCCCCTTGGGACGGCGTGAAGGCGAACTGCGCGTCGTTCACTTGCGGCGGAAAATTCCAGTCCGAGAATTGAGCGCGATACTGGGGCTGGCCTTCGGTAGTCTTGTAGGTCAAAACCGCCCGTAGCGGCCAGGGCTGGTCGCCGTCGGCGATCCACACCTGGTAATCCACCGTCTCGGTGCGTCCGGCCAGGTGATGGGCGGCTACGCCGAAAATGCGGGTCTTTTCCACATAGTCCAGCGACAGGGTGCGGCGTTCCAGTTCATCCCCCACTCGGCTCAGCAGGAGCGCCGCCAGGGGCAGCTTCATGTTGAGATCCTTGACGAAATGGGTGACCGCCGCGTCGATGCCGCCGGGCACGGGCGTCGTCGCGTAAACGTTCTGCGTGGCGCTGTGCACGGTGACGTCCTTGCCGTCGTATAGGACCAGATGGCGTTCGCCGTCGCTCTGCTCCACCTCGACGCGCAAGCGGTCGGGACGGCTGAGAACGATCTTGCGGGCCTCGCTGAACTCGATCTTCTGGCCGGATTCCTGCACCACGTCGTACCCCGAGCGCACGGTCATGCTGAAGCGCTGGGAGCCGCCCAGGAAGCGGGCCATGCCCATGAGGACGGCCTTGGCGTCGGGCGCCGTTTCAGGCGCTGCCGGCGTCGCGCCGGCGGTGGGTTGCGGTCGGCTCGCGGCTTTCTGCGGCGCGCAGCCGGCTACCGATAACAGCATCGACGCGCACAGCGCAGCGCACGTCAACTTCAGGGGTAGAGATTTCATCTGTCGCCTCCTTATCGGGTGTCTTACTGCAAGGTAATGTTTGCCGCGGCTCATTTCGGAAACAGCAACGTCACCGCGAAACGCAAGCCCCAGTCCGGGCCGCCGTCGGGCTTGGCGGGGTAGTAGCGGCCGCCCAGGCTGAACTGCACCGGCTGTCCGCCCAGCTTCAGCAACTGGCTGACCGAAGCGTTGAGCGGCACCGTCCATTGATCCCTCTCCCAGTCGTAGGTGGATTCCGTATTCACCCCGAAGGTGGTGTATGTCGTGGTGGTGTAGTTGAGAAAGGGCTGCATGAAGGTGGCGCTCACGTCCGGCCGGTCCTGGTTGCCGGCAAACGACCACAGGTGATTGGCCAGCACGCCGTAAGTCCAGCCGGAATCCTGTTTCAACACCACGGCCGTGGGGCCGGCGCCCCACTTTTCGCCCTCCAGGGCGTCGTCGCTGGCGGTGGGGTAAAGAAACACCGGCCCGCCGCCCATGATCCAGCCGCCCACCGGCTCTTTAGGCGACAAAAAGAAGCTTTGCACGATGTCGCCCATCCCGCCCGCGGCGCTGCCGCCCGGAATGGGCGATTCGGCGTGGACGATGGGCAGGATGGTGCGGGTGATGAGATTCCAGTCGGCGTTCAGGGAGAAAGGAATGACCGGCTGCACGTTGACGGCATAACGCATGGCGTCCGCCGGACCGATGCGGAAGTCCCAGTTGTTCTGCAGCGGTACGCTGATGAGATTGGCGACCGGGTTTTGCAGCTTCTTGGCCAACTCGGCCGGGGAGTTGCCGTCGGCCGCTTTCGCCGTGGCGCCATCGCTCTCGCCCTGATCCGCAACCGCCGCCGCCCCATACAGCGCCTGCGCACCCAACAGTGCGGCGAACATGCGTTTATGTACGCCATTTTGTTGCATCACTTGGGTATCCTTGTCGGGTCCTGATGGGTCGGTGCTTCCTGCCAAGGTCACGCTCCGGCGTGGGACTTTCCGCGCAGGGGGAGACTACCCTCTCCTTGGGAGCCCGAAAATTGGACTTTGGTCCTAATCACAAAGTAGATCATTTTCCCGGAAAGCGCCTGGATTGAAGGAATGAAGACCATCCTCTTGCCCCTCCTGTACGGCTTGTCCGGCCTCTGCGCCTATGCCGCGCTGCACCACGGCCTGGTCGCATTGCGGCGTCCGGTGGAGCGAACCCAGCTTCTTTTCGCGGCAATCGCCTTTCTGGTAAGCGCTTACATCGTAGCCAAGGCCGGCGCCTACCAGTCCGAAACGGCGGCGCAACTGGTCAGCATGCGCCGCTGGGAGATGTCGCTCGGCCTGGGTGTGTTCGTCATTCTTCCCTGGTTCGTGAACCGTTATACGGAGATTCGTCTGGGCTGGTTTGCGGCGTTTTTGAGCGCATACATGGCCGCTATGGTGACAATCAACCAGATGCTTCCTTATGGAGGTGGCTTTATCGAGTTCCCCACCCTGCAATTTTTCACCCTGCCCTGGGGCGAGACGGTGGCGGACCTGCGCGTGCGGCAGCGCAGCGGGTGGTTTCTTGCCGCCTGGAGCGGCCTTTACCTGGTCATGGCCTACAGCGTTTGGGCCTGCGTGTGCCAGCACCGGCGCGGCGCCCGGCGCAAGGCCGTGACGTTCGCTTTCGCCCTTGGCCTGTTTTTCGCGCTTACCCTGTTCAACCAGGTGGTGAATTTCGGCCTCGTCAACTTCATCCATACAGCGGAGTTCGGCTTTGTCGCGCTCCTTCTGGTGATGAGCCTGGGATTGACGCGGGAACTCCGCGAGAGCGAGCGGCGCATGCGGGCGGTGCTCGGCCATGTGCCGGCGGTGGTGTACATGAAGGACACGGAGGGGCGGTATCTCTTCATCAACCGCCGGTTCGAGGAACTGTTCCAGGCCGGCAACGACGCCATGGCCGGCAAAACCGACCACGCCTTGTTTCCCGCGGCGCAGGCCGAAGTGCTGCGTGCCAACGACCGCCAGGTTCTGGATGCCCGCCGGCCCATCGAGTTCGAGGAAATTATCGAGCAGGACGGGGCGCCACGGGTTTACGAATCGGTCAAGTTCCCCCTTCTCGACCCGGAAGGCGTTCCCTACGCGGTGTGCGGCGTCTCCAGCGACGTGACCCTCCAGCGCAAGAACGAAGAAGAAATGCGCCTCTTGCGCCTGAGCATCTGGCACGCGGACCGGGTGGAACGGACCGGCGCCATCACCTCCTCCCTGG
>DATDOO010000281.1:0-2048 GCA_035293245.1 Methylococcaceae bacterium
CGGTCCGTTGCGCGAACCGGCGGAGCGCCTGGAATCGGTGGATTTCATCGTCCGCAATGGCGGGGACGGAAGGCCCGGCGAAGTTCTCATGCATTTGGACGGCGACACGGCCGTGCGCCTGGGCGATGGCGAAACCCGGCCGCTGGCGTCGTTCAAGGGCCGCAAGGTGCGCGCGCTGGCCGGCATCGGCAATCCCCAGCGGTTTTTCGGCCATTTGCGCTCATTCGGCCTGGAGGTCGAGGACCGCGCATTTCCCGACCATCACGTTTTTCGCGCCGAAGATCTGGCCTGGGGCGATGATGTTCCCTTGCTGATGACGGAAAAGGACGCGGTAAAATGCCGCGCCTTTTCCCAAAAAAACCTGTGGATGGTTCCGGTGTGCGCCGCATTGCCGCCGGAATTCGCCGCCTCTGTGTTGAACCTGCTACGGACAAAAACCTGTGGACGCCAAACTGCTTGAAATTCTCGTCTGCCCTTTGTGCAAGGGCAAGCTCCTGTACCGCAAGGAACCGCAGGAACTGATCTGCAAGGCCGACCGTCTGGCCTATCCCATCCGGGACGATATTCCCGTGATGCTGGAAAACGAAGCGCGGCGCATCGAGCTGGACGAACTGGACACGCTCCGGTGACGCTCCCGGCGTTCCGGGTGGTGATTCCGGCCCGCTATGCGTCCACGCGCCTGCCGGGCAAGCCGCTGCTGCCGCTGGCGGGCAAGCCGATGATCGTCCACGTCGCCGAAAGGGCGCTGGAAGCCGGCGCCGAGGAAGTCATCGTCGCCACCGACGACGTGCGCATCCGCGACGCCCTGGCCGGGTTTCCCGTCCGCGTGGAGATGACGGCGGAGCACCACGCCAGCGGCACGGAGCGCATCGCGGAAGTCGCGGCCCGGCTGGGCTGGGCGGAGGAGGCGCTGGTCGTCAACCTGCAAGGCGACGAACCGCTGATCGACCCGGAGTTGCTCCGCACCGCCGCCGGAGCGCTGGCCGGCCAGACGCGCGCGGAAGTGGCGACGCTGTGCGTTCCCATCGCCGAGGCGGAGGAGATGTTCGATCCCAACGCCGTCAAGGTGGTGTTGGACGCCGACGGCTACGCCCTGTATTTCAGCCGCGCGCCGATTCCGTGGGACCGGTCGCGTTTTGGAACCGGGGAATTCGACCCCGCCCGGCGCCTCTGGTACCGGCATGTGGGCCTGTACGTTTACACCGCCGGATTCCTGCGCCGCTACGTGAATTGGGAGCCCGCGCCGCTGGAACGGATCGAGGCGCTGGAGCAGCTGCGCATCCTCTGGCACGGTGCCGCGATTCGGGTGCAGGCGGTGGAATGCGCGCCGCCGGCGGGCGTGGATACCCCCAAGGACGCGGTCCGCGTGGAAAACGCGCTTTTTCAGCGCTCCAGGATTTGATTTTGTCGTCAAATGGCTTACATTTCTTTACTAAAATATACTCATTCGGAAAAGGCGGAGACGATCACGATGTCCAACGGGCGGGCGGGAGCTTTTCGGAAATGGTCGTTCGGTCTGCTGCTGCCCCTGGCGCTGGCGTGGGGATTGCCGGTGGAGGCGCGTTATGCCGCCCTGGTGGTGGACGCCGACACCGGAACGGTCCTGCATTCGGTGGAGCCCACGGCGCGCTGGTATCCCGCCTCGCTGACCAAAATGATGACCCTCTACCTGACCTTCGAGGCGCTGGATAGCGGCCAGGTGCGTCTGGACGAGGTGCTCACCGCGTCCGCCCATGCCGAATCCATGCCCGCCAGCGAACTGGGACTGGCGGAAGGCGATCGCATCATCCTGCGCGACGCGCTGTTGGGGGTCATCGTCCGCTCCGCCAACGACGCTGCGGTGGTGCTGGCCGAGCGCCTCGGCGGGAGCGAGTCCGCGTTCGCGGAAACCATGACCGCCAAGGCGCGCAGTCTGGGCATGCTCAACACGACGTACCGCAACGCCTCGGGCATCCCGGATTCGGAGCAGGTGACCACCGCGCACGATCTGGCCTTGCTCGCCCGCGCCATGCGCCGGGATTTTCCGCACCGCTACGCCTTGTTCTCCA
>DATDOO010000282.1:0-15941 GCA_035293245.1 Methylococcaceae bacterium
GAGGGGGGAAGTCCCCCGCCATGTACTCCACAGCCTTCCGATACCAGCAGGCAACGTAATCCAGCAGCCCGGCGTTTTTGGTGCCGCCGAACACCGTGGCCACGTCGCTGCGCTGGGCGTCGTTCATGTACTTGGCGCCCACGAACGGCGGATTGCCCAGAAGGTAATCCGCATCGGGGCACACCTGGCGCCAATCCAGCCGTAGCGCGTTGCCGTGGACGATGGCGGCGGATTTCTTCAAGGGCAGGCGTGCGAAATAGTGGCCGAATTCCTCCGACACTTGCAGGTTCATCTGGTGGTCCATCAGCCACAGCGCAGCTTGGGCGATTTGCGCGGGGAATTCCTCGATTTCGATGCCGTAGAACTGGTCCACGTCGCACAGGATGTTGAAAGCGGCCACGTCCAAAGACTGGCTGGCCGATTTGCCGTACAGGGCGCGCAGCACGTCCAGTTCCAGGCGGCGCAGTTCGCGGTAGGCGACGACCAGGAAGTTGCCGCAGCCGCAGGCGGGGTCGAAAAATTTCAGGCCGGCCAGGCGCTGGTGGAAGTCGTAGAGCTTTTTCGGCTGGTGCCCGATGCGCGCGAACTCCGCGCGCCAGTCGTCCAGGAACAGCGGGCCGATGAGTTTGAGGATGTTGGTTTCCGAGGTGTAGTGCGCGCCCAGGTTGCGGCGGGCGTTTTTGTCCATGACCGACTGGAACAGGGAGCCGAATATGGCCGGCGAAATGCGGCTCCAGTCCAGGGCGCAGGCGTCCAGCAAAAGGGCGCGCATGGGCGCGTCGAAAGCCGCCAGCGGCAAACGCTCGCTGAAGATCTGGCCGTTGACGTAAGGAAAAGCGGCCAGTTGTTCATCCAGCGCCTTCAGGCGTTTCTCCGCCGGCGTGTCCAGCACCTGGAACAGGTTCGCCAGCCCCGCCGCCAAATCGCTACCATCAATCGCCGTGCGCTGCTCGACCCAGTCCTGGAAGGCGCGATCCTTGATTTCGTTCCAGGACAGGGGCATGAACTTTCCTTGGAAATTCGCAATCCGTTGATTTTACGTTGTCCTGCCCTCGTGGTTCGACATGGCTCGCCTGGGCTTAGCCGAAGCCTGTCCTTCTCCCCATTTCAACCCGGCCACTGCCACGCGGCGAATTCGGGCTTGTCCACGCCGTGGGCGTAAGCGTAGTGGCTGCATTCGATCTGCATGTCGCGGAGCTTTTCCTTGACGTGGGCGCCGGCTACCCGCAGCTCGGGCAGGCGGTCGACGGCGTCGATGGCCAGGCTGAAGCGGTCCGCCTCGTTGCGGATGGCCAGTTCCAGGGGCGTGTTGATGTTGCCCTTCTCCTTGTAACCGCGCACATGGAGGTTCCTGTGGTTGCTGCGCCGGTAGGCGAGACGGTGGATCAGCCACGGGTAGCCGTGGAAGTTGAACACGATGGGCTTGTCCACGGTGAACAGGCTGTCGAAGTCCCGGTCGGACAGGCCGTGGGGGTGTTCGCTGGCCGGGGTCAGCTTGTAGAGGTCCACCACGTTGACGAAGCGGATTTTCAGTTCCGGGAAATGTTCCCGCAGCAGGCACAGGGCGGCCAGGGCTTCCTGGGTGGGGATGTCGCCGCAGCCGGCCATCACCAGGTCCGGTTCGCTGCCCTGGTCGTTGCTGGCCCAGTCCCAGATGCCAAGGCCCTTGGTGCAGTGCTTGACCGCGGCGTCCATGTCGAGAAATTGCAGGTGCTTCTGCTTGTCGGCGACGATGACGTTGACGTAGTCGGTGCTTTTCAAACAGTGGTCGGCCACCGACAGCAGGGTGTTGGCGTCCGGCGGCAGGTAGATGCGCGTGACGGCGGGACTCTTGTTGACCACCACGTCGAGGAAGCCGGGGTCCTGGTGGGTGAAGCCGTTGTGATCCTGGCGCCACACGGTGGAGGTGATGAGCAGGTTCAGGGACGACACCGGCGCCCGCCAGGACAGCTCGCGGCTGATGGCCAGCCACTTCGCGTGCTGGTTGAACATGGAGTCGATGACGTGGACGAAAGCCTCGTAGGTGGAAAAGAAGCCGTGCCGGCCGGTGAGCAGATAGCCTTCCAGCCAGCCTTCCAGGGTGTGCTCGGAAAGCATTTCCATGACCCGCCCGTCGGGTGACAGTTCGCCGCCGTCGGCGTCTTCCGGCAGGGTGTCGGCCAGCCAGGTTTTCTTGCTGACCTGGTAAACGGCGTCGAGCTTGTTGGAGGCGGTTTCGTCCGGGCCGAAGACACGGAAGTTGCCGGGGTTGAGCTTCAGGATGTCGCGCAGCAACTCGCCCAGCGGCCGGGTGTTTTCCGCCTCGACTCGCCCCGGCTCGGACACGGCGACGCCGTAGTCCCGGAAGTCGGGCATGCGCAAGGCGCGGCGCAGGGCTCCGCCGTTGGCGTGGGGGTTGGCGCTCATGCGCCGCGCGCCTCGCGGGGCGAGCGCCTTGAGTTCCGGGACGAGGGTGCCGTTGGCGTCGAACAGTTCTTCCGGCTGGTAGCTCTTCAGCCATTCTTCCAGTTGTTCCAGATGGGCCGGATTGTTCTGCACCCCGGACAGCGGCACTTGATGGGCGCGCCAGAAACCTTCCACCTTGTGGCCGTCCACCTCTTTGGGGCCGGTCCAGCCCTTGGGGCTCCGCAGCACGATCATCGGCCAGCGCGGACGGGCGGGTGTGCCGCTTTGCCGCGCCTCGGTTTGGATGCGGCGGATGTCCAGCACGCAGTCTTCGAGCGTCGCGGCCATTTGTTGGTGCATCAAGGCGGGGTCGTCGCCTTCCACGAAGTGCGGCGTCCAGCCGTAGCCCCGGAACAGGCTGTCCAGTTCCTCATGGGAGATGCGCGCGAGGAGGGTGGGGTTGTTGATCTTGTAGCCGTTGAGATGGAGGATCGGCAGCACCGCGCCGTCGCGGATGGGGTTGAGGAATTTGTTGGAGTGCCAGGAGGTGGCGAGCGGCCCGGTTTCCGCCTCCCCGTCGCCCACCATCACCGCCACCAGGAGGTCGGGATTGTCGAAGGCCGCGCCGAAGGCGTGGGAGACGCTGTAGCCCAGTTCGCCGCCCTCATGGATGGAGCCGGGCGTTTCCGGGGTGCAGTGGCTGCCGATGCCGCCGGGGAAGGAGAACTCCTTGAAGAACAGGCGCAGGCCTTCCTCGTCCTCGCCCTTGTTGGGATAAATTTCCGAGTAGCGCCCTTCCAGATAAACCGGCGCCAGCACGCCGGGCGCGCCGTGGCCGGGCCCGGCGAGGAAGATGGCGTCCAGGTCGTATTTCCGGATGAGCCGGTTGAGGTGGATGTAAGCGAAGCTCAAGCCGGGACTGGCGCCCCAGTGCCCCAGCAAGCGGTTCTTGATGTGCTCCGGCTCGAGGGGCTCCCGCAGCAGCGGGTTGTCCCGGAGGTAAATCATCCCGGCGGCCAGGTAGTTGGACGCGCGCCAGTATGCGTGCAGTTTGCGCAGGGCTTCGGCGTCGAGCGGGGCATCGGTGAAGGGGACGCTGCTCACGGTTCGCTCCTTTGGAGGTTGTGTCGAACCCGGTTGACAGAGAAATCCGTCCGCCGAAGCGGGAACGGGCTATTCTTGCCACCCACTGGGGAAAGTCTGGGTCAGTGCCGTAAAGATAGACTCTTTTGGGATCGCCATGCGCCGCAAGCATTTCGCCTCGACCATTCGGGCCATACGAGAACATTGCCAAGGACTGCGTCATGCGCCGGCGGTCGGCGGAGCCTTGCGCTGGCTGCGCGTCCTGTTGCGGGAGATGCGGGAAGACCACCTGGAACTGCACGCCATGAGCCTGGTGTACACCACGCTGCTGTCGCTGGTGCCGCTGCTTGCGGTGAGCTTTTCGGTGCTCAAGTCCTTTGGCGTGCACAACCAGTTGCAGCCGTTCCTGCTGGAAATCCTCAGGCCGCTGGGCGCGCAAGGCTCCGAGATCGCGGCCGACATCGTCGGGTTCGTGGAGCGGATGGACGTCAGCGTACTGGGCGCCCTCGGCATCGCCATGCTGTTCTACACCGTGGGTTCCCTGCTGGGCAAAATCGAAGCCGCCTTCAACCACATCTGGCATACCCGTTCGTCGCGCAGTTTCGCGCGCCGCTTCAGCGATTATCTCAGCGTGGTGACGGTCGGACCGGTGCTGGTGTTTTCGGCCATCGGCATCATGGCTTCCCTGGCCGCGTCGGAAACCGTGCAGGCCCTCGTCGCCCGCGAGGTGTTCGGCACCCTGTACCTGATCCTCGGCATCGTCACACCCTATGTGCTGATCGTGGCGGCCTTCACCTTCCTTTACCTCTTTTTACCCAACACACGGGTGGCGTTTCGCTCCGCCCTGGCCGGCGGCGCGTGCGCCGGTCTGGCCTGGAAAGGGTTGGGCTGGCTGTTCGCCGAGTTCGTGGCCGATTCCACCCAGTACAACGCCGTCTATTCCAGCCTGGCCATCCTCATTCTGTTCATGATGTGGCTGTATTCGAGCTGGCTGGTCACCTTGCTGGGCGGCCGGGTGGCGTTCCTGCACCAGTATCCGGCTTATCTCGCCTTCGCCAGCCGTTATCCGGCGCTCAGTTGCCGGCAGGAAGAGTGGGCGGGATTCGCCATGATCCTGCTCATCGGCCAACGCTTTCTGCACGGCGATCCGCCCTGGACCCTGGAGGGCCTGTGTCGGCACCTGCAGTTGCCCATTGACCCGGCGCGGGAGCTGTTGCGCCGGTTTTGCAGCCATGGCCTGCTCGTCCGCCTGGACGACGGCAAGGAGTCCTACCTGCCGGCCAGGCACCTGGCCGCCGTCGCCGCGCGCGACGTTTACCAAGCCATCCGCGGCGAACCGGCGTTTCCGCAGCGTTTGCCCAGCGAGCCGACCGCCGTGGCCGCGCAGCTGTGCAACACCCTGGACGCCGCGGGCCTCGAAGTTATCGGGGAGCGGTCGCTGCTGGAGTTGATGCGGGACCAGTAGGCTATGGTCTTAATTCTCCAGCAATTTCGATTTCAGTTATTTCCGGCCGCCCTTTCTAACCCGCGCACCTTGAAGCGAACCGAGTGGTGCGTTTTGCCGTCTGCCGCCCTCAGATCGAGTTGATGGGCTCCTGGGATGGGCCGCCACTTATAAATACGTGTGGCAGGGCCAAGCCGCTTGCCGTCCAGCCGCAGGGACATGCCCGGTTCCGCCCCGCTGGCCCGCAGCAGGGCCAATTGATTGGCGCGGGGGATGTCCGGGTCCAGGGCGATGACGACGCCGTTGGGGGGCGATTCGATGCGGGGCGCCGCCTGCCGCGCGCCGGGCAGCCGGACCAGCGGCGTTTCGGTGCCGGCGATGAACCATTCGCTGCGCTCAGGTTCCACGGCCGGTTCGTATTTAACCGGCGTCCGCACCACTTCCGGAGGCGCGCTCCGCGCATGGCTGGCCAGACCGGCGTGCAGGCCGTCCATGATTTCCAGCCAGGCGGGGGCGGCTCCCGTGACGCCCGAGACGTCGTGCATGGCATCGCCCTCGAAGTTGCCCACCCACACGCCCACGGTGAAGCGTTCGCTGTAGCCGATGCACCAGTTGTCGCGCATGTCCTTGCTCGTGCCCGTCTTCACGGCGGTCCAGTAGCGCGTGGCCAGGGGATTGTCGAAGCCGAAACTCAGAGCCCGGCCGGCGCGGTCGCTGAGGATGTCCGAGACGATGAAGGCTGCCGGCCCGTCCATCGCCCGGCGGGGTTCGACCCTGTCGTCGCCGGGCACGAGGCGCAACGCCGAATACATCCCGCCGTTGGCCAGGGTACGGTAGGCGTCGACCTGCTCCAGCAGGCTGACCTCCGCCGACCCCAGCGCCAGGGCGTAGCCGTAATATTCGCCGTCCTCGGCGATGCCTTCGTAGCCTATGGCGCGCAGGCGGTCGCGAAAAGCTTCCACGCCCACCAGGATCAAGGTGCGCACGGCCGGGATGTTCAAGGAACTGGCCAGGGCCGTGCGCACGCTCACCAATCCTTTGAAATCGCGGTCGTAGTTCTGGGGAACGTAAAGGCCGGCGCTGGTTTCCAGGTTGAGCGGCGAGTCGTCGAGGACGGAGGCCGCCGTAAGGTAGCGCCGCTCCAGGGCCAGGGCGTAAAGAAACGGCTTCAGGGTGGAACCCGCCTGCCGCCGCGCCCGCACCCCGTCCACGCCGGCCGCCCCCGACCACGGCCCCGCCGAACCCACATAGGCCAGCACCTCGCCGCTGGCGTTGTCGACCACCACGGCGGCGCCGTCGCGCACGTTGCGCTGGCCCAGCCCTTGAAGCTGCCGGCCCAGGGCATCCAGGGCCAGGCGCTGGACCGTCGCATCCAGGGTGGAATAGACCGACACGCCCGCCGATTTCACCAACCGGGCGGCCAGGTGGGGCGCCAGGGCCGGGGAGGGTCGGTTTCCGTAAGGCTGCATTGCGATGAGCTGGAACTGCCGGTGCAGCTCGCCGCAGGCCACACGGAAATCGGCCGCCCTGGCAATGGCGCAGGCACGACCGGCGATGCGCTCGGGCGTTGCGTTGGGCGACGGCAGAATCGCCGCGAGGATGGCGGATTCGGCTTCGCCCAGGCCGGAGGGGCGTTTGCCGAACAGCCCCTGAGCCGCGGCAGTCACGCCTTGCAGTTCGCCGCGAAAACCTACCCGGTTCAGATAGGCTTCCAGAATCTGCTCTTTGCTCCAGGACTTTTCCAAAGTCCACGCAGTCCGCCATTGGACGAGCTTTTGCCGCAGCGTGCGTTTGCCGTTCGCCGCTGCCAGCGACGGGTCCAGCAGCGCCGCCAGTTGCATGGTGACGGTGCTGGCGCCACGCAGCGGGCGGCCGCGCAGCCGGTCGAAGGCAGCGGCAGCCACGGCACTCCAATCGACGCCGCCGTGCCGGTAAAAGCGCCGGTCCTCGGCGGCCAGGATCGCGCGCAGCAGCACGGGGGAGAATTCAGCGAGGGGCGTCCACGGCAGGCGCCGGGCGCGGAGATCCACCCGATGGCTGTCGAGAATTGCCCCGTGCCGGTCCAGCAGATGGGCCTCGGACGGCCGCCAGGCGGATTTGACCTCGGCGAACGCGGGTACGGTCCCGGCGGTAGGCAGCACCGCCGCGAGTGCGGCGAGGCAAATGGCCAGGACGGCGGTTCCGTACCGCAATGCCGCGAGCCTGGTTCGCATGGAATCCGGGCTCCGCTACTTCGGCTGGATTTCCAGCGGCGCGTTCGGCAGTTCGCCGAACATTTCCGGCGCGTACATGGCTTCCACCCGGGTGGCGGGCTGTTCGAAGCGGCCCGGATTGTTGAAACGCACCGTGTATTCCACCGTCCACGTGCCCTTCGGCACGAAGAGGTAATAGGCACGGAAAGCGTCGAAGCGCCGTTCCTCGTAGGCCGGCCACACCCAGCCCTCGCGTTGCTCGCCGCGCGTCAGGAGTTGCGCGTCGCGCCCCAATCCCGTCCCCAGCACCGACGCGCCGGCGGGAATGGGATCGTCCACCACCACCCAGGCCATGTCGGACTGCGCTTCCAGATCCAGGCGCACGCGCGCCACGTCGCCCCGGCTCCAGACGTCCGCCTGCTTCCGCTCCACCGGCGTCACCGTGCGCCGGATTCGGTAGCCGGTGAACAGCGGCTGCTTGAGCGGCAAGGCCGCCAGACTCTGGACGATGGCCCAGGGCTTGCCCTGGCCCTGGTGGCTGACGGCCAGGGGCGCGGACTTTTGCGGCCAGGGGAAATCCAGCGTGGCCTGCCGGATGTCCGCCTGCCATTCGGTGGGCTTTTCCTCCCCGGCCAGACTGGTCGTGGTGCGCCCGGCCACCGGCACGGATTCGAAGGCCGCGCTGAATTTCTCCATGGCCAGCACGCCCCAGGCGTTGGCCGTGGTGGTGTTCCAGTGCCCCTTCAATTGCCGGCTGAGTGCACCCCGCACCAGGCGCGGCATGTCTTCCCGCCACGACGGCTGCTCCAGCAGGGACAGAACAGCCCGCACGGCGTTGACGTCGGAGGAGATCATCAGCCACCACAGGGCGTCGCTCTGCTCGGTGGAAAAGGTCATGACCGTGCCCTGGAAATTGAGCCGGGAACGGACGATCTGCTGCGCTTCGTCCAGGCGCCGTTCCTTGTCGGCGACGTCCTCAAGCCGCTGCAGGACGTTCAGCCAGTCCAGCACCGCCGAAGTGGGCCACAGATTGGGCTCGACGGCGATGCTGTCCAGCATTTCCCTTTTGGCGTCGCCGTAGCGGGACAAGGCTTCCACGGCCGCCAGCTTGCGGATGGACAGATCCGCCGTGCGCAGCGCCGAGTCGCGCACGATGCGGCCTTCCACGAAGCCTCTCAGCCCCTGCTTGAGCCGTTCCAGAGTGTGCTCGGGTATGCTCCAGCCCGCTTCCTGGGCAATGGCCAGCGCATAGGCGGTCAGGGTGTCGCTGCCCTCCAGCACCTCGCCGGGAAAATATTTGAGCAGGCCGTCCCTGTCCATGTAATTGGGCAGGCGGCTCGCCACGCCGTCCCACAAGGATTGGTCGCGCAGGGCCACGGCCTGGGAAAGCTGCTGTTCCAGGCAGGTGTAGCCATATGTGGACATATACTCGCGAACCCCCTCCAGGCCGTCGCCCAGCCTGGAGCGCAGGGTTACCCGTAGCCCGCCGCGGCCCGGCACGCTGTCGGACGGACGCTCCGCCACCATGCGGAAGGGCTGGTCGATTTGGGCCAGCGTCGCCTGGTAGGTGCGCACCGGGTATACCGGGATCACCTGCTGCTGGACTTTCAGCGTGTCCCCCGCAGCGCCGTCCTGCGCCTCGGCACCCACTTCCCACTGCAACTTGCCCGCGTCCACCGGTACCGCCAGTTCCCAGGCCAAGGTCCCGGCTTCGCCCGGCCCAAGGTTTACCGCCTGGGTTGGCAGCGTCGGCAAAGCGGCAGGAATGGCACGCGAATTTTCCGGGCGGACTTTGGCCCAGGCCTTGGCCGCAATGGGGCGCTCCGACGCGTTGCGCAGCGTGAACAGCGCCTGAAAGCGATCGCCCTCGCGCACCAGGGGCGGCAGGCCCGAATGCAGCATCAGGTCCTGGGTGGTACGGATGGTACCGTGGCCGGTGCCGAACAGGCCGGCGCCGCCGTGCGCCACGGCCACCAGGCGGAAAGCGGTCAGCGAGTCGTTGAGGGGCACTTCGATTTCGGCCCGTCCCTGGCCGTCCAACGGAACCCGGCCTCGCCACAGCAGCAGGGAGTCGAACAGCTCGCGGGCCGCCTGGCGCCCGCCGCCGCCGCCCTGGGGTACCGCCTTGCGGCCGTAATGGCGCTTGCCCACCACCTGCATCTGCGCCGTGGAGGTATGCACCTCGATGCTGCGCCGGCCCATCATCTTTTCCAGCAACTTCCAGGAGTCGTTGGGCATGAGCTCCAGCAGCCCTTCGTCCACCGCCGCCAGCGCGATTTCGCTGCCGGCAGGCAAGGCGCCGCCGTCGGCGCGGCCCACCGACACCGCGACCCTGGCGCGGTCGCGGACCTTGTAGGTTTCCTTTTCCGGCTGTACCTGCACCTGCAAGCGGTTGGGCGCCCAGCCCACGTCGATCTGGGCGGCGCCGAGCCGGTAAGCCGGCTTGGCCAAATCCACCACGGCCGTCGCCTTGCTTGCCCGATCGCCCAGCTTGCGCGCGACTTCCGGCCGCCACGGTTCGATGCCCGCCGCCCGGCCGCGCACCGCCAGCACCGACACGTAAACGTTGGGCGCGTAATTGTCCTTGATGGGAACTTCCACCACCGGCTGCTGGCCGGACAAATCCCGAACAAAGCTTTCCACCACGCCTTCACGCTCCACCGTCACCAGTGCCTTGGCCTCGCGGAAGGGCATGCGCACCTGGAAGCGCGCGGTCTCGCCCCGTTCGTACTCCTTCTTCTCCGGCAGCACGTCCATGCGGTCGCCGCGGCTGCTTTCGAACCACCAGTCGTCTTCTCCGCTCACCCAGGCCTCGCTGCGGGCCAGGGCGGGGTTGCCGAGTTCGTCCTCGGCACGTGCCTGGAGGATGACCTGGCCGGCCACGCCCGGCGTGATCTCGCAAAGCAGCAAACCCTGGGGGTCGGTCTTGCCCTTGCAGGCCGGTTTCAGCCGCTTGACCTCGGTCTGGTCCTCGTAGGCGTAAAAGCCGCCGACCAGGCGCTTGCGGTAGGAATAAGCCGTTCTGGCGAAGAGTTCCACCGCGACCGGCCGCTCCGCGACCGGCTTGCCGGCCAGGTCCAGGGCCACGACCCGGAAGCGCAACTGGTCCTTGCTGGCCACCCAGCCTTCGGTGCGAATCCCCAGGTTGACCGTGGCGGGCCAAAGGGGGATGCGGTTGGACACCGACAGCAATTCGCCATTGGCGTCCTCGTATTCCAGTTCGGCCACCACTTCATGGGCCTGGCTCACCTTGGGCAGACCGGGGATGGCTGCGCGTGCGGCGCCGGCGTGGTCCAACGCCAGGGGCAGGACCTGCGCCGGCGTCTGCCCTTTCTCGCCGGTGCTCCCGTAAGGGCGGAAATAGTCGTCCAGGTCGAGGGGCCGGGTTGCCTGCAAGCCTTCCTTGACCGCCTCGCCGCCGAAGCGGAAGGCTTCGTAGCCTTTGAAGGACACGGCCTTGGGCCGCACCAGGGTGCGCAATTTGACCGGCGCCTGGGCCGCACCGCCCCCGGACAGGTAGCCGACGAATAAATCGACGCTGGTCTCCCTGGCGTTGACCAGGGGGTCCGCGGGCGGCTGGATGGCCGCTTTCATGGTCGGCACCCGGTATTGCTCGACACGAAATTCGCCGCTGCCGAAGTGGCGCTTATGATTCCCGTCCACGAACGCCACCCGGTAAACGCCCAGCTTGGCGTCCGGGGGAATGGTCCAGGAAGACTCGGCCACACCGCCGGCGTCCAGAATCAGCGGTAGTTCGTAACGCTGGTCGCTGCCTTCGTGGACGATCTCCAGCTTATCCGGGGAGAAGTCGTCCGGCACGCTGAAGCCCTCCATGGTGTGGCGGCGGAAGAAATGTTTCATGGACACGGTTTCGCCGGCCCGCAGCAAGGTGCGGTCGAATACCGTGTGGGCGATGTGCGGCCCGCCGTAGGAATAGGCGGGCAGGCCGAAGCTCGACGGGGTGATGCCCTGGTTCCAGGATGACGCGGTGAAGCTCAGGTCGTCGTCCTTGCGTGCACTGACGAACAGGGGGTGGGAATCCCAACTGCTGCAATACGAACCGTCGTGAGGGCTGGGCAGCACGTCGGCAGCAATGCGGGCCAGTCCATCGGCGTCGGTCCTGCCGTGCCACAGTTCGTGGTGGCTGCAATAGTCGCTGATGCGGACTTCGGCGTCAGCCACCGGCTGGCCTTGGTCCAGGCTGGTAACCCATACCACGGACGCTTCCCGCCCCCACTTGAAGTGCACGGCCATGTTGGTCACCAGTGCCGTGGTCGGTACGTAGCGCGTCTTTTGCTCACCCAGCAGTGCCGCACCGAGCACCGGGCTGGCCAGTTCGACCACGTAGAAGCCCGGCCGTTTCAAGGGTATGCCCACCACTTCGAAGGCCTTGGCCCCGCCGGGCTTGGGCACCGACAGGGTTTCCGCCTGCTGGCCCGCCTCGAAAACCGATTGCGAGCCGGTGAGTTCCTTCCAGACTCGCTTGCCGTTTTCGCCCACTTCCTGCGACCACTCGCCGCGTAGTCGGGCAGCCCCCTTGACCTTCTCGATCCAGCCGGCGATCTCGCCGTCGTCCTGGGTCACGCGCCGCAACTTGCCGAGCAGTTCCCCGGGTCCTTCGGTCGCCTGGTCGGGAAGCAATTGCAAGCCGCCGACGCTGGGTTCCAGGTTGCGCAGGGTCACCGGCAGAATGCCTCCTTCCTGCAACTCCAGTATGCCGAACTCGCCGGGAAACTTCGCCAACGGCGGAAGCTCATCCGTAGCCACGGCCAGGGGATAGCGGGCGGCATTCTCCAGCGCGCGTCCGGCGTCGTCGACCAGGTTCTTCGGCAGTTCCACCGTGAAGCGGGCCTTTTCGGGGAAGGGGCCGGCAAAGCTCAGTTTCTCTACGAAAGGCGTTTTGCCCCGGTCGATGGGATCGGGCGCATAGCTCTCGCCGTCGGCGCCCACGATCCGTACCTGGACGGCGGATTCGGCCGGAACCGGGGCCGTGAACACCACGGTCATCGGCAGCATGGGCAGGCAGTCGGCCCTGGCGTTGGTGCGCCTGCACTCGAAGCGGGCCGTGAAGGCCGCCCGGGTCTTGAACGCCAGGGCCTGATCCTCCGCTGTGGTAACGCCGCTGGGCGCGGCGATGCCTTTGCCCCAGACCAGCCGGACCTGGGTTTCCGGCGGAATGGTGCGCCGGCATTGCAGAACCGCAAGCTGGGATTCGGCCTTTTCCAGGGACGGGTCTTTGACCTGGTGGACGGTTTCCTCGCCGCTCTTCCACAGGAGGCGATAATACGCATGGCCCAGCAGACGGCGCTGGGCGAGCATCCGTTCCCGCTCTTCGCCGCCGATCGCCCGGACCGGGATTTGTTCGGTTAGCCCCGCGATGTCGCAACGGGCGTTGGCCTGGATCGATTCCGGAGTGGCCGGTGCGTCCAGGGCAAGGACGAAAACCTGATTCTCGTCGATGCGCTCGTTACCCTCGTGGGGCATGGAGGCCCGTACGGCCGGGCCGCCGCTGTCGAAGCCAAACCGTCGCTCTCCTTCGACCGGCTGGCCGTTCATCGCTTTGAGGTCCGCTTTCAGGGAAAAGGTGCAGCGCACCCCGCCCGGCAGATCCGTCTCGAAGTCGTAAACCCAGTTGCGCCCGTCCGCCCAGCGGCCTTTGCCCGGCGCGGGGCAATCGACGTCGAAGGGATCGGCGAGGCGCGGGTCGCCGAACGCCGCGATCTGTGCGGAAAAACGCACGGCGGCCTGGCGTACTCCCTATTACCGTGCCTTGGGGAGAAAAGACTTCGACTTGTGGAGCCGGCTCGGCCGGTTCAGCGGCATAAAGCGGCAATGCCAGTGCCAACAACAGCAATAATGCAACCCGCATGACTCCTCCCTTGCGTTCCCTGGTTCAAATACGCTGACGGCTGGAAATCCCGAGATTAAATTAATGGCGGCTGATTCAAACAGCAAGCGCAGGGCTCGATCTGGAAGGCGTATGCCAACCTGCGTTTGCCCATCAACCCGCGCCGAACTGGCGCGCCAGTTTTATGGCAGTGGCCTGCTCGTTCGCGTGGACGACGGCAAGGAGTCCTGCCTGCCAGAGGTCGTTGCTGGCGTTGGTGTGCGAGAAGTAGGGGAGCGCTTTATTTCTGCCGTGGCCGAAACGGGACATCGATCGAGATGATGTGAAAAAGCGACGCCGTTCACATCGAGGAACGGAAAGATTGGTGCAGGATTCTAACTTTCTACGAGGCATCTTGGCGGTGCGCAAAATGGACGCGTTCCGGGAGCCGGAACGGTTCGCCAGGGGGGCGGTCCCTCCGTAACGACTTTGCAAATGCGCCCGTATTCGATGAACGCCCATGAATGAAGCGACGCTCTTGCCTGACACGGCAGCGATCAATGCGGTCCTGGCGCGGGAAGTGGACAGCCTGCCCAGCATTTCTGTAGTGGTGGTGCGCCTGCTCCAACTTACGCGCGACAACACGGCCTCCATCGACGATCTGGTCAAGCTGGTGGAAACCGACCCCGCGCTCGGTACGGCGGTGTTGCGGCGCGTCAATTCCGCAGCGTACGGCCTGCGCCACAAGATCGCCACCCTCAAACAGGCCGTGGTGATCCTGGGCTTCGCCAGCATCCGCGCCATTGCGCTGGAAGTTTTGCTGTACGAGCAGGTGGTGCGGCGCATCGACACCGATTTCGATTACCTGTCCTACTGGCGGCACAGCCTGGCGGTGGCCTTCCTGAGCCGGACCATGGCCCGGCAACTCGGCTATCCGGACGCCGACATCGCCTACAGTGCCGGGCTCTTGCACGACATCGGCAAAATCATCCTGGAGGTCTACGGCCGGATCAGCTACAGCTCGATTATTCCGCAGCTTCAGGAAAGCGCCTGTAGCGCCTACGAAGCGGAGCTGCGCCTGCTGGGCGTGGGCCACGACAGGCTGGGGGCTTATTTCTGCAAGCGTTGGGAATTCCCACGCCCGATTACCCTGGCGGTGTGCCTGCACCACCAGCGTTTCGCCGCGCTGGATCTGGACGTGCACGAGCGCTTGCTGGTCGCCATCGTGGCGCTCGCCAATTTCATGGCCTGGACGCAGGGCCTGGGCTCGTTCAGGGCGCCGCAGCCGCCGGTTTTGCAGCCGGAGGTGTACGACGCGATCGATCTCGGCGCGCTCGACCTCAACGAGATGCTGCACGCCATGGATATGGAATTGCAGGACACGGCGGTCTTTTACCGCTTCCGCTTCCCACCCATGCCGGTGGTGCGGGAGAACCTGCTGCGCACCAATCTCGATCTGGGCCGCCTCAACTCCGATTATTTTTACCTGGAGCAGCAAAAGCAAAGCCGCGTCGCGTCCATCGCGCGCATCAAGGACAGCCTGGTGCTGCCCCATCAAAGCCTGGTGCCGGAGGAAATCGTCGAGAATACCTTCCGCGCCATCCGGCAGGATTTTGCCTACGACCGCCTTTACTTGCTGGAAAGCGAGCCGCAAACCCGCCGCCTGAAGCTGGTGCATCTCCAGCGCGCGGAGCGGGCAGCGGCATTGCCGGCGAACCTGGTGTGGGAAATCAAGCCGTTTTTCGAAAATATCCTGGAATCCTTGCGGCGCAGGGTTCCCGTCGTCATAGCCGGGTCCACCCTGCAGGAAGCGGAACTGCTGCGGGAACTGGGGGTGAAGGAACTGGGCCTGGTTCCGGTGACCCGCAACGGGCAAAGCGCCGGGCTGATCGGCGTGGACAATTGCTGCTCCGGGCAGCGTTTGCAGCTGGCCGATCTGTCGGTGGTGAGCATCATCGCCAGCGAGATGGCGTTGGCGCTGGAACACGCGCGCTTGTTCGAAACCTACCGGAAACGGGCGCTGCTCGACCCGCTGACCCAGATTTACAACCGGGGCGCCCTGGAAGATACGCTCAACCCGCTGTTCGAGCAGGCCGCATGCGGCGGACGAAGCCTGGCGGTTTGTCTGGTGGATATCGATTTCTTCAAGAAATTCAACGATACCTTTGGCCATCTGGTCGGAGACGACATCCTCAAGGTGGTCGCCGGCCTTATGCAAAAGACTTCCCGGCCTACCGACCACGTCGGGCGCTTCGGTGGCGAGGAATTTATCTTCATTCTCCCCGATACCTCCTTCGAGCCCGCGCTGCATTTTGCCGAGCGGTTCCGGCAAAGGGTGGAGCAACTCGGCCAACTGCTGGAAAAGCGCTTTTCGGGACATCCCCTGTCGGTCAGCGTAGGGATTGCCGCCCATGAAGCGGATTGCCGGGACGGCAAAATGCTCATCGCCCGTGCCGACCAGGCCCTGTATGCCGCCAAGAAATCCGGACGGAACCGCGTATGTGGTTATCGCAGCGGCCAGATCGTACCGTTGGATTTGCGCGCGTGAAGTGTAACGACACCTTCGATACGGCATAGAGACGCCTGACCCAACCCGCATAAACTGCCCCCGCGTTCATTTGGATTGAATCCCCATGCAAATCTGGATCGATGCCGACGCCTGTCCCGGCGTCATCAAGGAAATCCTGTTCCGTGCCGCCGAGCGGGTGAAGGTGGCGTTGATCCTGGTGGCGAACCAGTGGATGCGCACGCCGCCGTCGCAATATATTCGGGCGGTGCAGGTGTCCGGCGGGTTCGACGTGGCCGACAACTTCATCGTGCAGCAGCTTCAGCCCGGCGATCTGGTGATTACCGGCGACATTCCCCTGGCCGATGCGGTGATCGCCAAGGGCGGCCACGCCTTGAATCCGCGCGGGGAGCTTTATACCCCGGACAACATCAAACAGCGCCTGGCCATGCGCGATCTGATGGAGCAGTTGCGCAGCAGCGGCATCGACACCGGCGGCCCGGC
>DATDOO010000283.1:0-8351 GCA_035293245.1 Methylococcaceae bacterium
GCCAATAGGAGATGTCAGCAATGAACACCGCGCGTTTCTGCCGGGTTAACTTCGTTGGTTTCATCTGTCTGGTGGTGGCTGGAACTCTGGGCCTGGCCGGGCAAGCCAAGCCATCCAATCTGTTCAAGGAAGTGGTGGACCGCAAAGGTAGGATTGTTTGGAGGAATGCGCCGCAGAACGCCATTCCCGTGGACGTGTGCACGTTACTGCAGGCCTGCGCCGGGGCTCCGGACAAGCTGATCGCCCTGCCCCGAGTGACGGAAGCAGGCAAGACGGTTGTGCGCGCGTTGTTTTTGAGCCGTTCCAATGACGCCAAGAAGGCCGACATGGTCGTTCTGGCACGCCAGACGCCGACTGACTACTACTTCTTCGCGCTGGCGCCGGACGGCACGCTCCTGAAGGCGGCCTACGCGACGACTGGTAAACCCTGGGTACAGATGGGCAGCGCACTTTCCCGTCCAACGTTCGACAAAGACAAACAGATCTGGCTGGACCATATGGCCAAGATCTCAGCCGCACCTGCGCCCCCAGCGGCGCCGTCCCAAAGCTGATCCTGCGCCGGTTGCTCCGCGTGTTGAAGATGCATCCCACCGGCGTGTAGCACTGTCCGCTTCCGAAGTGTCAGCACTTTTTTCTTCGCCTTTGACAACGCGCTTCGCTGCGTTACAATACCGCCCCTCTGCGAGGAAATGGGTAACCTGTGGCGACTCCTCAAATGAACACGGTCATTTGGCAAACCGATTTTCCCGGCCTGCCGCTCCTGTCGCGCGGCAAGGTGCGCGATCTCTACCAGGTAAACGGCGATCTGCTGCTGGTAGCCACCGATCGCCTCTCGGCCTTCGATGTGGTGCTCCCGACGCCCATTCCGGACAAGGGCAAGGTGCTGACCCAGCTTTCGCGGTTCTGGTTTGATACTTTGCAGGACGTGACGCCCAACCACCTCATCAGCACCACCGACTTTCCCGCGCAAGTCCAGGAATTTCGCGACGCTTTGGCGGGCCGGACCATGCTCTGCCGCAAGACTCAGCCCCTGCTGGTGGAATGCGTCGTGCGCGGCTACCTTTCCGGATCCGGCTGGAAGGATTACCGCTCGTCCCGAAGCGTGTGCGGCATTCCCTTGCCTCCGGGCCTGGGTGAATCGGCCCGCTTGCCGGAACCCATTTTCACCCCGGCCACCAAGGCCGCTTCCGGGCACGACGAAAACATCTCCTTCGATGAGATGGTCGCGCGGATCGGCGGCCCGCTCGCCGAACAGCTCCGCGCCATCAGCATGGACCTCTACCGGCGCGCGGCGGATTTTGCCGAACCCCGGGGCATTCTGCTGGCCGACACCAAATTTGAATTCGGGCTGATCGGCAGCCAGGTGATTTGGATTGACGAAGCTTTGACCCCCGACTCGTCGCGTTTCTGGCCCGCCCAGGGCTATGCGCCGGGCCGCCCTCAGCCGTCGTTCGACAAGCAGTACGTCCGGGACTATCTGGAAAAGATCGGCTGGAACAAGCAGCCGCCCGCTCCCGACCTGCCGGCGGAGATTGTGGCAGCCACGCGCGCCAAATACCGGGAAGCCTACCGGTTGTTAACCGGCCGCGAATTGTCCTGACCCGGATGAATCCGAAGGCCTGAGGCCTTTCTGCGGAGTGTGCGACCGTGAGAGATCAGCTCGAAGCACTCGTCGGCCAGATGGTGGATCGCGGCATTCTATTCGATGAAGCGATGAATGAATTCGAGAAAAAATTCATCCGGCGGGCGCTGGACCGCTCGAACGGCAACCAGTCGCGCGCCGCTCGCCTGCTGGGCATTCATCGCAACACTCTCAGCCGCAAGATCGGCCTCTACAAGCTGGAACAGCGTCCCCACCGCCGCGCCTGACGACCATTCCATCCTGAACCAAGCGCCCAGGGAAGCCAAGCATGCGCGGCTCCCCTGAAAATGCAACGGCCCCGAAACATCCGGGGCCGTGCGACAATCGCTGAGTCCAGTCGGTTCTATGCGCCGGGTCTGGCTGGCGCCGCGCCGCGCCGGCCGGGCGCCGGGGTTTCGGCTGGAATGTCCTCGGCATTGACCTTCGATTCGTCCCAGGTCAGCAGAAACGGCGTGGGCTGATACCCGGTCAAAGTACCGGTAAACCGAATGTAATCATCCTTGGGAATCCGCCGGGCCTCAGGCTGGCCCACGATGTGGACTTCCATGTTCGGCGCCGTGGCGGCCTCCATCGCTTCCTGAGTTGGTGCCCGGAAAACCCTCAGCGTCAGCTTGTCCGCTTCGCCGGGCACGATTTCCATCACGCGAACGGTCACGTCGGGATACTCCAGACCGCAAGTCGCCAGCCACATGGTCTGGCCGTGCTGTCCGCCTTCCTGAAGCCAGGGAAGGAAGCTGTTGGTGTCGTCACGGGCCGCCTGCAAATCCTGTGCGCTGGGAATGTTAAAATCGCCAGGCCGTTCCGCGCCTGCGGTCGCCAGTGTGATGGCCTGGGTGATCTGATCATCGGCTGATTTCTCGCATCCGGGCTGCTGATACTGGATGAGCCGGCCACGCAAATAGGCGCGCACCTGATCCGCACCCTGAATCTTCAAGGCAATCGAGCGAGACAATTCCCAGATTCCATCATTGGCCTGCGGCGGCGTGTCCTGCAGGTAGGCCACTCCCAGGCGGTAGTGGGTGGTATTGTCCTCCCCGTTTAGAGTCAGTGCCGCCTTAAATGAATCCTGCGCGCCCTTCCAGTCCTTCTGTTGGGACGCCGCGATCCCGGCTACGGAGTTGAACATGAAACCGATGTTCTTCTTCTGTGTGTTGAACTGTTCCTCCGTGGCGTTGGCCGGCTTCTGCAAGGCAGCTACAGCCGTCACACCCTGCGCGGCGGTCTCGCGCGTTTTCGTCAGGATCTCTGGCGTCTGCAGCGCCGCGTCGGTCGCGCCCGCCACGTAGGCCTGCCCGCGGTTGACCAGCGCTGACAGCCGTTCCACCTCTGTGAGCTTGTCCCCCAGCGCGAGATACTTGTCCACATATTCGATGGTCTTGGGGAAGTTCCTGAGCCCGTAGTAGGTGGTGTAGTAATCGCGATAGACGAACTTCAGCAGCGCCGGCGTCTGATACTTGACCATGAATTCATCCAGCAGCTTGAGCTTATCCTGCGGATTCGCCGCATTGTGCGCCGCCGTATAGGCGTTGTACTCCGCCGTGGTGTATCCAGGCCCCGTCTGTGCTGCCTGCGCCGGAGCAGCCCCCTGAGCCCACGCCGCACTCCCGCATGCCAGCATCACCGCCACCAGGGACGCTTCGCCCATCCAGTTACGAATTAGTTTCATCGCCACACTCCTCCGGGAAGAAGATCATCTATTATCATCTCATCTGCGACAGGAAAATGTCCACTAGTAGCGCCGTGCGCAACGTCTCTCGCGGGCCGGATTATAGAAAATCCTTTTCGGGGGCGCAAGCACGTTTGGTCGCTTGACAACCCGCAAGCCCCTGTCTAGCATAAGCTTCCCTTTTGCTCAAGGACCGGGAGGCGCGTGTGATCAAGCTGGACATCGTCAACGCTGTGGTCAGCCGCACCAGTGTCACGCGCACCAAGGCCGAACAGGCCGTGGAGACCGTCTTCCAAGCCCTCAAGGATGCCATGGGCCGCGGCCAGCGCATCGAACTCCGCCGATTCGGAGTCTTCACCGTCAAGCCCCGCAAGACCGGCATCGGCCGCAACCCGCGCACCGGCCAGGAGGTCAATATCCCGCCGGGCAAAGCCGTGCGCTTCAAGCCGGGCAAGGAATTGCAATCCATCGGATCCTAACTGGGCGCCATGCACTCTTGGCTGCCCCTCCAGGAGAAATTCACATCCGCGGCGGCCGCAGCCGCAGCCTAATCGCATGACTGCCGATAACGGCGACCGCTCCATTCAGCCCCCCTTGTGGCCCCCACTGTTGGTGGATACGCTCCAGCCGGAGCCTTCCCCTCCCTCGTATTACCCGGCTCCTTGGCCGCCGCCACAGCCCTCGCTCCGTTCCCTGTTCATCGCGCTCGCGCTCCTGCTGCTCACCACGATTTCCACTCTGGCGGCCGGAGCGCAGTTCGCCGCCGCTTACGCCATCGGCCGCCAGCCGACTCTCGATGATTTCGCCGTCTCCTATTTCCAGCCTTTTTTCGAACCGCGCCTGTTTCTATTGGGCATTCCTTTTGCAGTCACCTTGCTGGGCATCTTGCTGGCGCACGAACTCGGACATTTCTTTGCCTGCCGCTACTATCGAATCCAGGCCAGCTACCCCTTCTTCATCCCGGCGCCCACGCTGATCGGCACTCTCGGCGCCTTCATCCGCATTCGCTCGCCCATCATCAACCGCCGCGCGCTGTTCGACGTGGCCCTGGCCGGTCCGGTGGTGGGATTTCTCTTTGCCGTCCCGGCCCTGGCCGTGGCGATTGCTCAATCCAAATTTGTCTTCGCTGGAGACAACGACGCGCTGGTAGTGTTCGGCCAGCCGCTTATCGAGCGCATTCTCGAAGCCCTGCTCCGGCCGGGGATCCCGCATGAAACCCTGCTGCTGCATCCGGTAGGCCGCGCCGCATGGGTGGGAATCTTCGCCACCGCACTCAACCTGCTTCCCGCCGGACAGCTCGACGGCGGCCACATTCTCTATACTCTGGCCAGCCATCGCCACCGTCGCGTCACATTCGCCGTGGCCATCCTGCTGGTGCCCCTGGCCTTCTACTATTGGCTGGGCTGGCTGATGTGGGCCATCCTGCTGCTGGCGGTTGGATTCCGTCATCCCCCGCTGCTCGACCGCTGGCAGCCGCTCGATCGCCGGCGCCGCTCCTGGGCCCTGGTGGCGCTGGCTATCTTCGTTTTGTGCTTCATGCCCGCGCCGCTGGCCATCTAAACAAGGGCTCGAAAAACTCCTGCGACCGCAGCGCTTTCGGCTGCCTACTTGGCCCGGCCGGCGAATCCCTGCGCCTGCATCTGAATTTTGAACGCGGCGCCGCGGCCGACCACGTACAGCGTCTTCTTGTCCGGACCAGCAAATGCCAAATTCTGCGGCCCTCGCGAAAGTGGAATGGTTCCCAGATGCTGCCCCTGCGCGCTGAAAACCTGTATGCCCACTTGCGTGCATGCGTAAACGCGGCCCTGCGCGTCAATCGCCAACCCGTCAGCGCCGCTGGCGATGCGTTCCGCTGTGCGCGTCACGCCATCGTACTTGGCAAAGTTCCGCCGATTGTGCAACGTCCCATCGGCCTGGATATCAAACGCCAGCAGATACTCGCCGTTGCTGTTGTTCACGAAGAGCGTTCTCTCGTCGGGACTGAGCTGAACGCCGTTCGGCCGCTCGATACCTTCCGCAACTCGGATGGTCCTGCCCGCCGGCGTGATGTAGTACACCGCCAACGGCATGGGCGGCGGTGGCGGGTTCTGGTTGGGATTGAGGCCGGCGTCCGTGAAATAGACGCCGCCCTTCTTGTCCACCACCAGATCGTTGGGCCGGGCGAAGGGTGTTCCCTCGTAGTTCGCCGCCAGCACCGCTTCGCTGCCCTGGGGATAAATCACGCCGACCCTCATCTTCCCCGGTACAGTCTGCACGGAAATCAGCCGCCCCCGCGAATCAAAGGCCAGGCCATTCGAGCCGTTCGTGTTTTCGAGAAAGGTCGAAGTCCTCCCGTCCGCGTCGATCCGCGTGATCCGGTTCGCGTCCGTCTCCGTGAAGATCAAGCTGCCGTCCGGCATCCCTATTGGTCCTTCCGTGCCTTGAAAGCCTTCCTTGATGACCTGCATCCTCGTTCCGCCGGCAACCACGCCCGGGATATTCGGGGCCACGGTGTCCGTTGCCGGCGCCACTGGTGCAACTGCTGGCGCCTGATTCTGACTTCGCCCCTCACCCAACGCCATCACCAAACTCAAACAGCCCAGCGCTGGCAGCCACATCCCTCTTGATCTCATTCGCCCCTCACTCTTTAACGGTTTCCTAGTGGCACAGCCATTCTTGCTTGCCCTGAGCGGAGCCGAAGGGGCTGTGCAAACTTCCGAACCACTCACATCACGGCGCGTCGCGCGTCACTTCGCCGCCAGCGCCGCCAGCGGCTGCAGCCCCGCGACGCCACCGGTATGCGCCGTCGCCAGCACTTTCACTTCCTCCGCCCGAGGCCGCAACTCCTCGGCCAAACGCAGGAGCGACGCCACCCCTTCCTCGGCATTGTTGCTGAAAGCTTTCGCCGGGCCGATCACCTGGTGGCCCGAATTGATCATGGCGGCATCGCCCAAATACAGCACGCCCTGCGCCAGGTACGCGCCGCTTCCCGGCGTGTGGCCCGGCACGGCAAACGCCGTCACTTCCAGATTTCCCACCGTGACCTTCTCCCCGTTTTCGAGCGGATGCGTCACCTGAAATGGATGAGGGTTGTACCGGCCCATCACTCTGGATAACACGCTCTGGTAAGCTTCCTTGGCTTCGGCCACAGGTACTTCGGCCTTCATGGCATACACCGTCGCTTTGGGAAACAGGGCGATGGCCGCATCGTGATCCGGATGCGCGTGGGTGATGAAAATCGCCGCCACATTATCCGCGCTGGCGTTCCGTTTTCCCAGCGCGTCGAGAATAGCCGCTCCCGCCGTGTCATTCCCCGCGTCAATGAGCGCCACTTGGCCGTTTCCCGCATCCAGCATGAAAACCGTCGAAAACCCATCGTAAATGGCCTCCGCTCCCGCGCCCAGCGAAAGCCCCGCGCTCTGCTCCTGCAATCCGCCAAACAGCAGCATGAAAATGCCCACCAGTACCGCGATAAGCGCCGCCACGCATATCGCCGCAATCTTGAAAAATCGCTTCATAGCAAGCCTCCACCGCAGCCGCGACCAGCCGGCCCGGCGCGATCTTGTACCTCGCTGGCCAGCAATATACATCCATGCCGACATTTCCGATATCGAGGTATTTGATCCCACTCCACCGACACCGGGATCCCATCTGAGAGCGCACCCAATTCTTGGCCACCGCCCTAAGGTTTGCGTCGTGCTTCTAGTACCTTGAGGATCGGAAGGAGACTAAACTGCGCTACGACGAACAAATACGTCGCGGTAACCCTTACGAAATGGCGAATGATCTCCGCTCGAATTTCATTAGGATCGGAGCTGTGCAAGTCGTACATCTGAGTTGCGGGGAACGGGCCGAACCAGTACCGCCATGTGAAGACTGTAATCCACGTGACGGTTAGCCACAGCGCCACCCTAAAGGATCCATTTCGCGGCCGGATCGAGCACCACAGAATCCCGAATAGCAGTGGGAAGGTCGTGAGCAATAGCAGCAGGTCAACCCACTCTCCCTGCGTCAGTGGCCCCCGTTCACTTTGGGCGCCGAGCGCGATCTCGGCATAAACAAACACGCCAGCCGCGGAATTGAGAAGAGCCATCCCGGCAGCAAGCCACAGAACGATCTGCAATCCCTTACGCATGAAACTCCGTGTATCTTGGTCTATTGTACCCGACTCGATTGATTTCCCTGTTCACGCGACGGGTGGCTCAGGTTCTCCATCGGCTTCTTACGGGCACGGCAAGCAACAGAATAACAGTCCCCGACATAACCGTATAGCATCGAGGCGGGGTGCGGGTCTTGCTTTCCCGTGTCGGAACGTTCGAATCGCCTTCCTACCCCCGTTTTTCCCCGGACGTTTCGAATACTTGTCAGTTAACACTCCTTGACATTTACTATATGAAGTGCTAAGATAATTTATGTTTGCCCCGCAGAATGCCCTGACCGCAGTCGTAGCACGCCCCACTCTCAAATTTCAAATCTCAGATCTGCTATCTCCCTTTAGAATGAACACTTACGAAAATTGCGCCTGTAACCCTTCCAGAATGAACACTTGCAAAATCATTGGACTTAAAGTCGTGCAGAATGAACACTTACAAAAAAGGGGGCGGGGGGTACCCACAAGAACTACCTCAGAGCAAATTCACCGGGTCCACGTCCAGCAGCACCGCGCGCTCGGGAATTCCCTTCTCCGCACAGAATGCCTGGCAGCCTTCGAGCGCGCCGTGCAGCGCCGCCCGACGCGGCGACTTGAGCAGAAACTGGAACCGGTACTCGCGCTTCAGCCGCGAAAGCGGCGCCGCCGCCGGACCCAGCACACGCACCCCGCGCGATTCCATCGGCTCGAAATACGTTTCCAGTTGCCGCGACCAGCGGATGGCCTGCTCGAGATTGACGCTGCGCACCAGCAGAGTGGCCAGCGACACAAACGGCGGGTAATGCATGAGCCGGCGAAAATGAAGCTCCTTCTCGAAAAAAGCCGAGTAGTCCTGCCGCGCCGCCAGCTCAATGGCGTAGTGCTCCGGATAATGAGTTTCCACCAGCACTTCGCCGGCAAGCGCCCCGCGTCCG
>DATDOO010000284.1:0-12583 GCA_035293245.1 Methylococcaceae bacterium
CCCTCGGCGCCCTGGCCGGAGATGGGCTGCCCGCGCGCGCGCTCAAATTCCTTTATGCCTTGTTCCTGCTTTATGTCGCGGCGCGCCTGGTCCTGGTCCGGACGGAGACGGGCCGCGACGGCCAGGGCGACCGCTGGCGGATCGCGGCAACCGGACTCGGCATCGGTGCGCTGTCGGCCGTCCTGGGCATCGGCGGCGGCACCCTGACCGTGCCCTACCTGGCGCGGCAGGGTCTGGCCATGAAGAACGCCGCCGCCGTGTCCAGCGCCTGCGGCCTGCCCATCGCCCTGGGCGGTGCGGCGACCTACGCCTGGCTCGGCTGGCCGCGCGCCGATCTGCCGCCGTTCAGTTTCGGCTACATTTACCTGCCCGCCTTGTTCGGCATTGCGGCGTGCAGCGCCTGGACCGCTCCCTGGGGCGCGCGCCTGGCGCATCGGCTTCCGGCGCAAAGGATGAAACGGCTGTTCGCCGTACTGCTGGCGCTGGTCGCGGCACGTTTTGCCCAGCAGGGTTTCGATCCGGCGTGGCCGGGGGAAGCGTTGCACCGGATCGGCGCGGGCGTGAATTTCCTCACCGGAGGCCCCCAACCGTGAAAGCTTGCGATTACTCTCTTCCCACCGTCCGGAGCCTGCGCACCTGGATCGTGCCGACGCTGCTCTTCGGCCTCGCCGGTTGCGCCGGCTGGAACCAGCCCATCGAACTGGCCTTGCCGCCACCCCAGCCGGAGCGCCACCGCTTCGCCCTGTCCGGAAGCCAGGAGATGATCGGACAACTCGCGGCGCTGGAAACCGTGGAAGGCGATACCCTGCCGGACATCGCCCGGCATTACGGCCTCGGTTTTCAGCAGATCAAGGATGCCAACCCCGCGCTGGACGAGTGGCTTCCCCCTCCCGGAACCCGCGTCGCGCTGCCGACGCGCTTCATTCTGCCCGACGCGCCGCGCCGGGGCATCGTGGTGAATCTGGCGGCCATGCGCCTGTTCTACTTCCCCGCCGACCGGCCGTCCTGGGAAGTGGAAACCTATCCGGTGGGCATCGGCCGCGAAGGCTGGTCCACCCCGACCGGGGAAATGAAAATCGTCGACAAGGAGGCGTTCCCCGTCTGGCATGTGCCGGCCTCGGTGCGCGAGGAGCATGAGCGAAAGGGCGATCCGCTGCCCGCCAGCGTACCGGCCGGGCCGGACAATCCACTGGGCGATTACGCCTTTTACCTGAGCAAGCCCAGCTACCTGATGCACGGCACCAACAAGCCTTACGGCGTCGGCCTGCGCGCCAGCCACGGCTGCTTGCGCCTGTACCCGGAAGACATCTCGGCGCTGTTCCGCGACGTGGCGGTGAAAACGCCGCTCCGGGTGGTGAACCAGCCGTATCTGGTCGGCCACGCGCAAGGGGTGGTGTACCTGGAAGCGCACCGGCCCTTCGACGAACTGAACGAAAAGAAACTGCGCGCCCAGTTGCGCAAGCGGTTGGCGAAGGAAAGCGCGTCCATCGACTGGGCGCGGGTGGACTACGCCCTGGACGTGGCGGACGGCGTGCCCGTGCCCATCAGCCAGGGCGCGCCGAACCCGCCCGCGCCGCTCTTGAGCCATCCGGCGCGTCTGGACGGCGCGCCGGAACCGGCGCCGGTCATCGGTCCCGCCGACTGGGCGGTAAACGCCCTGGACACGGCGGACGAAATCACCGCGCGGCGCATGGCGGCCATGCTCAACCATCAGGGGCCGCGCATCCCCGCCCAGGCGCGCGAGACCCAGGGACGCTACCGGGTGTTGGCCGGCCCGTTCCCCAGCGCCGCGGAGGCCAGGAAGGCGCAGCGCCGGATGCAGATCGAGTTCGACCTGAAAGGCGAAGTGCTCTCTTCCGGCCAGCCCGCCGCCAAGCCGCCGCGCAAGCCGCGCCATGCCAAGCGCGGCGTCGTTCCCGCCAAATAACGGCTGCTAAAATGGCTTTTGATTAGAAACAGTCTTCAGCCCGCGGAGTTTAGCTCCTTCCCCCCACGGAGGAAGGCTGGGATGGGGGCGATCAAAAAGGCCGAAGACCTTGTTTTGACTCGCCCCCACCCTGGTCCTCCCCCGGTGGGGGAGGGAAAATGGCCAGCTCCAGCTCCTGCTGAAGATTCTTGCTTCCAGGAAAATAGCGTCATGCAAAAATCCGCCGAATCCTCCGCCGAACTGGAAGCCGACCGCCTGGAATGCCAGCGGGGCGGGCGCACCTTGTTCTGCGGCCTGTCGTTTGCCCTCCATGCCGGGGAAGCGCTGCTGGTGGAAGGCGAGAACGGTTCGGGCAAGACCAGTCTGCTGCGTCTTCTCTGCGGCCTGAGCCGCCCGGCCTCGGGCGAGGTGCGCTGGCGGGGGCGGGCGATTGCCGCCCAGCGCGCCGAGTACGCGCGGGACATGGCTTGGCTCGGCCATCAGCACGGCGTCAAGCCGGAATTGCAGACTTTCGAGAATCTGGCTTTCGCCGCCGCGCTGCGCGGCGAAGCGCGGCGCGACGGGGTCGAGAGGGCCCTGGAAACCGTCGGGCTGGGCGAACAGGCGGAAGTGGCGGGCCGCGCGCTGTCCGCAGGGCAGAAGCAGCGCCTGGCGCTGGCGCGGCTGTTGTTGAGCCGGGCGCGATTGTGGATCCTCGACGAGCCGTTCACCGCCCTGGACGCAGGCGGAGGCGAACTGGTGCGCACGCTGATCGAAAACCATCTGGGCGAGGGCGGGCTGGCGGTGCTGACCTCGCACCAGCCGGTCAGCCTGCAAGTCCCGCTGGCGCGCCTGGGCTTGACGGGATGAGCGGCCTCAACCACGCCTTGGCCGGCCTGTTGCGGCGCGACTTGCTGCTGGCCTTCCGGCACCGGGGCGAGATGGCCAATCCGCCGCTGTTTTTCGCCCTCATCGTGACCCTGTATCCGCTCGGCGTCAGCCCGGACGCCGAATTGTTGCGCACCATCGCGCCGGGGGTGATCTGGATCGCCGCGCTGCTGGCGGCGCTGTTTTCCCTGGAAAACCTGTTCCGCGCCGATTTCGACGACGGCGCCCTGGAACAGTTGCTGCTCAGCCCTTATCCTCTGCCGCTGCTGGTGGGCGTTAGGGTATTCGCCCACTGGCTGGTCAGCGGTTTGCCGCTCTTGCTGCTGGCGCCGCTTCTGGCGGTGCAGTTGGGCTTGTCGCCCAAGGCCATCGGCGTGCTGGAGGCGACGCTGCTGTTGGGCACGCCGCTCCTGAGTTTGATCGGCGCCATCGGCGTGGCTTTGACCGTGGGCCTGCGGCGCGGCGGCATCCTGCTCACCCTGCTGGTCCTGCCGCTGTATATTCCGGTGCTGATCTTCGCCACCGGCGCGGTGGCCGCCGCCGCGACCGGCCTGCCGGTGGAAGGACCGCTGTATTTCCTCGCCGCGCTGCTCGCGCTGGCCCTGACCCTGGCGCCGCCGGCCATCGCCGCCGCGCTGCGCCTTTCGGTGAACTGACCATGTGGAACTTTTTTCATAAACTCGCCTCTCCCAAGCATTTCTACCGCGTCGCCGGAAAAATGCTGCCCTGGCTGGGCGGCATCACCTTGATCCTGTTGCTGGCGGGATTGTATCTGGGCCTGTTCGTCGCCCCGCCCGATTACCAGCAGGGCGAAAGCTACCGCATCATGTTCGTGCACGTGCCCGCCGCGTGGATGAGCCTGTTCATTTACACCTTCATGGCGGCGTTGAGCGGCATCGCGATGATCTGGAACATGAAGCTGGCGGAAGTGATGGTGAAAAGCTCCGCCGGGCTGGGGGCCTCCTTCACCTTTCTGGCGCTGGCCACCGGCTCCCTGTGGGGCAAACCCATGTGGGGGGCGTGGTGGGTGTGGGACGCGCGCCTAACCTCGGAACTGATCCTGCTGTTTCTCTACCTGGGCTACATCGCCCTGACCAACGCCATCGAGGATCCGCGGGTCGCGGCGCGCGCCGGGGGCATCCTGATCCTGGTGGGCGTGGTCAACATTCCGATCATCCACTACTCGGTGGAGTGGTGGAACACCCTGCACCAGGGCCCGACCGTCACCCGCCTGGACAAGCCGGCCATCCACGCCAGCATGTTGTGGCCGCTCCTGCTGATGGCGCTGGGGTTTCAGTTCTACTACTTCACGGTGGCGCTGATGAATGCGCGGGCGGAAGTGCTGGAGAGGTTCCCGTAGGACACGGGGAAAGCGGGCAATAAAAAACCCCGGGGCTGGCGGCCCCGGGGTTCGCCGGAAGGTGCGGACGCTTACAGGCCCAGCATCTTCTTGAGCTTGTCGAGCAAACCGCCACCCGCAGCCGGGGCGGCCGCCGCGTGGCCGCCGCAGCAGCCGCTTTCGCCGCCGGCGCTGTTCGCCAGTTCACGGAGTTCGCGGGCCGCGTCGGCGGGGGAAGCCGCACCGTAGATCGCGCCGCCGGCGACGACGATGTCCGCGCCGGATTTCACCACTTGCTGGATGGTGGATTGCTTGATGCCGCCCGCCACGGAGATCTTGACCTTCAGGCCGAGGGCCGCAAGGGCGGACAAGTCGGCGAACGGCGTCTGGCCGGCGGCCTGCTGATCCAGGCCGGTGTGCACGCCGATGATGTGCGCGCCCGCACCGGCCACCGCCTTGGCGCACTTGGCCTTGTCGGAGACATTGATCAGGTCGACCTGCGCCTGCTTGCCGTATTTGTTGGCCGCATCGATCACACCTTTGATGGTGCCGAGGTCGGCGGTGCCGAGAACGGTGGTGATGTCGGCGCCGGCCTTGAAGAACGGCTCCGATTCATAATGACCGGCGTCCATGGTCTTCAGGTCGACGAGCAGCAGCTTGTCCGGATGCTGGGCTTTCATTGCCTTCACCAGTTCGATGCCGTTCGCCTTTACGCAAGGCGTGCCGATTTCGATGATGTCCACAAAAGGAGCCGTCTGCTTGGCCAGCGCCAGGGTTTGATTGAAATCCAGGGAATCGAGTGCGACCTGAATAAGTGGTTTTGCCATGTTACGTCCTCCGATTTGGTTTGGGTTTGTCAGTCGGGCGGGAAGCTCGAATTGTTCGCTTTATTGTCCGCGCTGCGGAAATAGTGTTTTAACACATTTTCATTTTGCTGCATCCGACTTTTTGCGCGGCGCTTGCATTGACCCCCGATATGCGGGGTTTTCGCCGGCCATGGCCCGTCCGCTCGGGCGTGGGTCATGACGGGGCCGCTTGCACGCCGCCGGCGAAACGGCAGAAGAATTCCTCCGGCAGCACCGGCCTGCCGTAGTAAAAACCCTGCACGATGTCGCAGCCCTGCCGCTGCAGGAATTCCTGCTGTTCCAGCGTTTCCACGCCTTCGGCGATGACCTTCAGCCCCAGGTTGTGGGCCAGTTCGATGACCACCCGGACGATGGCGGCGTCGTTGGCGTCGCTGGCGATGTCGCGGACAAAGGACTGGTCGATCTTGAGCGCGTTCACCGGAAAACGCTTGAGGTAGGCCAGGGACGAGTAGCCGGTGCCGAAGTCGTCGATGGAGAGGCTCACGCCGCGGTCATGCAGGGCCTGCAAGACTTCCGCGGACTGTTCGGGGTTGTCCATCACGGCGCTCTCGGTGATTTCCATATCCAGCAGTTCCGCCTCGACCCCGGTCTCCTCCTGGATGGCGATGAGGCGCTGCAGCAGTTCCGGATCGCGGAATTGGCGGGCGGAAAGATTCACGGATACCGGCCACACGGTGCCGGCGGCGCGCCAGGCGGCCAGTTGCCGGCACACGGCGCGGAACACCCATTCGCCGATGGACACGATCAGTCCGGTTTCCTCGGCAATGGCGATGAACATTCCCGGCGGGATGAGGTCTTCCCCGTTGCGCCGCCAGCGCAGCAAGGCTTCGACGCCGGCGACGCGCCCGCTGGCCAGTTCCATTTTCGGCTGGTAGTACACGCAGAGTTCGTCCCGTTCCACGGCGCGCCGCAACTCGGTTTCCAATTGCAGGCGCGCGATGGTCAGCGCCCCGCCCTTGGCATCGGCGTGGAACTGGAAGCGGTTGCCGCCCTGCTTCTTGGCCTCATACAGGGCGGAATCGGCCAACATGACCAGCCGGTCCATGTCGATGGCGTCGTTGGGATAAAAACTGATCCCGATGCTGGCGCCGACGAACAGTTCGCTTTCGTCCACTTTCACCGGCTGGCCCATGGACTCCACGATCTTGCGCGCCATCATGCCGGCGTCCTCCAGCCGGGCCAGGTCGGGAAGGATCACGGCGAACTCGTCGCCGCCCAGGCGCGCCACAGTGTCCATCTCCCGCAACATGCCCTTGATCCGCCGGCCGACGGCGATCAGCAGTTGGTCGCCGGTGAAGTGTCCCAGGGTGTCGTTGATGTTCTTGAAGCGGTCCAGGTCCAGGTAGAGCAGGGCGAACGGCTGCTCCTCGCGGTCGGCGCGCAGCATGGCCTGTTCCAGGCGTTCGCGGAACAGGGCGCGGTTGGGCAGGCCGGTCAGGGGGTCGTAAAAGGCCAGGCGGCGGATGTCCTCCTCCGATTTCTTCAGCGCGCTGATGTCGTGGGCGACGGAGACGAGATGGCTGATGCGTCCCTGCTCGTCGAACACCGGGGCGAGGAACTGCATCGCCCAATAAAGATCGCCGTTCTTCTTGCGGTCCAGGAGTTCGCCGTGCCATTCCTTGCCGCTCAGCAGCGTTTCCCACAGCTCGCTGTAAACTTCCTCCGGGGTGTGGCCGGATTTGAGCAGGCTGGGTTTCTGGCCGATGACTTCGTCGCGGCTGTAGCCGGTCACGTCCAGGAAGGCGGGATTGCAATACTCGATTTCCCCGTTCAGGTTGGTAATCAGCACCATGCTGGAGCTGTATTCCACCGCCCAGGACAAATTGCGCAACTCCCCTTCCGCACGGCGCAGCGAATCCAGGGTTTTCTGGAGTTCCTCGTTGGCGGCCTGAAGATGCGCCGGGGAGGGCAGCGCCAGCGCCTTGGGCAGCAACGGCCAGAGCAGCACGGCGGTGACCAGCGACACCAGGGCGGTGAGCGCCTTGACGGCGCCGCTGAGCCAGTAGTCCGGGCGCCAGATATTCCATATCCCCATCAGGTGCGTGGTGCCGCAGAGCAGGATGAACAGGCCGAACAGCACGAACATCCATTTGTACTGCAGGTCGACGCGCTTTTTGGCGAACACCAGCAGCACGATGGGGATGGAGTAGTAGGCGAGGGTGATGATCGCGTCGGAAGCCACGTGCAGCCACAGCAGGGCCTTATCCCAGCGGAAACACCAACCGTGCGGCAGGAAATCGCCTGCGGCGAGCAGTTCGGTCATCGATCCGGCTCCGTCTTTCACCGAGGTTGAATAAGACCTACAACACCGGTGTCGTCGGCCCGGCGTGCGGAAATGATAATCCCGCCTTTTCCTTCCGTCTTGCCGTCCGGGGGCCGGGCAGGTTCGCCCCCAACCGCCTTCTCCCTATAATATGTCGCGTTGTCTCATCCGGTCGGGAAAACCTGCGCCGGAATCCTTTGTCGTCACTTCGAAACGGAACCCATGAACAGACTGATCGAGGTCGAACAACTTTATCGCTACTACGGCGACCACCTGGCGGTGAACGATGTCAGCTTCACCCTGGAAAAAGGCGAAATCCTCGGCTTTCTCGGCCCCAACGGCGCGGGGAAGTCCAGCACCATGCAGATGATCTGCGGCAACCTGGCCCCGTCTTCCGGGCAGGTGCGCATCAACGGCATCGACATCCTCGACAACCCGAAGGAAGCCAAGGGGGAACTGGGCTATCTTCCGGAAAATCCGCCGGTGTACCGCGAGTTGACGGTGGACGAGTACCTGACCTACTGCGCACGGCTGCACGGCCTGAAAAAAGACAAGGTGAAGGCCGCCGTGGACAGTGCCCGGGAACGCTGCGGCCTGGCGGAGGTGGGCGGGCGGCTGATCGGCAACCTGTCGAAAGGTTTCCAGCAGCGGGTGGGCATCGCCCAGGCCATCCTGCACTCCCCCGCCGTCATCGTGCTGGACGAGCCGACCGTCGGGCTGGACCCGATCCAGATCCGCGAGATCCGCCAGTTGATCCGCGACTTAGGGCGGGAACACGGCATCATTCTTTCAACCCACATTCTTCCCGAAGTGCAGGAATCCTGCACCCAGGTGCAGATCATCCACAACGGCCGCCTGGTGCTGAACGACCGCATCGAGGGGCTGGAGAAGCGCATGGGCGCCTCCAGCCTGCTGGTCGTCACCCGCCAGGCGCCGGACGTGGCGGGCCTGTCCGCCATTCCCGGCGTGCGGGCGGTGGAGGCGCTGGACCACCAGCGCTGGCGCGTGCTGCATGACAAGGACGCCAACCCGGCCGAACAGGTCGCCGCGCTGGCCGTCGCCAGCGGCTGGGGCCTGCTGGAGCTGACGCCGGAGAAGCGCAGCATCGAGCAGATTTTCGTGGAAATCACCCAGCAACCCGAACCGCACGCCGCGGGCACGGAGGAAGCCGCATGAGTGCCCTCGTCATCGCCGCGCGCGAGTTGCGCGGCCTGTTTCTCTCCCCCCTCGCCTGGTCGATCCTCGGCGTGGTGCAGCTGATCCTGGGCTACATGTTCCTGGTCCAGGTGGACTACTACCTGGATATCCAGCCGCGCATCGCGGGCATGGAAGGCGCACCGGGGGTCACCGACCTGATCGTTGCGCCCCTGTTCGGCAACGCCGGGGTGATCCTTTTATTGGTGATGCCGCTCGTCACCATGCGCCTGATCAGCGAGGAGCGCCGCAACCGCACCCTGAGCCTGCTGTTCAGCGCGCCGGTGTCCATGGCCGACATCATCCTCGGCAAATACCTGGGCACCCTGGCGTTTCTCGGGGTGATGATCGGCATGATCCTGCTCATGCCCCTGTCGTTGCTGGCCGGCGGCGGGCTGGACTTCGGCAAGCTGGCCGCCTGCGTCATCGCCTTAACGCTGCTTCTGGCCTCCTTCGCCGCCATCGGCCTGTTCATGTCCACCCTCACCGCCCAGCCCACCGTGGCCGCGGTGAGCAGCTTCGGCGCGCTGCTGCTGTTGTGGATCGTCGACTGGAGCGTCAGCGGCGAGGACGCCGCCGACAGCGTGCTGCGCTACCTGTCCCTGCTGCGCCACTACGAAAGCCTGTTGAAAGGCTTGGTGAGCACCACCGATCTCGCCTATTTCCTGCTGGTCATCTTCACCTTCCTGGTGCTCAGCGTTCACGCCCTCGACAACGACCGGTTGCAGAAATGAAGATCGACCAGAAAATCCACACCCAGATCCGCCTGCAGAACCTGCTGTTCACCGTGCTGTTCCTGGGCGCGGTCGGCTTGGCCGGCTGGCTGTCCACCCGCTATTCCGCCCAGTTCGACTGGACGGCCAGCGGGCGCAACACCCTTTCCGAAGCCAGCGTCAAAGTCCTGGAACTGGTCAAGGAGCCGGTGAGCATTACGTCCTACGCGCGCGAGAACAACAAGACCTTGCGCGAGCAGATCGGCGATCTGGTCGCCCGCTACAGCCGGGTCAACACGAACGTGAGCCTTTCCTTCGTCAACCCGGACACCCAGCCGGACAAGACGCGCGAGATGGGCGTCAGCCTCGACGGCGAGATGGTCGTTGCAACCCAGGGCCGCAGCGAAAAGGTCCAGGAATTCACCGAGTCCGCCCTCACCAACGCCCTGCAGCGCCTCTTGCAAGCCCGGGACCAGAACCTGGTGTTCCTCGAAGGCCACGGCGAGCGCTCGCCCCTGGGCCAGGCCAATTTCGACCTGGGGCAGTTCGGCGCGGAACTCCAGCGCAAGGGCGTCCACGCCGTGCAGCTCAACCTGGCCAAGACGCCGGACATCCCGGCCAACACCAACGCCCTGGTCGTCGCCGGGCCCCAGACCAACCTGCTGCCGGGCGAAGTCGCGCTCATCCAGGACTACGTGAAAAAGGGCGGCAATCTGCTCTGGCTGGCCGAGCCGGGCGATCTGCACGGCCTGCAGCCTCTGGGCGAGCAATTGGGCGTCAAATTTTTGCCGGGGACGGTGGTCGACGCCAGCACCCAGATGCTCGGCATCAACGACCCGACGTTCGCCCTGGTGGTGGAATACCCCTATCACCCCGTCACACGGGATTTCCAGTCCATGACCCTGTTCCCGGTGGCGAGTGCGCTGGAAACCGCCAAGGACGGGGAGTTGCGTTACACCGCGCTGCTGAGAACCCTGGCCCGTTCCTGGACCGAAACCGGTCCGGTCGAAGGCGAAATCCGTTTCAACGCCGACAGCGGCGAAAAGGAAGGCCCCTTGACCCTCGGCGTGGCCGTGACGCGCGCGATCGAGCCGGAAGCCGCCGCGCCCGACAAAAAACCGACGGAGCAGGAAGCGGAGTCCAAGCCCCGCGAACAGCGCATCGTGATCGTCGGCGACGGCGACTTCCTCTCCAACACCTATCTGGGCAACGGCGGCAATCTCAACCTGGGCCTGAACCTGGTGCAGTGGCTGGGTCACAACGACGCCTTCATCAACATTCCGGCCAAGACCTCCGGCGATGTCACGCTGGCGTTGTCGCAAGCCGCGACGGGGCTGATCGGCGTCGGTTTCCTGCTGCTGCTGCCGGCGCTGTTGATCGGCACGGGCGGCTGGATCTGGTTCCGCCGCCGGGGGCGCTGAGTCATGGGAAAGAAGCTTTGGCTGAATCTGGGCCTGCTGGCGGTCATCGGCGTACTGGCGCTGCTGACGGCGTTCGAACCGGGCAAGAAAAAAGCGGAAACCATCCCGCTGGCCCGGCTCGATGCGGCGGCGGTCCAGAAAATCGAAATCGGCGGCAAAGAGACGTTGAACTTGGAGAAGAAAGACGGCCGCTGGTACGTCAGCGCACCTTTCCAGGCCCCGGCCAACGAACATCGCGTCGAGCTTCTTTTGAAAATCCCGGCAACGCCCAGTTCCGCCAGCTATCCCGCCGCAGCCGGGGAACTGGCGCGTTTCGGCCTGGCTCCCCCCAACGCCGTGCTGCGCCTGGACGGCCTGAGTCTGGAATTCGGCGACTCCGACCCCATCCAGCAGCGCCGTTACGTGAAGGTCGGCGAAACGCTGCACTTGGCGGAGGACAACTTCCATCACTACCTCACGGCGCCGGCCACCGATTACGTGGAGAAAAAGCTGCTGCCGGAAGACCCGGACATCGGCAAAATCGAATTGCCGGGTCTGGTTCTCGACCGCGAGGACGGCGGCAAGTGGCGCGCCGAGCCGGCGCCGGCGTCGCCCGGCCCGGTTTACGAACTGGTGGAGGCCTGGAAATACGCCCGTGCCTACGATGTGAAGCGCCATGAAGCCAAGGACGCTTCAAGCGGCGAAACCATCCGCATCACCCTGGCCCAGGGCGAACCGGTGGAGTTCGCCATCGTCCGCCGCACGCCGGAACTGGTGCTGCTGCGTGCCGGCTGGGGGCTGGAATTCCACCTGACCGAGGAAACGTCCCGTTCGCTCCTCACCCTCAAGAAGCCGGAAGCGGAAAAGCAACCCGACGCCGCCGCGTCGCCCCCCGACCCCTGAGTTGCCGGCCGGCGGCAAAATTCCGCCGCCGGCCGGCCGGCGAAGCCGCCAAAACCGCAGGCCTGTAGGGCGCAATAGGCGATAGCCGTATTGCGCCGCATGGGACGCATCGGCTGGCGCAATACGCGGCGAACCGCTATTGCGCCCCACCTGCCGAAGATTTCCGCCAATCCGTTCCCCGTCGATCCCGCAACCGTTTTTCGCCCATGGCACAGGACGTGCTTATCTCTGGCCAAAGACATCACCGGGAGTCACTCCAGTGGCCATCAACTTCGACAATGCCTTCGGCAATCACGCCCTGGCGCTGACCTTGCGGGAAAAACGGGCGGACGTGCTCGCCGCCAACCTCGCCAACAGCGACACGCCCGGCTACAAGGCCCGTGACGTGGATTTCCAGGCCCTGCTGAAAAGCGCCCAGGACAACCCGACCTACCTGACGATGACCAGCCCCGGCCATCTGAACGGCGCAGGCGGAACGGGGGCGGGGGACTTTCCGGAGCTCCTGTACCGTACTCCGGCGCAACCGTCCCTGGACGGCAACAGCGTGGAGGCCGAAGAGGAAAAGTCCCGCTACGCCGAGAACGCCCTGGCTTACCAGACCTCCCTGCGTTTTCTCAACGGCAAGATCACCAGCCTGCTGACCGCCATCCGGGGAGACTAGCCATGAATTCCTTCCGCATTTTCGATGTCGCCGCGTCCGCCATGAGCGCGCAAAGCCAGCGGCTGAACCTGGTGGCCAGCAACCTGGCCAACGCCAATACCGTCAGCAGCAGCGCCGACCAGACCTACCGCTCGCGCCAGCCGGTGTTCGCCGCCGCCTTGCAGGACGCCATGGGCAATTCGGGCCCCGGCGAGGCGCCGGGCGTGAAGATGCTCGGCGTGGTCGAAAACCGGACCCCCCTGCAAATGGAATACGCACCCGATCATCCCATGGCCAACGAGGAAGGCTACATCTTCAAAGCCAACGTCAACACGGTGGAGGAGATGACCAACATGATCTCCGCCTCCCGCTCCTACCAGGACAACGTGGAGGTGTTCAACACCGCCAAGCAGTTGATGTTGCAAACCTTGCGCCTCGGCGAATAGGAGTAACCCGCCATGAACGTGGAAA
>DATDOO010000285.1:0-2462 GCA_035293245.1 Methylococcaceae bacterium
CCCGCGCCCAGACGGACCGCGCCCTGTACAAGCGTTGCGTGCGCCAGGTGCTGGAGAACCAGCCCCAATTGGCTTTGTTCCAGCAGACTGCGGCCGATCTCGTCCTGGAGGGTTCGCGCGTCGCCGGGGTGGTGACGCAGATGGGCCTCGTTTTCCGCAGCCGCTGCGTGGTGCTGACGGCCGGTACTTTCCTGGCCGGGCGCATTCACATCGGCCTGGAGAATTACGAAGGGGGCCGCGCCGGCGACCCGCCGTCCGTTCATTTGGCGGCGCGTCTGTGGGAAATGGCCCTCGGCGTTGGACGGCTCAAGACCGGCACGCCGCCCCGACTGGACGGCCGCAGCTTGAATTTTTCCGTGATGCAGGAGCAGCCGGGCGACGACCCCGCGCCGGTATTCTCCTTCCTCGGCGAGGCGGAAGATCATCCCCGCCAGGTGCCCTGCCACATCACCCGCACCAGCGCCGAGACCCACGAAATCATCCGCGCCGGCCTGGACCGCTCGCCGCTGTATACGGGCGTGATCGAAGGGGTGGGGCCGCGCTATTGCCCGTCCATCGAGGACAAGATCGTGCGTTTCGCCGAGCGGGAGTCGCACCAGATTTTCGTCGAGCCGGAAGGCCTGGAGACCCAGGAAATCTACCCCAACGGCATTTCCACCAGCCTGCCTTTCGACGTGCAACTGGCTTTGGTGCGTTCCATCAAAGGCTTCGAACAGGCGCGCATCGTCCGTCCCGGCTACGCCATCGAATATGACTTTTTCGACCCGCGCGGCCTGAAGGCGACCCTGGAAACCAAGGCTGTGGCCGGCCTGTTCTTCGCCGGCCAGATCAACGGCACCACCGGCTACGAGGAAGCGGCGGCCCAGGGCCTGATCGCCGGTTTCAACGCCGCGCGGCAAGCACGGGGGCTGGAGCCTTGGTCGCCGCGCCGCGACGAGGCGTACCTCGGCGTGATGATCGACGACCTCATCACCCGCGGCGTCACCGAGCCCTACCGCATGTTCACCAGCCGCGCCGAGCATCGGCTGCTGCTGCGCGAGGACAACGCCGATTTGCGCCTGACGGAAAAGGGCCGTGAACTCGGTTTGGTAAACGATTTCCGCTGGGCGGCCTTCGAGGAAAAGCGCGAATCCATCGCCCGCTGCAGGGAGACGTTGGCAGGCCGGCGGCTGTTTCCCGGCACGCCGGAAGCGGAGGCGCTGGACATCCCCCTGTCCCGCGAGGCGACCTGGGAAGAGTTGCTGCGCCGCCCGGAAGTTTCCATCGGCGACCTGATCGGGCTGGAAGAAAGCGGCTTCGCCGGCGTCGCGCCGGAAGTGCTGGAACAGGCGGAAATCCAGATCAAGTACGCCGGCTACATCGACCGCCAGCAGGGTGAGATCGAGCGGGCGCGCCGCTACGAGGAGCTCAAGCTGCCGGTGCAGATGGATTACGCAAACGTCATCGGCCTGTCCAACGAGGTGCGCGAGAAACTCGGCCGCCAGCGCCCGGAAACCCTGGGCCAGGCGGCGCGCATCCCCGGCGTGACGCCGGCGGCGGTTTCGCTGCTTTTGGTGCATTTGAAGCGGAAGAGCGCATGAAGGCGCTCTCGGAGTAGACTCACGCCAGGAGGTTGCCGAATGAATACCGTCACGCTGGAACTGCCTGTCGATGCCATGTCACCGGGCGAGACGCCGGAGGCGTTCGCGGACGAGGCGCGCTTTATTCTTGCGCTCAAGCTGTTCGAGATGGGCCGCCTGAGTTCCGGCAAAGCCGCGCGTATGTGCGGGCGCAGCCGTGTCGAATTCCTGCTTGCCGCCGGCCGGGAGGGCGTGGCGGTGGTGGGTATGGAGGGCGAGGAACTGGCCAACGAACTGCGTTGGGATGATTGAGCGCGCCGTCGTTAACGCCGGGCCGCTGATCGCGCTGTCGCTGCTGGGGCGGTTGGATTTGCTGCCCGCTTTGTTTCGCGAAGTCTGGATTCCCGAAGCCGTGCATCGGGAAATCTCTGCCGGCGAGGAACGCCCGGCTTTTGCCGAATTGCAGACGCCGAATTGGTTGGCGCGAGTCCGGGCCGCTCCCACTCCCGACCTTTTGCTGGTGGCCGAACTCGACCCAGGGGAAGCTGCCGTGATCAGCCTCGCCCGCCAGTTGGCTCCTTGCGTGGCCCTCATCGACGAACGCCGTGGCCGCCGCATTGCCGCGAACGTTTACGGTCTTCCTGTCAAGGGCGTGGTGGGTTTGCTGGCCGAGGCGCGCCGCCGCGGTCTGATTCCCGCGCTCCGCCCCCTGTTGGCGACATTGCGGCAGGCAGGCTATTACATCGCCGAAAATCTGGTTGAAGTCGCGTGCGAATCTGTCGGCGAGTGAGATGGTGCTGGCGACTACCCGCCCGACAAGCAGGAGAAGGCTGCGGAAATGGTCTTGCAGCGGGTGTAGCGACTTTGCACAAACGATGAGAGTGACGCCAGCGTGTCCGCGAT
>DATDOO010000286.1:0-5793 GCA_035293245.1 Methylococcaceae bacterium
ATGCTGAGCGAATAAGGCTCCTGGCCGCTGGAGCACGCCGCCGACCAGATGCGGATTCCGCCCGCGCGCGCGCTGGCCAGTTCGGGAAAGACGCTGCGCCGCAATTCGTCGAACTGGCTGGGGTCGCGGAACCAGGAAGTTTCGTGGGTCGTCATGACATCCACGATGCGCGCCCTCATCGCCAGTGGGAGCGTCCGTTCCTTCAGTGCCCGCGCCAACTCGCCGAGCGAGCCGTACCCGCTTTCCCGCAACAGGCTGCCCAGCCGATTCTTGATGAGGTACTGCTTGCCTTCATCCAGAACGATCCCGCAACTGTCACTGAGGAAACCTTGGAATACACGGAAATCATCCAGGGTCAGTTCCCTCGCGCCACCGGATGAATGCATCCGCCGCCCTTTCAGCCGGCCAACTGGAGAAATCGGCGATGTTCCGCCACCCGGGCCTGGACGATGGAGGCCAGTTCGTCGGGGTTGTACTTGGCCAGGAACCGGTTGGCACCGACCTTGTCCACCATGGTCTGGTTGAACACCCCACTCATTGAAGTGTGCAGAATGACGTACAGATCCTTGAGGGCGGGATCCTTACGAATGCTGGCCGTGAGGGTATAGCCGTCCATGCGCGGCATTTCGATGTCGGAAATGACCAAGGCGAGGAACACAGGCAGTTCCTTGCCTTCCTTCTCCCAGGCCTGAAGCTGTTCCAGCGCCTCCTGCCCGTCCCGGCACAGCGTGCTGGTCAGGTTGAGCTGATCCAGCACCCGCTTGACCTGATTGCGCGCCACGCTGGAGTCGTCCACGACCAGCACGTGCTCGCCCTCCGTCTGGATGGAGCGGTCGATCACCCCATCGGATACGTGCTCCGTACCGCCGATGACCTCTTTCATCACCTTTTCCACGTCGATGATTTCGACCAGTTCATTGTCGATTTCCGTGACGGCGGTCAGGTAGCCTTCCCGCTCGGTGCCCTTCGGCGGCGGCTTCATCTGCGACCAGCCCATGTTGACGATGCGATCCACCGCCGACACCAGGAAGCCCTGCACGGAGCGATTGTATTCGGTGATCACCACATAGCCGCCGGAACCCCGCTCCATGGGTCGCGCACCGATGGCCATCGCCAGGTCCATCACCGGGATGGTCTTGCCGCGCAGGTGGGCGATGCCGCACACCACCGAATGGGAACGCGGTATCTGCGTCAGGCTCGGACACTGGATCACTTCCTGGACCTTGAAGACGTTGATGCCGAAGCGTTGCTTGGTACCCAGCTTGAACAGCAAGAGTTCCAGACGATTGTGCCCGGCCAGTTTGGTGCGTTGATCGACGCCTTCGAGTAAGCCTGCCATCTTCGTTCTCCGCCAAGGAAGGTACTTTGCCTGTATTATAAGTGAGAAGTGGACTAGTCGCCGGTTTCCCGGCTCCAGCGCGACCATGCCGCATCCCTCGCATCTCCTGTTCCGCGCCGCGGCGGCCTTAAGCCTGTCTTTCGCCGCGTTCGCCGCGCCCCCGGCGCGGGAAAACCAGCCCCATGAAACCATTCTCGACACGGCACGCGCTTTTCTTGAGTCCGGCGCGCGGCACGAAAACGGCGAAACCGTGATCGACGTGGCGCCCATCGATCCGCGCCTGCAACTGGCGGCCTGCGACGCTCCCCTCGAAGCCCTCGGCCATTCGGACACGCCCCATTCGGGCAGCGCGACGGTCGGCGTGCGCTGCGCGGGCAGCAACCCCTGGACCGTCTATGTGCGCGCCACGGTGCATCTGTTTCTGGATGTGGCCGTGCTGCGCAACGCGCGGGCCAAGGACGCGATCGTCGGCGAGGCGGACCTCGATTTTGTCCGCAAGGACGCCGCCGGACTGCGCGGCGGCTATCTTTCCGACCCGGCCCAGATCATGGGCCGTCAGCTGAAGCGCGCCTTGCCGGCCGGAACGGTGCTTACGCCGGACGTCCTGACGGCGCCGCGCATCGTTCGGCGAGGCCAACAGGTGGTGATTCGTTCCAGCGGCGCGGCTTTGAGCGTGCAGATGAGCGGCGAGGCGCTGGAGGATGGCGAGGACGGCCAGCGCATTCATGTCCGCAACTCGCAGTCGCGGCGCATCGTCGAAGGCCGGGTCGTGGCACCGGGCGTGGTGGAAATCGGCCGGTAGGAACAGTGGGCGGGAAAAGGGGCGGATAGCGTCTCGCCCATCCCGCAAGGGTTCCCCGATCTTCAGGGTGTTGTGCCCGGTGCTTGGGGAGCCGTCAACTCCGCGGCTTGTACAGAGTGCTGCGGTGATGGCTCTTTTCGATGTAATCGAGCGTCGACCAGACCGCAACGCCCAGCAAACCGATCACGCCCAGCGTACCGAATACATAAGGCACCCAAGCTTTCACGCCGCCTTTTTGCCGCAGGGCGTCCTCGTCGCTGTCCGGATCGCGCTCTTCCTCCAGCTGGCGGACGTGCCGGTAGTAGTAGTAATCGCCGGTCAGTCCGTAGAAAATCGCCGTGGCAATCCACATTAGAATGAATATGCCTTCTTCGCCGAGGATTTCCTCCAGGAAGCTGGCGGGGCCGAAGAAGAGGGCGAACTTCCAGAAATTGCCGTTCATGCGCCGATACAACCCCCACACGCCCATGAACAGGAAAGCCGACCAGTTCCAGGTGGGGAAATAACGCCCGCCGCGCTTGTCGAATTTTGCGAATTGGTTCAGGTAATACTCGGTGTGCCGCTCACCGATCAAAACTTCATCGTGTTGCATTGCGCTCCTCCCGCAAAGCCCGGGCCGCTGACTTTGTTGTTTTAAATGCACGCCGGTTATAAAAGATAGGCGGCGCGAATTTTATCCCGTTCACGATAGGGAAGGGAGTCGCACCGCCGGGAAGACACCCGAGGTCGGTCAAAGGGAGCGGCCGGCTGGCCGGCGGGGGATCGCCGCCTTCGTATATTGCATTGCGTTCATAAGGTTACAATCGAAATCGGCCTGAGGCCGAACCCACTGTTAAGCTATTCCCTATCTCACCAGTCATTTATTGCATGATCGTTTCCGCCAGCGAACCGCCGCGCGCCCAGCGGCTGGAAATCGCCGATGAATTCGCCGGGCAGCGGCTGGACAATTTCCTCTTCCGCCACCTCAAGGGCGTACCCAAGAGCCGAGTGTACCGCATGCTGCGTACCGGAGAAGTGCGCGTCAACGGTGGACGGGCCAAGGCGGACGTCCGGCTGGCCGGTGGCGATGTACTGCGCATCCCCCCGGTCCGGACGGCGGCGCGGGACACGGAAGTCGTCGCCTCGCCCCGGCTGCGCGAGCACCTGGAGGCACGCATTCTCTTCGAGGACGACCACCTCCTGGTGCTGAACAAGCCGGTCGGCCTGCCGGTGCACGGCGGCACGGGACAAAGCGCCGGGGTGATCGAAAGCCTGCGCCTCCTGCGTCCCGAGGCGCGGTTTCTCGAACTGGTGCATCGCCTGGACCGGGATACCTCGGGCATCCTTCTGATCGCCAAAAAACGCTGCGCGCTCACCACGTTGCACGCCCTGTTTCGCGGCGACGGGATGGACAAGCGCTACCTGGCGCTGCTGAGCGGCGCCTGGGCCCGGCAGCGGCTGCTGGTGGACGCGCCGCTGGAGAAAAACGTCCGGCAGGGGGGCGAGCGCATGGTCAAAGTCTCGCGCGCCGGCAAGAGCGCGCAAACCGAATTCCGCCGCCTCAAGCGCTTTAATACCGCCACCCTGGTCGAGGCGCGCCCGCTCACCGGGCGCACGCACCAGATTCGCGTCCACGCCTTGCATCTGGGCCATCCGCTCGCGGGAGACGAGCGCTACGGCGACGAGAACGCCAACCGCGAATTCCGCCGCCTGGGGCTTCGACGTCTTTTTTTGCACGCGGCCGAACTGCATTTTGCCCATCCCGCCAGCGGCGAGATGCTGCACCTCGCCGCCGCCCCCGATCCCGAACTGGAAACCTTTCTGGAGACTCTTGCCCCATGACGCGCTCCTTCGACGTGCTGGCTTTCGACTGGGACGGCACGCTCATCGACTCCATCGGCTGGATCGTCCAGTGCCTGCAATACGCCGCCCGCACCTGCGAATTGGCAGTGCCCGGCGAAGCCGCGGCCCGCGACGTCATCGGCCTGAGCCTGACCAACGCCTTCGGCACGCTGTTTCCCGCGTCGTCCCCAGCCCAGCGCCAGCAACTGATCGCAGGCTACCGGGAGCTGTATTTCAGCCACGACACCCGCCCGGAAGACCTGTTCCCCGGCGTCGCCGAAATGCTTGAAGAATTCAAGGCGCGCGGCTACCGCCTGGCCGTCGCCACCGGCAAGGCGACCGACGGCCTGCGCCTGGCCCTGGAAGGCGCGGGCGTTGCGTCGCTGTTCGATTCCACCCGCTGCGCCGAGCAGACCGCCTCCAAGCCCGATCCCCTGATGCTGCACGAGATCATGATCGATCTGGGGGTGCCCCCCGAACGTGTGTTGATGGTCGGCGACTCGGTGCACGACCTGCAAATGGCCCACAACGCCCGTGTCGCCAGCGCCGCCGTGACCTGCGGAGCCAACCGTCCCGAACAGTTGCTGCCCCTCAAGCCGCGCTGGTGCCTGAATCGCGCCCCCGATCTGCTGGCTATACTGGACTGACCGGCTTTTCCCATTCACTCCGCTACAGGCTTCTGCCATGACCACGACGAACGAAACGCCTCCCCGCCCCCCGCAACCGTGGGAGCGCGACCTGCTGGAAAAGGTGCTGCTGGAATCCCTGAACGAACAACGCCGCGCGCGGCGCTGGAACGTTTTCTTCAAGGTATCGCTGCTGGTCTACCTGGGACTGGCCTTCTGGCTGGCCAGCGCGCCTTTTTCCGAAATCCCCCTGAGTGCCGGCAAAGGAAAACACACCGCCGTGGTGGACATCTCCGGCGTCATCATGGACAGCGCGGATACCAATGCCGAGACGGTGATCGACGGCCTCAAGGACGCCATCAAGGACAAGAACACCCAGGGCGTCGTCCTGCGCATGAACAGCCCGGGCGGCTCGCCGGTGCAGTCCGCCTACATTTACGACGCGATCCGCCGCATCAAGGCCGAGCACCCCGACCTGCCGCTGTACGCCGTAGTCGAGGACATGTGCGCCTCCGGGTGCTATTACATTGCCGCCGCCGCCGACAAGATCTTCGTCAACCCCTCCAGCATCGTCGGCTCCATCGGCGTCATCATGAACGGCTTCGGCTTTGTCGACACCCTCGACAAGCTGGGCGTGGAGCGGCGGGTGCTGACTGCCGGTGCGCACAAGGCCATCCTCGACCCGTTTTCGCCGGTCAAGCCGGAGGAAAGGCAGCACATCCAGGCGCTGATCGACACCGTGCACCGCCAGTTCATCGACGCGGTCAAACAGGGGCGCGGCGACCGCCTGAAGGCGGAGGAACATCCCGAACTGTTCTCCGGCCTGGTGTGGACGGGAAACCAGGGCATCGAGCTGGGCCTGGTCGACGCGGTCGGTTCGGCGCGCGATGTGGCCAAGGACGCCATCGGTGCGGAGAAGCTGGTCAACTTCACCCCCCACGAGAACCTTCTGGACCGTCTGACGAGCAAAATGGGCTCTGCCGCCGGCAGGACGCTGCATGAGGAGTTGGCGGCTAAATTGCGGTTGGAGTAATTCTGGACCTGTTGATTCCCCTGTCCATCTCAAATTGAGCGCCTACGGCGGGTTTATTCAATGCGGGGTTTCGCCCCCGCGCGACGAGGTACTTTTGCTCCGCGCATCCATGCGCTTTGCCCTGCGGGCCTGATCGCTTTTCTCCTGCGATGCTCGGCAGCGTATAAGTCGC
>DATDOO010000287.1:0-12763 GCA_035293245.1 Methylococcaceae bacterium
TGTTTTTCCCTGCGGAAACGGCTTGACCGTCCAAAGCCGCCTGTTTCGCCGCGATCCGGACTGGCGCGCCGACCGGCGGGGGGGCGGCGCATTGGCTCCGGCAGTGGAGCGCTCCTGGCTGTACGAATCCGGCTCCCTGACCCAGCGCCTCAAGCGCGCCTGCGGTCCGGCGTTCGGCGTGCGCGTCTTGTTGGAAGGGGAAATGCCCCCTTTTCCGGGCGAACGGAACGCGCTGGGCGGAAGCGGGGCGTTCTTTGTCCGCGAGGTGCTGCTGCATCGGGCGGGCGTTCCGCTGGTGGCGGCGCGCACGGTCATCCCGGCGGCGACGCTGCGCGGCAAGCACGCGGGCCTGGCGCACCTCGGCAACCGGCCGCTGGGCGAAGTGCTGTTTGCCTGCCCCTGCCTTGAGCGCCGCAAGCTGGAAATCGCGCGGGTCGCGCCGAACACCTGGCGTAATCCCACACTGTGCGGCGAAACGGCGGTCTGGGGCCGGCGCTCGCGCTACCGTATCGCCAGCGGCAATCTGCTGGTGAGCGAGTTTTTCCTGCCCGCCGCGCTTGACCTGGAGGAGTATCCGGTTTGAACGGCACCTGCGACTGGCGCGAGCGCGCCGTTCTCTACTGGCGGCTGATGCGCTTCGACAAGCCCATCGGCATCCTGCTGCTGCTGTGGCCGGCGCTGTGGGCGCTGTGGATCGCCGCGGAGGGCCATCCCGGCTTCGCCAATATCGCCGTGTTCGGGTTCGGCGTGGTGCTCATGCGCGCGGCGGGCTGCGTGATCAACGACTACGCCGATCGGAATTTCGATCCGCACGTGGAGCGCACCCGGCAGCGCCCCATCGCCGCAGGCGCGGTTGCGCCGCGCGAGGCGCTGATCCTGTTCGGCGTGCTGCTGGCGCTGGCTTTTTTCCTGGTGCTGACGCGCAACGCCATGACCGTCGCCCTGTCCTTCGCCGGCGCGTTCCTGGCCGCCTCCTACCCCTTCACCAAGCGCTACACCCATCTGCCGCAGGCGTACCTGGGCATCGCTTTCGGCTGGGCCGTGCCCATGGCTTTCGCCGCCGAGACCGGCTCTTTGCCCCTGGTCTGCTGGCTGCTGTTTCTGGCCACGGCTCTGTGGGCGCTGGTGTACGACACCCTGTACGCCATGGTGGACCGCGACGACGATTTGAAAATCGGCGTCAAGTCCACCGCGATCCTGTTCGGCGTGCACGACCGGCTGATCGTGGGCCTGATTCAACTGGCGATGGGCCTGGTGCTCGCCTGGGTGGGGCGACTGGCCGGACTGGGCGCTTTTTTCTGGCTCGGCTGGCTGGGCGCTGCCGGGTTTTTTGTTTACCAGCAGTGGCTGATCAAGGATCGGGACAAAAGCCGCTGCTTCCGCGCTTTCCTCAACAACCACTGGTACGGCGCGACCCTGTTCGCGGGTATCGCGCTGGATTACGCCTTCCGCTGACTCAGCTCCGCGTGGAAGCGATGATGTCGAGCAATTCCGCCAACTGCTGGCGGGCTTCCTGGGTCACGGGGTCGATGACGCTGTCGTTCAAGGCGCTCCATAGCCACGCTTCCGGGGTGATGGGACCGGTTTGCGGAAGGTCCTCCCCAGGGCGATGGATCGGCTCGACGCCGTCGGCGATGGCGTTGGCCAGATGGATGACGGCGCATTCCTGGTGGTAGTTCGGCGCATCCGCCATTCGATGATGGTGAAGCAGGGGCACCCACAGGCTTTCCGGCAACTGCCACTGCCGCATCAATTCCGCACCGACCTCGGCGTGGTCGCAACCGATGATCTCCCGCTCCAGCCGGATGCGATCCCCTCCTCCCTGTTCCCTCAGCGCGCGGTTCAGTTCACGCATCTCGCCCGGCATTTTGTGGCACAGGACCAGTTGGCCGACGTCGTGTAAAAGGCCAGCGACGAACAGCCGTTCCGGTTCGCGCAATTGGCAAAGCACCCCCAGTTTCCGGGCGGCGATGGCGGTAAACACGCTGTGCGACCAGTACGCGTTCATATCCAGCAAATCCGCGGGCGGTTTGCGGAACCCTCCGCCTACCGAGGAGGCCAGCGCCAGCAGGCGCACCTCGTGAAAGCCGAGGACGGTGATGGCGCGCGGGACGGATTCCACGCGGTTGCGCAGACCGTAGAGCGGACTGTTCACGAAGCGCAGCAGGCGGGCGGTGAGGGCGGGATCGTGGCCGAGCACCTCGCCCACCTGCGCCATCGAAGTGCGCGGGTTGTCCATCATCTGCCCGATGCGCAGGTAAATCTGCGGCAACGGCACCAGGGAAGAAACGCCGGAGGCCAGTTGTTTTACGTCCGCCTTGGGTTTTCGGCTGAAAATGCTCATCGGCACGAGTCAAGAAGGCGGCGCGCGCCGGGCTTTTTCCTCCAGCCCGGAGAGGCCGAAGCGCCGCTCCAGTTCCTTCAGCACGTCCTGCGGTCCCAGCCCTTGCTGCGCCAGCAGCACCAGGCTGTGGAACCAGACGTCGGCGGTTTCGTAAACGATCTTGGCGGGGTCGCCGTCTTTCGCCGCCATGACCAGTTCGGTGGCTTCCTCGCCGATTTTCTTCAGGATGGCGTCCAGCCCCTTGGCGTAGAGCTTGGCGACGTAGGAGGAATCCGCCGATTCGGACTTGCGCTGTTCCAGCACGGCGGCCAGTTGTTGGAGGATATCTTGGCTCATGATCTAAACGTGAAAGTTGCGGCAACCTTGTTCTCCCTCTCCTTCAGGGAGAGGGTCGGGGTGAGGGAAACGGACATGGCGAGCGCGTCTTTCATATTCCGGGAGACGCGAGCGCCATGTCCGTTAGGCCGAATAAATGGTGGAAGGGTCTTTCAGTACCGGCTCCACGGTTTCCCAGCTCTCGCCGGCGAGGCGGCGGAAGAAGCAGTGATGGCGCCCGGTATGGCAGGCAATGCCGCCGGCCTGCTCGACGGTGAGAAGGATGGCGTCGCCGTCGCAATCGAGCCGTAGGTCGATGACTTTCTGGCGATGGCCGCTCTGCTCGCCCTTGCGCCACAGCTTGCCGCGCGAGCGCGACCAGTAAGTCGCGTAGCCTTCGCGCGCCGTGAGTTCCAGCGCTTCGCGGTTCATCCACGCCACCATCAGTACCTGGCCCGTAGCGGCTTCCCGGGTCACAACCGTCACCAGGCCGTCGCCGTTCCAGCGCACCGCGTCCAGCCAGGTCATGTCAGACGCACTTCGATGCCGCGTTCCGCCATACGTTCCTTGGCCTGGCGTACCGTGAATTCGCCGAAGTGGAAAATGCTGGCGGCCAGCACCGCGTCGGCGCCCCCGAGGAGCACGCCGTCGGCCAGATGATCCAGGTTGCCGACCCCACCGGAGGCGATCACCGGGACCGGCACCGCCTCGCCCACCGCGCGGGTCAGTTCCAGGTCGAAGCCCTCACGTGTGCCGTCGCGGTCCATGCTGGTGAGGAGAATCTCGCCGGCGCCGTATTCGGCCATGCGCCGCGCCCACTCCACCGCGTCCAGGCCGGTCGCCTTGCGGCCCCCGTGGGTGAAGATTTCCCAGCGGTTCGGTTCGCCGGGCTGGCTGGTCTTCTTGGCGTCGATGGCCACCACGATGCACTGGGAGCCGAATTTTTCCGCCGCCTCGCGGACGAATTCCGGGCGGAATACCGCGGCGGTGTTGATGCCCACCTTGTCCGCGCCGGCGTTGAGCATGCGGCGGATGTCCTCCAGGGTGCGGATGCCGCCGCCCACGGTCAGGGGGATGAACACTTGGCCCGCCACCTGCTCGACCACGTGCACCAGGGTGGCGCGGTTGTCGGAACTGGCGGTGATGTCGAGAAAGGTGATTTCGTCGGCGCCTTCCCGATCGTAGCGGCGGGCGATTTCCACCGGGTCGCCGGCGTCGCGGATGTCGACGAACTTGACGCCTTTGACCACCCGGCCGTTGTCCACGTCCAGGCAGGGAATGATGCGTTTGGCCAGCATCGTCCTAGAAAGACTCCGCCAACTTTAAGCCAGCGGCGAAATCCAGGGTGCCTTCGTAAATCGCCCGTCCGGTGATGGCACCGATCACTCCGTCCCCGGCGATGGTGCCCAGCGCCCGGATGTCCTCCAGGTTGGTGATGCCGCCGGAGGCGATGACCGGGATGTGGATCGCCTGCGCCAAGCGGGACGTGGCTTCGATGTTGACGCCCTGCATCATGCCGTCGCGGCTGATGTCGGTGTAGATGATGGCTTCGACGCCGTTTTCCTCGAATTTTTTCGCCAGGTCGACCACGTCGTGGTGGGAGAGCTTGGACCAGCCGTCGATGGCGACCTTGCCGTCCCGGGCGTCCAGGCCGACGATGATGTGGCCGGGAAATTCCGCACCCACGTCGCGCACGAAGTGCGGCGCGGTGACCGCTTTGGTGCCGATGATGACGTAGTCCACGCCGACGTTGAGATATTCCTGGATGGTGTCCTCATCGCGGATGCCGCCGCCGACCTGGATTTTCGCCTCGGGACACGCCTCGGCGATGGCGCGGATCGCCTCGGCGTTACGCGGCTTTCCGGCCACCGCGCCGTCGAGATCGACCAGATGCAGGCGCCGCGCGCCCGCATCCACCCAGCGGCGCGCCATCGCCACCGGATCGTCGGAAAATACCGTGTTGTCCTCCATGCGCCCTTGCCGCAGGCGCACGCACTTGCCGTCCTTCAGATCGATTGCCGGTATGAGCAACATCTCGCCTAACCTCGAAACGTTCAGTCAATTAAAGGGAAAACTCAAGCCCCGCCATCCCACGCCAAAAAATTTTCCAGCAGCTTCAGGCCCGCCTGTTGGCTTTTCTCCGGATGGAACTGCACGGCGAACAGGTTGCCGCGCGCCAGGGCACAGGCGAACGGCGCGGGATAGGTGCTGGTCGCGGCAACGTGTTGCGCGTCTGCCGGCTGCGCGTAATAGCTGTGCACGAAATAAAAACGGCTGTCCTGGGCGATGCCGCGCCACAAGGGATGTTCGTGCGCCCGATGCACTTCGTTCCAGCCCATGTGGGGAATTTTCAAGCGCTCCCCGGCCGCGTCGCGCAAATCCGCGGCAAAGCGCACCACCTTGCCGGGCAAAATTCCCAGGCAGGGCGTGCCGCCGTTTTCCTCGCTCGTCTCCAGCAGCGCCTGCATTCCCAGGCAGATGCCCAGGAACGGCTTGCTGGCGGCGGCCTCGCGCAGCGCATCGGTCAGACGGCGTTCGTGAAGCGCACCCATGCAGTCGCGGATCGCCCCCACGCCGGGAAACACCACCCGCTCGGCCCGGCCGATCTCAACCGCATCGTCGGTTACCGCCACGCGCAGACCCGCCTCCACCCGCTGCAGGGCCTTGGCGATGGAATGCAGATTGCCCATGCCGTAATCGACGACCGCCACCGTTGCCATGATGCGAGTCAGTCCAGGATCAGAGAGAACCTTTGGTGGAAGGGGTAGCCCCGCCGAGGCGCGGGTCGATTTCGGCGGCCTGGCGCAGCGCACGGGCGAAGGCCTTGAAGACCGTTTCGGCGATGTGATGGCCGTTGACGCCCTTGAGCGCGTCGATGTGCAACGTGGTGCGGGCGTGGTTGACGAAGCCCTGGAAGAACTCGTGAAAGAGCTCGGTATCAAAACTCCCTATCTTTTCCGTCGGAAATTTTACTCCGTACTCCAGCCCCGGACGTCCGGAAAAATCCAGCACCACGCGGGACAGCGCCTCGTCCAGCGGCACGTAGGCATGGCCGTAACGGCGAATGCCCTTGCGATCGCCCAGCGCCTTGTCGATAGCCTGGCCCAGGGTGATGCCGATGTCTTCGACCGTGTGGTGCGCATCGATGTGCAGGTCGCCCTCGGCGTGGATTTCCAGGTCGATCAGGCCATGGCGGGCGATCTGGTCGAGCATGTGATCGAGAAAAGGCAGGCCGGTGGCGAAGCGCCCCGCCCCGCAACCGTCCAGGTTCACGCGCACGGAAATACGGGTTTCCAGCGTGTTGCGTTCGACTTCCGCACTGCGTTGCATGGCATTCAAATCGGGCGGGTGAAAAATAAGCGGCATTGCGCGTGATTCATGCTATCACGCCGTTCCCGGCTTGGCATCCGGAATTGACGGAATCGGCGATGGATGATAAATACGCACTTTCCATACGCCTATAAATTGTATGGAATTTCCCACGTATTTTATCAACTACTAGAAACTGGAGACGACTCATGGCGTTGATTACCTGGACAGAGACAGCTTACGGTACCACCGTGCCGGTGTGCGACAACGAACATAAAACGCTGTTCGACATGCTGAACGCCCTGCACGAACTCGCCGCGGGGGATGATCGCGGTGCGGTCGGCAACAAGCTCGACGAACTCATCAATTATGTCGTCAAGCACTTCGCCACCGAAGAAAGACTGATGCAGCAAAAGGGCTACGCGGGATTCGCGGCCCACAAGGCCGAGCACGACAAGCTGGTAGGGACCTGCGCCGGCCTGCAAAAGCAGTTCCACGCCGGTGAAGCGGAAATCACCCAGGACACCACGGCTTTCGTCAAAAGCTGGCTGGATTCGCACATCCCCGGCTTCGACAAGCCCTACGGCCCCACACTCGCCTCCTGAGACATCCTCCGAAGGCTTCCCAGGAAATTCATGCCGGGCTTCCCTGCCCGGCACCCTCTCGGGCGACTTCGTCGTGCAACCCGGCTATCCTGCCGGGTTGTCCGGCGGGTCGCTACCCGCCGGAGTTCCACAACTTCCAGATTCCCGCAGCGTTCACGCCATCCGGCAGCGTTTCCACCCGCAAGCCGGGAGTTTGCCGCGTGCTCCGCGCCGTACCGCCCGCCACCACACAGCATTGCTGTGTCCCGCGCGCGCCGGTCCGTTCCGGGAAGGTAGCGGTGTAAATCGTCAGCGCCGGCTTGCCGAACGCGGCAGCCAGGTGCGCCAGCCCCGTATCCACGCCGATCACCCCTCGGGCGTGCGCCAGCACCCCGGCCATTTCCGTAAGCTTCAGCCTGGGCAGAACGCGGGCGTTGGTTGCGCCGGCAGCGATGCTTTGCGCCGTTTCCCGTTCCGCTGCGTTGCCCCAGGGCAGCAACACCGCATGACCCGCATCGTCCGCCCGCCGCGCCAGTTCCGTCCATTGCTCCGCCGGCAGGCGCTTGCTCGGCCAGGTAGTGCCGTGGAGGAAGACCAGGTAGGCGGGCTGGGAATGCAGGAAAGCCGGTAAAGCAAAATTGGCCGGGTTCAAACCGTAATCCAATCCCATCGGATCGAATTCATAGTTCAGCGCCGCTGCAAACAGTTGCCGCACCCGGTCGATGGCGTGCCGGTCTCTGGGCACGGCGAAGCGACGCGCGTAAAACAGGGCGGCCAGCGGCTCCCGAGCGCTGCATAAATCCGGGCCGCAACGTGCCCCCTGCGCCAGGCGGGTCAGGACGGCGCTTTTCAGCAAGCCTTGGGCGTCGACGACGCAGTCGTAGTCCCGCTCGCGCAACCGCCGCAGGAAAGCCGGAATTTCACCGGCGCGCCACGCCGCAAGCCAGTTCTTGCGCCAGCGGCGCAAGGCCACGGGAATGACCCGCTCCACCGCAGGATGCCAGCCGGGGATTTCCGCGAAACCCTCCTCCGCCACCCAGTCGAAACGGATGCCCGGCAGGTTGCGCGCCGCGTCGGTCACGGCGGGCAGGGCGTGGATCAGATCGCCCAGGGAGGAGGTCTTGACGATCAGGACGCGCATAAACGTTTCAGTGCGTCCAGCACCTGGACAGGGCGGATGTCGGTCAGGCAGCGGGTATGACCGAAAGGACACTCCCGCTTGAAACAGGGCGAACACTCCAGCCCGAGCCGGACGACGCGAGCCCGGTCGTTCAGCGGCGGGGGGAAGCCGGGATCGGAGGAGCCGTAGACCGCCAGCAGCGGCTTGTCCAGGGCGGCGGCGACGTGCATGAGCCCCGAATCGTTGCTGATCGCCGCGTCGGCCAGGGACAGCAAATCCACCGCTTCCGCCAAACCGGTTCGCCCGGCCAGATTGGCGCAGCCCGGCGCGGCCGCTTCGATGGCATTCGCCGTCTCCACATCCTTGCCCGAGCCGAACAGCCACACCTGCCAGCCTTCGGCCAGTTTCACGCGCGCCACCTCCGCGAAATAAGCACTGGGCCAGCGCTTGGCCGGGCCGTATTCCGCGCCGGGGCACAGGGCGAGCACCGGCCCTTTTGTCGCCGTCAAACCGAAACGTTCCTTGACCGCCGCCACATTTCCCGCGTCCACCCGCAGCCGGGGCATGGGACAAACCGGCGGCAAGGGTGCGTTTTTTTCCAGGCCCAGCGCCACGAAACGCTGCACGGTTCTGGGCAACCTGATTTTGTCCAGACGCCGCGCGTCGTTGAGCAGGCCGTAGCGCCATTCGCCCACGTAGCCGCTGCGGCGCGGAATGCGGGCGAAAAAGGGAATCAGCGCGGATTTCCAGGAATTGGGCAGCACGATGGCCCAGTCATAATTCTCTTGCCGCAATTCAAGGCCCAGCCGGCGCCGGGCGTTGAATGCGAACTGGCCGTGGCCCAGCGGCAGGGAAATCTTGCCGGACACTTCCGGCATTCGCTCCAGCAAGGGCAGCGTCCACGCCGGAGCCAGCACGTCGATGGCGCAGCCGGGAAAGCGGGAGTGGAGGGCGATGAACAGGCTCTGCGCCATCACCATGTCGCCGGCCCAGGCAGGGCCGACGACCAGAATGCGGGGAGGGGTATTCAATACGCCTCGGCGGGTCTCGGGAGGGTCAGCCCACGCAGCTCAGCCACTCCGCGTGATCGGCGCGCCGCCCGTGCACGTAATCGAAATACAGCGACTGGAGCTTCTGGGTGATGGGTCCCCTTGAGCCCGTGCCGATCAGGCGCCCGTCCAGTTCGCGGATGGGGGTGACTTCCGCCGCCGTGCCGGTGAAGAAAGCTTCGTCGGCGATGTACACCTCGTCGCGGGTGATGCGTTTTTCCACCACTTCCAGTCCCTGTTCCCGGGCAATGGACATGACCGTTTCGCGGGTGATGCCTTCCAGGGCGGAAGTCAGGTCCGGGGTGTACAGCTTGCCGCGCCGCACGATGAAGATGTTCTCCCCCGAGCCTTCGGCCACGTAACCTTCATGGTCGAGGAGCAGGGCTTCGTCGTAACCGTTGGCGGCGGCCTCCTGCACGGCGAGGATGGAGTTGAGGTAGTTGCCGTTGGCCTTGGCCTTGGACATGAGGCTGTTGACGTGGTTGCGCGTCAGCGACGAGGTGCGCACGCGGATGCCGCGCTCCATGTTTTCCGCGCCCAGGTACGATCCCCAGGTCCAGGCGGCGACCATGGCGTGGACCTTCAGGTTGCCGGCGTGCAGGCCCATGCCTTCGGAGCCGTAGAAGCACATGGGGCGGATGTAGGCGGTCTCCAGCTTGTTGCGCGCCACGGCCTCGCGCTGCGCCTGATCCAGGGTGTCCTTGTCGTAGGGCATTTTCATGCCGAGGATATGGGCGGAACGGAACAGGCGGTCGGTGTGGTCGCGCAGGCGGAAAATGGCCGTGCCTTTTTCGGTCTTGTAGGCGCGCAGCCCTTCGAATACGCCCGCGCCGTAATGCAGGGTGTGGGTGAGGACGTGCACCTTGGCTTCGCGCCAGGGGAGCCATTCGCCGTCCAGCCAGATGACGCCGTCTCTGTCGTCCATACTCATTGCCGCAGCTCTCTTCTAAGGTAGTGAATCGGGTGTGTCCATCAGGCCGTGCCAGAGGGCCTGAACGGGGGCGCGCAAGTCCTGGAGTTCCTCCGCCGCGACCACCGCTTCGCGCTCATCGAGGGCGGCGCGGTGCGCGAGGGCGCGGTAGGCGCAATAGGCCCGTTTGAGGGTTTCCGCCTGTCCCTGGGTGAGGAAACCGCCGCCGGCGAGACGTTCGAGCTGGCGCACGTTGTCGGTGAACTCCAGCAAATCCGGCTGCCGGCTGGCGCGCGCAAGAACCCCGAATTGTACAAGAAACTCGATATCGGCAATACCGCCGCCGCCTTGCTTGAGGTCGAACAGTTCCGCCGCCTTGCGGGCCAGCGCCTCCCGCATTTTTTCGCGCATTTCGCGGACCTCGCCTTTCAGAGCAGCCACATCGCGCTCCCGGCCCAGCGAAGCGGCGCGGATGCGGGCGAATTCCCGCCCCACCGTCGGGTCGCCCGCCACGAAACGTGCCCGGATCAAGGCCTGCTGCTCCCAGACCCAGGCGCTGTCCGTCTGGTAGGTCTCGAAAGCCCTGAGACCCGTCGCCGGCAGCCCGGAGGCGCCGTGGGGCCTGAGGCGCAGATCCACTTCGTACAAAGGGCCGGAAGGCAGGTTGGCGGTGAGGTTATGCACCAGGCGCTGGGCCAGGCGAGCATAAAACGGCGCCGTGCCCATGGGCCGGGGACCGTCGGTGACGGCGCCGGCGTCGCAATCCCGGTACAGGAACACCAGATCGAGATCGGAACCGTAACCCAGTTCGATGCCGCCCAGCTTGCCGTAGGCGATGACGGCGAAACCGGAGATCTCCAGTGCGGCGCCGCATCCCGGCGGGACACCGTGTTTGGCGGTTATGTGCCGCCACGCCAGTTGCAGCGCCGCTTCCAGCAGTACCTCGGCAATGGCGGTGAGGTAGTCGCTGACCACCATGAGCGGAATCGCCTCCACCATGTCCGCCGCCGCCACACGCAGCACCTGTGCCTGCTTGAAATTGCGCAGGCGGTTCAGGGCGGCTTCCTCGTCGCCCTCGTCCACGCTGGCCAGTTGGCGGCGCAAATCCGCGCGCAGTTCGTCAATCTGACGCGGCGAGTATAACTGGCGCGGGTCGAGCAGTTCGTCAAGCAGAACCGGAAATCGCGCCAGGTAACGGGCGATCCACGGGCTGGCCTCGCTGAGACGGACCAGTTGGGTCAGGGCGGCGGGATTTTCCGCCAGCAGGGTGTAATAGACGTTGCGCGTCGCCACCGCCTCAAGGAGTACCAGGATGCGCGCCAACGCCACGTCCGGCTGCCTGCCCAGCCCGGCAGCCTGCAGCAGGCGTGGCATGAGCCGGTCCAGTTCCGCTGCGCCGCGCGCGCTCAGGCGGCGCAAGGGGGGCGCGGCGCGGAACTTCCGTAAGTGTTCCAGCACCTGCGCCGGGTCGCGGTAGCCCATCTCGCCCAGCAGGCCGGGAAAGACCTCCGCCTCCTCCCGCCCCGCCCAGATGCGCCGCGCCTCGTTTCCCGCCGAGTCCTCGTCGCCGGAAGCGATGACCTGCCCGAACACCCCGTGCACCGCCTCGCGCACCGCATCCAGCGCTTGCCGGAAGGATGCCCAGTCCGGGCAAGCCATCGCGAGCGCCAGCCGCCGCCGGGAGTCCTCGTCCTCCGGCAGGTCGTGGGTCTGGCGATCGTGCATGGCCTGCAGGCGGTTTTCGGTGCGGCGCAGAAACACGTAAGCCTCCTGCAAGGTCGCCACGACGTCGGCGGGCAGCAGGCCGCGCTCGCCCAGCACGGCCAGGACGTTCTGGATACGGCGTTCGCGCAGACCCTTGTCCTGGCCGCCGCGGATCAACTGGAACGCCTGGCCGATGAATTCGATCTCGCGGATGCCGCCCCGGCCCAGCTTGACGTTGTCGGCGCGATCCTTGCGCTGCAACTCCTGGTTGATCTTGCGCTTCAGTTCGCGTAACTCGCCGAAGGCGCGGAAATCGATGTAGCGGCGGTAGACGAAAGGCTGAAGGAAGTGCAGCAGTTCCGCTCCGGCTTGCAGATCGCCGGCTACGGGGCGCGCCTTGATCATGGCGTAGCGTTCCCACTCGCGCGCCTGGGCCTGATAATAGTTTTCCAGGGCGTCGAAGCTCATGACGAGAGGCCCCGACTCGCCGAAAGGCCGCAGGCGGGTGTCGACGCGGAAAACGAAACCGTCCTCGGTCACCGCGTCCAGCGCCTTGACCAGCGCCTGGGCCAGACGGGTGAAGAATTCCTGGTGGCTGGTTTCCTTGCGGTCCGGCAGAGTTCCGTCGTCCCGGTAGGCGAAGATCAGGTCGATGTCGGAGGAAAAATTCAGTTCGCCGCCGCCCAGCTTGCCCATGCCCAGCACGATCAGCCGCTGGGGATTGCCGCGGCTGTCCACGGGAATGCCGTAGCGCTCGCACAGGCGGCTGTGATGAAAATCCAGCGCCGCTTGCAGGCAAGCGTCCGCCAGCCCGCTCAGATCGAAGAGGGTCTCGTCCAGCGTCGACCAGCCGGCCAGGTCGCGGAAGGCGATGCGCGCCATTTCCGCATTGCGGAAGCGCCGCAGCCGCCGGGCCAGTTCCGCCTCGTCCGCGACGCCTTCCAGCGCCGCCGCCAGGCCTTCCGTGTAGCGCGCCGCGTAGTTCTCGCCGGAATGGGGCCGCCGCTCGCCGAGCGACTCCAGAAAATGCGCGGGATCGCGCCGGTAGTGTTCTGCCACGAACGGGCTGACGGCGCAGACGTGCGCCAGATCGTCGCTGAACGTGGCGGGCAGGGAATCCGGGGTAACAGGGCTCATGGTGCTTGTGGTACGAGTCGACCGGCTGATAGGGTAGCGCGCATTTGGCTCCGGAACACCCCGCCCCATGCTGCAAACCTTGCGCGCGCTCGGCCCCACCGTCTGGCTGCTCGGCGTCATCAGCCTGCTCAACGACACCTCCAGCGAACTGATCTACCCGCTGATCCCGCTCTACCTCGCCACGGCTTTGGCGGTGGACTCGCGCACCCTGGGGCTGATCGAGGGGGTGGCGCTGACCGCCAGCAGCCTGCTCAAGCTGTTTTCCGGCGTCCTGGTGGACCGCAGCCGCAC
>DATDOO010000288.1:0-4470 GCA_035293245.1 Methylococcaceae bacterium
AAATTCGCCGATACCCGCCGTATCGCCATCGACCGCGTAGGCATCCGGGATATCCGCCACCCGGTGCGCATCCTCCAGCGCGACGGCAATCCCCAGGCGTCCATCGCCACCTTCAACATGGGTGTGGATTTACCCCACCACCAGAAGGGCACGCATATGTCGCGTTTCGTGGAAACGCTCGGCGCGGGCCACACGGAACTGGACGTCCGCGACGTCGCGCTTTTCGCCGCCGCCATGACCCGCCGTCTCGAAGCCCGCCGCGGCTACGTCGAGGCCGCCTTCCCCTTTTTCGTCGGCAAGCGCGCGCCCGTGAGCACCGTACCGAGCTGGATGGACTACCAGGTCACGCTCGCGGGCGAATGGAGCAACGAACAAGCCCTCACCCGCCTGACGGTCGTAGCGCCGGTCACCAGCCTGTGTCCTTGCTCGAAGAAAATCTCCGATTACGGGGCGCACAACCAGCGCTCGCACGTGAGCGTCGCGATCGAAGGCGGCGGCGTGTGGATCGAGGAGATCATCGACCTGATCGAAGGCGAAGCCTCGTGCGAACTGTACGGCCTGCTCAAGCGCAGCGACGAGAAATACGTCACTGAAAGAGCCTACAACAACCCCAAGTTCGTCGAGGACATGGTTCGGGACATCGCCTGCCGCCTGAACGCCGACCCGCGCGTCCGCCGCTACCGGGTGGAAACGGAAAACTTCGAATCCATCCACAATCACTCGGCGTACGCGATGATCGAAGGCCCCTCGACGCCGCGCGGGTAAATTTGGCTAAGCCGAACGCGTCCTCTATGATTGCCACTGGAATTCCGCTCGACCCGGCCTTCCACCGACCCGCAAAACGAAAAAACCATCCAGAGGTCGTCCCATGTCTACGCCAGTCAACGTAGCCGTCACCGGCGCCGCGGGACAAATCACCTACGCCCTGCTCTTTCGTATTGCAGCCGGCGACTTTCTCGGGCCGGATCAGCCGATCAACCTGCATCTCCTGGAAATCCCCGAAGCCCTGGACTCCCTTAGGGGCGTCGTCATGGAACTGGAGGATTGCGCGTTTCCGCTGCTGCGAAGCGTCGTCGCCACCTCCGACCCGCGGGTGGCTTTCGCCGGCGCCGATTACGCCTTCCTGGTCGGCGCGAGGCCGCGCGGCCCCGGGATGGAGCGCAAGGACCTCCTGCAAATCAACGCCGGAATTTTTGCCGTCCAGGGCCAGGCGCTGGGCGAGGTCGCCAAACCCGGCGTCAAGGCGCTGGTCGTCGGCAATCCGGCCAACACCAACGCCCTGATCGCCCTGCACAACGCCAGGAGCCTGGAACCATGCAATTTCTCCGCGATGACCCGGCTCGACCACAGCCGCGCCGTCAGCCTGCTCGCCCAACATTGCGGCGCGCGCGTGGACGAAGTGCGCCGCGTCGCCATCTGGGGCAACCACTCCACCACGCAATACCCCGACCTGCACCACGCCGAAGTGCGCGGGCGCCAGGCGCTGGAACTCGTTGCGCCCGAGTGGTACGAAGAGGATTATATCCCCACCGTGCAGCAGCGCGGCGCGGCCGTCATCCAGGCGCGCGGCAAATCCAGCGCCGCTTCCGCCGCCAACGCTGCCATCAGCCACCTGCGGGACTGGGTGTACGGCACTCCGCAGGACGACTGGACGAGCGCGGCGCTTCCCGGCGCCGGCGCTTACGGCATCGCGCCGGACATCTTTTATTCCTATCCCGTCGCATCGGCCGGCGGTGCCTGGCGCATCGTCGAGGGACTGGACATCGACGAATTCAGCCGCGAAAGAATGCGCATCACCGAACGCGAACTTCTGGAGGAACGGGATACCGTTCGGGCGTTGCTACCCGACTAATTATTGCTTTTCCCTTGCAACTTTCCCTTGCCACGCGCAGTGAAGTCACGGGAAAATCCTTCAAAGACAATCATCTTTAATTCACGCCACTCAGCCATGCAGATTCGCACCGAAATTACCAACAACCGCGCCGTGTTGCATCTCAACGGCCGTTTCGATTTTGCCGCCCACAAGGAGTTCCGCGAGGCCTGCGAGCAGACCCTGGCCTCACCGAACCTGCAGGAGATCGAAATCGACCTGCGCGGCGTGGACTACCTCGACAGTTCGGCCCTGGGGATGTTGCTGCTGCTCAAGGATCGCTCCGGGAAAATCGGCGGCAAAGTTCACTTGAGCCACTGCCAGGCGTCGGTGCGGCAAATTCTCGACATCGCCAATTTCGGCAAACTGTTCGCCATCGACTGAATTCCGCCGGCGAATACGAAATGAGCCAAACCAGCGCAAAATCCTCGCCCGGCCTGTGGACTGGGCTGCTGTTCAGCATCCTGGTCATTGGCATGTCCGCCGCCCTGACTCCGCTTGAGGTGACGAGTGGAACCGCCGCTGGAATCAACATCGGCCTACTGATCCTCCTCGCGTGCGGTTGGGCTTGGCTGCACAAGCAAGCGCGCGGCGCTAACGCAGCGAGTGGTCAGCAGGAAGCGATCCTGCGCGTCGGCATGGATGAGATTTCCGGCGAAATCGACGCGTTTCTGCATCACCTTTCCCGCGAGTTCAACGAACAAATCGCCGGAGCCGGTTCGGAAATGGAGCAGACCATCCATGTGGTTTCCGACGCCATGCAGAAACTGGTGGGCAGTTTCACCGGCATGGAACAATCGGTGCGTCACCTGCACGAGATGGTCAATAATCTCACCCTCCAGCAAAGCGCTACAGTCGGGGAGCCAGAGAGCGGAGAGGATGGAATCACCCTCAGCCATTTCCTGCACAACACCTCCACAACCATGTCCATATTCGTGGACAACATCATCACCAACAGCAAGATGGCGATGGTGATGGTGGAGCGCATGGAGGACGTGCACAACGATGTCAACCGCATCCTCGGCGTACTCAAGGAAGTGCGCGACATCGCCGACCAGACCAATCTGCTCGCCCTCAACGCCGCCATCGAAGCGGCGCGTGCCGGGGATGCGGGGCGCGGCTTCGCCGTGGTTGCCGACGAAGTGCGCAAGCTGTCGATCCGCTCCAACGAATTCAGCGACCAGATCAAGCTGCTGGTCAGGGGCGTCAACACCTCGCTGTCCTCCGCCGAAGAGGCCTTGCAGGAAGTGTCGTCCAAGGACATGAATTTCGCGCTGCAGGCCCAACTCAAGGTGGAGGGCATGAGGGAAAAAATCTCCGACATGGACGACAGCGTACGAACCACCATGAAGGAACTGCTGGTCATGACCGGGCATATCGAGGACGACGTGCGCGTTTCGGTCATGTCCCTGCAATTCCAGGACATCGCCAGCCAGTTGCTCCGCCACTCGCAGAACCGCCTCAACGCCATGGACGCCATCCTCGGCGGCATACTCGGCGTGGCCCGGGAAACACGGGAGGAAGGCGTCCGCGCCGGCGACTGCATGACCCGCCTGAAATTATTCCGCGAGGCCATCGGCGAGGCGCAATCGCTGATCGACAAGACCCGGCACAACCCCGTCCAGCAAGTGAACATGGCCGCGGGCGACATCGACCTGTTCTGAAGCGGCCCACGATTTCCAATCCAAGAAAAACATCAGGGATTATCCATCATGGCGAAAACAGTACTGACCGTGGACGATTCACCGTCGATCCGGCAAATGGTTTCCTTCACCCTGAAAAGCGCCGGCTACGAAGTTGTCGAAGCCAGCGACGGTCAGGACGGTCTGGACAAAGCACGCAACAAGCCGATGGATCTGATCCTCACCGACCAGAACATGCCCCGTATGGACGGCGTCACGCTCATCAAGACCTTGCGGGGCATGCCCAGCTACAAGAGCACCCCGATCCTGATGCTGACCACCGAATCCGGGGATGCCATGAAGCAGCAGGGCAAGGCGGCGGGCGCCACCGGCTGGCTGGTCAAGCCCTTCGATCCGCAGAAACTGCTCGAAGTGGTCAAGAAAGTGATCGGCTAGGGCTAGTCGTCGGGTTAGCGGTTCTCCGCGACAAGCCGGCAGGACAGCCGGTTTGCATGGCGGTAGCCGCCCGAAAGGGGCCGGGTATGGAAGCCCGGCATGAGACCCAGCGCCCCGAGGCCGGAATGTCGGGTTGCGCCGAGAACGCCTAACCCAACCTGCGGGATACCTCACTTCCGACACAGGATGAACATGAGCATCGACATGTCGCAGTTCTACCAGGTGTTCTTCGAGGAAACCGAGGAACACTTGGCATCCATGGAGCGATTGCTTCTCGGACTCGACACCGCCGCGCCCGACCTCGACGACCTGAATGCCATTTTCCGCGCCGCCCACTCCATCAAGGGCGGCAGCGGCACGTTCGGCTTCAGCGACATGGCGGAGGTCACGCACATCCTGGAGAACCTGCTCGACCGCCTGCGCAAGCAAGAACTGCAACCCACCACGGAAATGGTCGACGCCTTTCTGCAAGCGGTGGACGTCATCAAGGACCAGCTCGATGCGCATCGCGCCGGGAGCGTC